>JARROL010000406.1:0-2316 GCA_037383965.1 Desulfobacterales bacterium | reverse complement strand
TTTCATGGGACTCGATGGCCTCCCTGACATAGGTTTCGTCTGATTTTGTTTCGGCGACCAGAAACGCAATATCCGTCTCTGTGACATCCTCTCCATCCGGAAGCGAGTCCAGGGCGTTTCGCAAATAGGAGCGCCGGATTCGATCCAGATTCATTTCGACCGGTTTGATCTGGGACGGATGTTCCGGGATGACGATGGCTTTTCCCGGCCGGTTTTCCCTGGGATCTCCCCGGCGGACGTCGATGCCCATTTTTTTGGCCAGGTTCAACTGGCCCAGCGGGTGTTTGCCCGCGCCGGTGTATTCGGTCTCCTGAACGACGATGATGTGTTCCCGGTCCATTTCCCGCGCGATGGCAAACGCTGCGGCAAGAGACGTGTTTCCGGCCGGGCCTCTTTCCATGCCCTCGATGGCCGCCAGGGCTTCCGTCATGTAGAACACCTCGCCCTGGGTCACCGTGACGAACCGGTCCATATAACGGAGAGACCGGGCCGCGTTTCTCGGAACATCCGCCCGGTCCGGCCAGGTGGAGAATGGGACGGAAAATCCGGTATGGCCCGTGGTGAAAGACTTGCGGTTGAAATCCCGGTCCGAGGCCATGTGAAGACCGGACAGATCCACACTAGCGGCCACCATCAGCGTATCGGCCGCCCCGGCCTTGATCAGCCCCCGGGCCGTGCCGGTCACATTGCCGCCGCCCGCATGGGTGGCCATCACCACATCCGGAAACCGCCCCTCGCGCGCTTTCACCTGCATGGCCAGTTCGTATCCCAGTGTTTCGATGCCCAGGATGGAATAGGGTGTATACAGGGAGGCGTTGAAATACCCGGTTTCCTTCAAAACGATGAGGAAATAGTAAAAGAGTTCGGGTCCCACAGACAACCGGACAACTTCGGCGCCATAGGCTTCGCAGGCGCGTGTCTTTTCGGCGATCTCCGGTTGGGCGATCCCGTGGCTGTCAAAGGCTTCCTGCACGATGATGCACCCCAGCCCCGCCTTGGCGGCCTGGGACGCCACGGCGGCGCCATAGTTGCCGCTGGTTGCCGCCGCGATCCCCTTGTAAGCTTTCTTTTTGGCCTCGAAGGCCGAAAGAGACGCCCGGCGGTCCTTGAAGGAACCCGACGGATTGGCGGCCTCGTCCTTGACGAAAAGCCGCGCGCCCTTGCCCGGTTCGGACACGGTGCGGACGAGTTCGGTCAAATTCCTCAGTTCCACCAGCGGCGTGTTGCCCACAGCAGAACGGCCCTGGATATCGCGGATGGCATCCAGGTCGTAACCGGTGTCGTTGAGCATGGCCTCGTAATCGAAAGAGAGCGGTCCGGTGGTGTATTTCTCATAGTCGATGCCGACCGAGGAGCGCATGATGTCTGCTTTTTGATCCATTATCGCTTTATAGGAATCCGTCATCATGACGTCTTCCTCCTTTCCCGGAGAATCGCCCGAATCTCTCCGGCTATTGGAGACAGTTCGGGAATCGGACGGCCGAACATATGGGCGTACTCCGGGTTGATGCCGGTAAGTGTGCCCCTGACCGTGCGTCCCGAGAGTGTGACGATATCGGCTTCCCTGCCTATTCCAGCATCATGAAGCAGGAATCCCTTCACCCGCATTTCCAAAGGGACTTGTTTGGTATCATCGGGCAGGTTCGGCGCGCGTTCGTCTTTTTGAAGCACGACGCCGCCGATTTCGACCCATGTGTTTTTTACAGCGTGTTCCGTCATTGTTCCCCCTCATGTGTGATACACGAAACCTATATTTGGATGTTATTCTGACTTTTGGTTAGAATTATAGCACAATCGAGAGATGGCGGATTGAAAAGAAGACCGAATACGGCGGATTCCATAACTCGATTACTCCTGGATTCCAACACGCCTGATTTACACACCGTATTTCCGGTCCTCGATCAGTTGCCGCACATCGCCCATGATGGCCGCCGGAGCCGGAAGCTCCGCCATGGTTTTCAGTCCCGGAAGACTGCTGACCACCTGGGGAATCATGTTGACCGCCAAAGCGATCGTGCCGATGCCGCCGGGTATTTCGGGACCGCTGGAAAAGTTGACGTTCGGCTCGCCCTTGATGTCGATATAGTCTCCGGTCTTAACGTCCTCCAGGTGCGGGTGAACCTGCTGGGGGTGTATCAGGTGAATGACCGGTTTGCCGTCCATGTAACCCTTAGCCGTGTGCGTGCAACCCGCGGTCAGGCCGGGTTCGATTTTCACGAACTCGGTTTCCCAGTGGACCTTGGAAATGATCGGATTGCGGGTTTGTTCGATCTTGTCGATCTTCCAGCCCAGTGCTTTAGCGATCATACTGATGGA
>JARROL010000405.1:0-2317 GCA_037383965.1 Desulfobacterales bacterium | reverse complement strand
GCATTTTATAATTCCATCAAACCTGTTGAACTGATGAACTATAAAATAGAAGTGCAAAAATCAGGAAAGTTTCCTTCCGGTACGACCGAGGTCCCTTTTGAATTTAAACACGGGCTCGCCGAGAAAAACCCGGTTGACCGCTGCGGCATACCGGCTGTTCTGGTCGAGAGAGGAATTGGCCGCCGCTTCGATGATGCCGAAAATGACGCCCTGATCCTCGGTGGGTGCCAGTTCCTTGGGGGACATGGTGAACATGGGGATGGTCAGGAGGCTCACAACGATCCACACCATATATACGGCCGGCCGGGCGTTGAGGGTGGTGTCGAGCAGGCGGCCGTAGAATTCACGGAATCGATTGAAATTACGTGAAATTTTTCCTGAAAATCCGCGCTCCGCCATCCCGGGTTTCAGCATCTTGGACGACATCATGGGCGAGAGGGTAAGGGCAACGATTCCTGAAATGATGACCGCGCCCGCCAGCGTGATGGCAAACTCGCGGAAAAGCGCGCCGGTGAGACCACCCTGTAAACCGATGGGAGCATAGACGGCCGCCAGTGTCACCGTCATGGCGATAATGGGACCGACGAGTTCGCGGGCGCCGAGCAAGGCGGCGTCAAGGGGGGAGCGACCCAGACTCAGGTGTCGCTCGACGTTTTCCACCACCACGATGGCATCATCCACCACAAGCCCCACGGACAGCACAATGGCCAGCAGTGTGAGCAGATTGATGGTAAAGCCGAACACCTGTACCAGAAACACCGCACCGATGAGGGACAAGGGAATGGCCACCACCGGAATGAACGCTGATCGAAGCGAGCCGAGGAACAAAAAGATGATGATGATGACGATAAGAAGGGTTTCGCTCAGGGTTTTGAGCACTTCGTGAATGGCGTTCTCGATGTAGGTGGTGGCATCGTAGGCCACCCGCGCCTGCATCCCGCTGGGCAGATCTTTCTGGACCCGGGCCATCTCGGTGCGCACCCGGCGGATCACGTCCAGCGAATTGGCGTTGGGCAGCGGCCAAATGCCCATAAATACTGCGGTCTGTCCGGAAAAGCGTACTTCCGCATCGTAATCCTCCGCGCCCAGCACCACATCGCCGATGTCCTCCAGTCGCACCGTGGCACCGTCCTGCTGGCGGACGACGAGACGTTTGAATTCCTTTACGGAGTTAAGGTCGGTGTTGGCGGTCAGGTTGACCTGAACGAGAGAACCTTTGGTACGACCGACGGCGGCGAGGTAGTTGTTGGCAGCCAGGGCCTGGCGTACTTGAACCGGGCTGATGTTGAACGCGGCCATGCGGTCGGGTTTGAGCCAGATGCGCATGGCAAAGGTTCGGGCGCCGAGGATATCGGCGCGCTGCACACCGTCAACGGCTGAAAGTCTTGGCTGGACGATGCGGACGAGATAATCGGTGATTTCATTTTGCTTTAAAACATCGGACGTGAAGCTGAGATAGGCCGATGCGAACTGGGTGTCGGCCGACTCGACATTCATGACGGGCACTTCGGCTTCCGGGGGCAGGTCATTGCGGACCTGGTCTACCTTGGAACTGATTTCCGAGAGCGCTTTGATGGGATCGTAGTTGAGCTTCAGGCGGGCGGTGATGGTCGAAACTCCCAGACTGCTTTGCGACTGGATATAATCAATGCCGTCGGCCGCCGCGATGGCGCGCTCCAGCGGCGTGGTGATAAATCCGGCTACCAGGTCGGCACTGGCGCCGACGTAGACGGTGGTAACGGTCACCGCCGAGTTTTCGCTGCGGGGGTACTGGCGGACGTTGAGCGATCGGATTGCCTGCAACCCGGCAATAACGATCACGAGGTTGACCACCAGTGCGAGGACGGGACGGCGGATAAAAAGATCGGTGAATTTCATGGTTTGGAATCACTCCGACAGCGTTCGCTCAATAAGAGTTTGACCAATGGCGCTGGATCAATTGTTTTTCGTTTCGGGCATAAGTTTGAATTCAGGGGCCAGAGCGTTATTCACGACAACAGCCTGACCGTTGCGCAGTTTGAAAACACCGGTGCTTACAATCGTTTCACCTCCTTTCAATCCAGAAGCGACGGCAATAAAATCACCGCGCTTTTTTCCGAGTTGTACAAACTGCTGGCGTACGATCTTAGCCGGCGGGCTGTTTTTCTCACGTTTCTTTTCCTCCACGACAAACACCGAGTCGCCGTAAGGGGCGTAAAGCACGGCTGTTGCCGGAATAGGGAGCACTTTTTCCTGTGCCGGTAACACCACCGCGACATTGACGAACATGCCGGGACGGAGTTTTTCCTGGGGATTCGCCGTTGTCGCCTGAACTCGG
>JARROL010000404.1:0-3276 GCA_037383965.1 Desulfobacterales bacterium | reverse complement strand
TTGCGCAGGAAAAACAGCAACACCACGATTGCCAGCCCGCCCCCGTAAACCACCGAGCGGGCAACGTTGGCGATGGACCGCTCGATGAAGTTTCCCTGGTTGATGACCGGAACAATCTTAACCTGGGGAAAGTCTTCGTTGACCGCTTCAATTTCAGCCAGGACGCGCTTGGACACTTCGACCGTATTGGCGTTGGCCTGTTTGCGAATACCGATGCGCAGTCCGCGCCCACCATTGACGCGCACGATGCGCGTCAGCTTCTCATAGGTGTCTTTGACCTCGGCGATTTGGCCCAGTGTTACGGCGGCACCGTCGCGCTGCACGATGACAGTGTCTCGAATTTGATCGAGGTTGATAAACTCGGCCGGGGCACGCAGCATAACCTCGTAACGTCCCTCTTCGATCTTGCCCGCCGGAAGATCGAGGTTGGCGTCGCGAATCGCCTCGAGCACCTTGTCCAGCGGCAGGCCGGCGGCCTTGATTCGGTCAGGATCCAGTTCGATCCGGACTTCGCGCTTGAAGCCGCCCCAGGTGTCAACCTGGGCAACACCCGGAATGCGCGCGAAGCGGTAGCGAATTTGGACCTCGATCAGTTCCGTAAGTTCCACGGGATCGAGATTGCTGGAAACACCCAGAATAACGACCGGAAAACTGGCAATATCGAATTTGCGAATGCGCGGCCTGACGACATCATCCGGCAACTCGTTGATTTCGTCTTCAAGTTTGCCCTGAACGTCAATCGCCGCAGTGTCGATTTCCGTCCCCCACACGAAACTGACACGAACCGTACTGCGACTTTCTGAGGAGGTCGACGAGATTTCTTCCACACCGGGCACTGTGGCAACGATCTCTTCAATTATCTGAGTGATCAGTCGCTCCATCACCTCGGGGCTGGCCCCCTCGTAATCAGTTCGGATGGTCAGCGTCGGCAGTTCGATATCGGGCAGCATGTCGATCTGCAGCCGGCTCAGAGAAACGGCCCCGAGGATGACCAGGATCAGGGTCACCATCGTCGTGAAAATCGGGCGCTTGACGCTGAAATTTGGCAGATTCATGGGGAGCTTCTCTTTTTGCGACCGGCTGCGGGCATGGCCTGTACGTCAGGAATCGTGACGGGGGAACCGTCTTTTACCAGTTGCTGCCCCAGGATCACAACCCGACCGTTGAGCCCCTGGCCTTCGACCTGCACCCGGTCGCCTTCGCGGATGCCCACTTTCACCTCGCGCCAGACAACCGATTGGCCGTTTTTACTGACGATAAAAACGCCGTTGCGGTCATCGCGTTTGGTCAACGCTTGCTCCGGGATGACCGTAGCTTCCGATTCCCGCGCCAATACCACTGTGGCCCGGATGAACATGCCGGGTTTGAGTCGATGCTGTGGATTGTCGATGGTCATTTCGATCCGCGCCTGCCGGGTGGACTTGCGGAAGACGGGGGCAATGCGATCGATGCGGCCCGTAAACTGTTCACCCGGATAGGCATCCGTTGCCAACGATACAAGCTGCCCGGGCTTCAGGCGGGCGTAGTCTCTTTCGGTGACGAAAACCACCCCGACGATGGGATGCAGCTCGACGATCAAAAGCAGCGGCGCGTTGGCAGCTACGGTCTGGCCTTCGTCCACATAGCGCTCGGCAACGACACGCTGCTCATCGCCACCGGTCCAGCCCGCAGTCACTTTGGTGTAACCGAGCCGGATATTTGCCGTTTCCAGCGATGATTCGGCCTTGGTGACCTCGGCCGCAGCGACTTTAAGCTGAGCCTGCTTGGCCAATCGCTCTTGCCTGGCAGCGTCGAATTCGGAATCTGATGCCACTCCGCGCTTTAAAAGTGACTCGGTGCGTTTAAACTCGCGACCGGCATTTTCAAGGGCGCTTTTGGCCTCGGACAGCTTGGCCCGGGCCACTTCCAGATCGGCCTGGGCCTGAGCCACGGCCTGGACATACTCATCATTGTCCAACTCGGCGACAACCTGACCCCGATCTACCGTATCGGCGATATTCACGAACACATGCTCTACGCGACCGCTGACTTTGGGCGCAACAACAAACTCGGCCAGGGCTTCCAGCTCCCCGCTAAACGTCCGCCGCTGCTCGATCGGTCCGCGCTGAATCCGAGCCACTTCCACCGGCACCGGTCGCGAAGCCTTACCGCGTTTGCCCGAGGCTGCGCGGTCCTGAACTTGACCGAATATTAGCCAGCTTAATCCCACAGCCGTTCCAATCAAAAGAACAATCAGAATAAAAATTTTATGCCGGCCCGATTTCATATAAAAACATCCTTTATCCTTTACCTTGTCCTCAAAATGAGCACTTCCATAAAATACGCGCAGTTTAACGCAATACTGGCAAGATTGCACCCTTATTTTTGATATTTCAACGAAAAAATAGTTGATAGATGGGTATATATTATTGATCATCAAAATCGTTTTTCATTGTCAAGCTTCCAGGAAAATTCGTCATTTATTTAAAGCAATTTTCAGTTGTCAGGATGAGGTTAAAAACAGTATAGTTTAATATATGTGAGACTCCCTGACCCCTGAAATAAATAGATACTAAAACATATAAACTTACATCCTCCACGCGATTAAACTGAAATGCATGAGGACCTGATATGACGTCTGCAAAATGTTGTCATCGTTTGCTGCAGTTTCTTGCCGTCTGCGGTTTGTTGCTGGCATCGGCGTCCTGCACGCTGGTCGAGAAACGGATCGACCACACGGCAGATGGCCCCAATGTGCCGGCCGATACCACCGTGCGCATGGACCTGGAGGCGAGGGAGCAAGCGCAAGGAATTGCCGCAGCGACAGTGCCGCCGGGGCCATTGAAAATTACCATCACCGAAGCCATCTTGCTTTGCCTTGAAAACAACCGCTCGCTCGTGGTGCAGAGATTGAATCCCGCCATCCAGCAAACCGCGGAAGAGCAGGAAAGAGCTGTTTTTGATCCGGCAATAAACGCGGACGTCTCCGCCGGCAGGGTGAAAGGAGAACGCCTTGCACGATCCGGATCTGATACCGAGGATTTCACCACCGATACCGCTGAAGGCATCATTTCTCTGGAGCAATATTTCCCGACCGGCACAACGGTGGCCCTGGAAGCCGGCAGCGCAATGAATGACTCTTCTCTTTACGATTCCAAATTTTATGATTCCCGTTTGGGCATGACGGTTACCCAGGCACTGCTGAGAGGATTTGGAACCGATGCGAACCTGGCGCGACTGCGACAGGCGCGTCTGGAGACGCGTATGTCGGAATATGAGTTGCGGGGCTTTACCGAG
>JARROL010000403.1:0-2332 GCA_037383965.1 Desulfobacterales bacterium | reverse complement strand
AGATTGGCCGAGGAAACCGAAATCCGGCCCAAACCGATGGTCGAGATCGGCGGCAAGCCTATCTTGTGGCACATCATGAAAATCTACGCGCATTACGGCTTCAAGGATTTCGTCATCGCCCTCGGTTACAAGGGAGAGCACATAAAAAAATATATGGTGGATTGCTGCTCTCTGACCAGCGATCTCACTGTCGATCTGAAAAACGGCCGTGTCGTGCGACACAAAGGCAACAATCTCGATTGGACGGTTCAGTTGATCGACACCGGCATGAAAACCCAGACCGGCGGCCGGATCAAAAGGCTGGCACCGTACATCGACGGCCAAACTTTTATGCTGACATGGGGGGATGGCGTTGCCGATATCGACTTGAACGAGCTTTTGGCGTTTCACCAGTCGCACGGCAAGCTGGCCACCCTGACGGCCGTGAGGCCACCGGCAAGATACGGCCACCTCGAACTTGACGGCGACAGCATCACCGAGTTTTCCGAAAAGCCTCAGACCCGGGAAGGATGGATCAACGGCGCCTTTTTCGTCCTGGAACCGGGTGTTTTCGATTATATCGCGGGCGATGACACCCAGTGGGAAAAGGAGCCGCTGGAAAATCTTGCCCGCGACGGCCAGCTGAAGGCTTATCGGCACACCTCTTATTGGCAGTGCATGGATACCCTGAGAGAAAAATACATCCTGGAAAATTACTGGAATTCCGGCAACGCTCCTTGGCAAGTTTGGAAGGAATAAAGATGAAAGTTCTGGTCACCGGATCGCGGGGGTACATCGGTGCGGTCCTGGTACCCATGTTGCAGCAAAAAGATCACGAGGTGATCGGGCTGGACACCGATCTCTATCAGAGATGCACGTTTGACGGAGAAATGCCGGACATCGACACCATCGCAACCGATGTCCGCGATCTGCACGAAGACGATTTGGCGGGCGTCGATGCGATTATTCATCTGGCCGGCTTGTCAAACGATCCCCTCGGAGACTATCGGCCCGAACTGACCGAAGAAATCAATGCGAGGGCCGCCGTCAGGCTGGCTGAACTGGCCAAGACCGTGGGCGTCAAAAGGTTCTTGTTCGCTTCGTCCTGCAGCAACTACGGTGCGGCGGGAGCGGACTTTCTCTCCGAGGAGGCGGCTTTCAATCCGGTAACACCCTACGGAATTTCGAAGGTCAAGGTTGAAGGGGCATTGAAGAAAATGGCGGATGGCGGCTTCAGTCCGACCTTCCTACGGGCCTCAACGGCCTACGGATTGTCGCCTCGCATCCGCTTTGACCTGGTGACGAACAATCTGACGGCCTGGGCGTTTACCACCGGACAGGTCTACCTGAAAAGCGACGGCTCCCCGTGGCGCCCAATCGTTCACATCGAAGACATTTCCCGGGCATACATTGCTGCCTTGGAAGCCTCCCGGGAATTGATCCACAATGAGGCCTTTAACGTCGGCACCACGACGGAAAATTATCAAATCCGCGACATCGCGGAGATCGTCCGTGAGGTGGTGCCGGGCTGCAGGATCGAATATGCGCCCGATGCGGGGCCCGACAAGCGCTGCTACCGGGTGGACTGCAACAAGATCGCCAGAGTGCTGAGGGATTTCAAACCGCAGTGGACGGCGCGGCGCGGCATCGAGCAGCTCTATGAGGCCTACAAACGTGTCGGCTTGAGTCTGGAGGAATTCGAAGGACCCAAATTCAAACGAATCGCACACATCAAAAAACTGGTTGAAGAAGGGAAGCTGGACAAAAATCTGCGCTGGGTAGACGGTCACAGGGACATAGGTTAAGCGGTTGTGCCATAAGCGTCACATGGCACCGCATCTGGTTTGTTGTCGGGCAATTGAAGTACAAGAGTACGGATGCGTGAGTCGCGCATGTCCGGATCTGTGGGAGACCCGAGTTGGTAACAGCCCGGGGCCACCCGGCCAATTAATTGGTTTATAGCGCTTCGGACTTTGCAAGCCAGTGAGCGGTTACGTTGTGCCAGTTGAGTCGGTTAGGTCAGCTGTTTCAGTTAAAGGATATCATCGATTTTTATCGAAAACCTGGAACCGAACAATTTAACACGAAAATAGAATTTTCATGCACCGTGGCGGCCCGAAGGGCCATGAGTGTCTAGTAAGGATCAAGCCAACTGGCGGTTGGCAGGCAGCCACGTTAAGAAGATCGAACCAAAGGGTCGCGTGATGAAAGTGCAGAATACAAGATGCCGATCATGCCGGGAGAAAGGCCTCGAAGTCTTCTTGGATCTGGGGGCAAAACCGCCGTCAGACCGCATATTGACAAAAGAAATGCTCAACCAGGCCGAACCTTTTTATCCGCTTGAAGTCGCCTT
>JARROL010000402.1:0-3181 GCA_037383965.1 Desulfobacterales bacterium | reverse complement strand
GCCAGAAAAGCGTCGGCCAGCAGGTGTTGCGGGTCGACTTCCATGGCGGCCGGATCGGCGATGTGGCGCCAGGATTCCGCAAAAGCCAACTTCATTGCTTCCACCTGCAGATGGATGCTGTCCGCGCTATCCGAAGGATAGCGGCGGATATCCAGGTGACCCAGAATCCCGAGGGCCATGAGGGCCGTCAAGCCTTGGCCGTTGGGTGGAATTTCACACATTTGAATGCCGTGGTATTCCTGCGTGAGCGGCGCAACCCACTC
This sequence comes from Desulfobacterales bacterium, assembly GCA_037383965.1. Classification (GTDB taxonomy): domain Bacteria; phylum Desulfobacterota; class Desulfobacteria; order Desulfobacterales; family SG8-13; genus JARFQH01. The sequence continues at coordinate 2,918 of JARROL010000402.1, read as the reverse complement.
GGATGTGTGTTCAGCCAGGTCTTGGAGCGTCAAGGCACTCCCTCCGGCGGACGCCTGGGCGGCGATGCGTTCGGCGAGCTCGCCCCGGTAAAAAGTTTGGCCGTCGGTTGCGGCAATTCTCCGCAGAGTTTCGGCCTGTTGCGGGCAAGCAAAGGGTTCGCCGACGGCGGGTGGCCGGCCGCCGGGGAGAAATGTCTTGGCGAATTCCGCGTAGCCCTGGAAGCGCTCCGGTGCTTCGGCCCAGATGGACGATACCGCGGGTGTTACGAGGAACCCCTGTTCGGCGTAGCCGATGGCCGGTTCGAAAAGCCGTGCGAACGGCAGTTGGCCGAATCGTTGCGACAAGCGTGACCAGGCGTCCACCGCACCGGGTACGGTGACCGAGTCCCATCCCAGCTCGGGCATGCTGTCGCAGGCGGCAAAACGGTTCGGCGACCAGCCTGAGGGCGAGCGGCCGGAGCCGTTGAGCCCGTGAAGTTTTTTTCCGTCCCAGATCAAAGCGAAGGCATCGCTGCCGATGCCGTTGCCGGTCGGCTCGACGACGGTCAGTGCGATGGCCGCGGCCAGAGCGGCGTCGACGGCATCCGACCCGGTGGATACCTTCGTTAAGCGGCAGGGTGGTATCGGTCCGGCCCGATGTGCAGCTGATTCGTTCCGTCTCCTCAAGGAGGGCATAGCCGTTTTTTTGGCCGTCGTCTTTCCTGCGGTATTTGACGATCTCCATTTCCCCGGAGGCGCAGCCTAAAACGCCCCATGAACTGTGGTCGTGGATAAACGTGACCTCTCCTGGCTTGTAGAGATACATCCGAACGGAAAAACGGCGCTTGCTATCCATGTGCAGGCGCCATTCGTTGTCGAAGAGCATATGCCGGCGACGCCCGGGTCCGCCGGAATTCTTTTTGATGTCGTTCAGAACGGCGGTTATCAGCAGCTGATTCTCGAGGAGGGTTGGTAGCCTCTGCCGGACATAATCGATTTTTGACTCGTTGTCGGCGAGTAGCCCAAGCGGATCCGACCACTCGGTGCAGTAATCATGCAGACCCTTGAGGTTAACAGGAAACAGCGGCATTTGATGAAACCTCGACGGCAAGAGCGGCATGCTCCCGCCCGTTTTCGCAACCCTAATCAAATGGGTCCCGGCCGTCAAGTCTGCTGTCGTTTCGGTATGCAGGTTTTAGGAAATCAAGACACTGCGGCAGAAATTTATTTGCTGACGAAAACTACCGCGTGCCTGTCCGCGGTTTTATAAAGGGCACAGATAAGTTTCCGATCCAGAAATGTGCAATTTTTCGCAAGTTCAAGGAAATCAGCGGTATTGCGCGGAGGCGCACTTTTGTACGCCGCACAAACGATTCCGCCGATTGACGCCCAAATTGCGGAAAAGGGCCATTTGTGGACGGTAACGAGCTAATCCTGCGGTTCTGCACCATCCAGCGCCGAACGAACCGCGTCGGCCAGTTCATTCATACCCAGCGGTTTCATCACCATACGGCTGATACCCAGCGCGGCGGCACGTTCGGCTTCGAGTTCGTCGCTATAGCCGGTGCAGAGAATGATCGGGATATCGGGACGTATCGTTTTGATTTGTTCCGCCAGTTCGAAGCCGGTCATTCGAGGCATGGTCCTGTCGGAGATGACCAGGTCGAAATCTTGTGGATGGGATTGGAAGATATTTAAGGCGTCGGAGCTGTTGGTGCTCACGGTGACACGGTAACCGAGGTGTTCCAGCATCTGCTTTCCCATTGCAGCCAGCACTTCCTCGTCGTCCACCAACAGAATCCGCTCGTTTCCGGTAGGCAGCGCAATCGGTTGAATAGCCGTCGGTTCTTCTTGGCTGGCGGCGCAGGGCAGGAAGACATGAAAAATTGCCCCGCTGCCTGGGCAACTCTCGACCTGAACGGACCCTTTCAGGGTTTGGATGATTCCATGCACCACCGATAGCCCCAGGCCTGTCCCTTCCCCTTTTTCTTTGGTCGTAAAATAGGGGTCGAAGATGCGCGCGAGAACGTTCGGTTCGATGCCGGGGCCCGTGTCGCCAACCGTCAAGCGAAGGTGCGGTCCCGGACGAAGGCCCGGGTGCTGTTTGATTTCGGCGGTTTCGATCTCGGTTTTCGTCAGGCTCACGTCCAGGATACCGCCGGCGTCTTTCATGGCCTGAGCTGCATTGGTACACAGGTTCATCAAGATCTGTTGAATCATCGTGGGGGTGCACAGCACGCGGGTGTTTTCGGCCGAGATGCGGGTGCGGATATCGATGGTTGAGGGCAGAGAGGCTCGTAGAAATTTGAGGGCTTCCTTGAGGAGCGGGGCGACATCGATCGACTTGAAATCCTGCTCCGTCTTGCGGCTGAAGGTCAGGATTTGCCTGACGAGGTCCTTGGCACGGTTACCGGCCTTGATGACCTCGGCCACGTCATGGCGGCCGGGTCCGCCTTCTGGTATTTCGTACGCGGCCAGTTCGGCATATCCCAGAATAGCGGAGAGGATGTTGTTGAAGTCATGGGCGATGCCGCCGGCCAGGGTACCTATCGCTTCCATTTTTTGAGACTGAATCAGTTGCCGCTGCAGGTGGTTTTCCTGGGTCACATCGCGCTTGATGCCGACGTAGTTGCAAATTGATCCGTTACCGTCCGTAACCGGTACGATGACGGCTTCTTCCGAGTAATGGGTGCCGCATTTGCGACGGTTTATGAAACAGCCCTGCCAGGGGTGGCCATTTGAGATGGTGTTCCAGAGCTCCTGGTAAAAGACCGGTTTCTGAAGACCGCTTTTCAAGATCCGCGGATTGCGTCCGGTTAGCTCACTGCTGGCATAGCCGGTGATTCTTTCCAGGGCCGGGTTGACATATTCGATGGTTCCGGCGCTGTTGGTGATCAAGACAAGCTCGCCAGCCTGCTCGACGGCGATTTGAAACAGAC
>JARROL010000401.1:0-2336 GCA_037383965.1 Desulfobacterales bacterium | reverse complement strand
GGATTCACGACTAAAAGAGTTGGGGGGCTAACCACTTTCATGGTAACGCTGACCTCTAAGATATTGTTTTCGGATTCAAAGGTGATAACCCCTTCGTATTCCTTCGGATCGAGACCGGTTCGGTTGACCTGAACACGATAGATCGCCGGTAAGTTGCCTGCCTGACCTGAACCAGGGTTGAGTTCCACCACGTTGAGCCACGGCTGGTCAGTGCTGACTGATACTGTTATCAGCTCGGGTCCGTTTTTATCTACCGTCAAATCGGCGCTGGTCAGCGTGGTATCGAAGTCGAGTCTTTTCGAACTCACCGTCAATAGGGTGTCGGGAGGCGCAGGCACTTGCATGGAAACCGGAATATTTACAGTGTTATTTTCGGATTCAAACGTGACAACAGCCGCGAAATCTCCCGGCCCCAGACCGGTTCGATCAACCTGAACACGGTAGGTCGTTGGAAGATTTCCGACCAGACCGGAACCCGGGATGAGCTCCACCACGTCGAGCCATTGGCGGTTAACACTAACGGAGTTGACCGTAATGAGATCGAAGCCGTTTTTATCGACCGTCACACTGGCGCTGGTCAGCGTGGTGCCAAAATCGAGGCTTTTCGGACTCACCGTCAAAAGAGTGGGTGGGGCGGCCACCTGCATGGTTACGGGGACCTCCACGGTATTGTTGTCGGATACAATGGTGATCATGGCTGTGTAATCACCCGGAGCCAGGCCGGTTCGATCGACCTGGACGCTGCATTGAAACGGGAGGTCACCGGCGGCCGGGTCTTTGGTGACGTTCAGCCAGGCCGCGTCATCGGTGGTGGAAAGGACAGCGAGCGGGCCGGGACCGATTTTTCCAACCGTCAGGTTGGCGTTGGACAACTCGGTACCGAAAGCGAGACTAACAGGGCTTACCTTCAAAACGGCGGGGGCAGCGGCCAAGACGGCTTTTTGGGCATCAATCAGGCCGTAGCCGTAAAAATCATCGGGACCCGATTCTCCAAGGTCTCTGGTGATGCTGCCGTCGGCCAGAATTTCGTTAAGGTCTTCCGGCGTCAACGCCGGATTGACGGCCTTCATAAGGGCAAAGACGCCGGATGTGTGCGCCGCGGCCATTGAAGTACCGGCTAAATAGCTGTAGACGTAACTCAGCTGGCCGGTTAAATCCACACTAGCGGCAGTGCTCAGGACACCGTCGTTGTATCCATCTCCGTTCAAATCAACCGACAGGTCGCCGCCCGGTGCGACCAGGTCGACGTACGGTCCGAAATTCGAATAGTCGACATGCTGTTCGTTGATGTCCACGGCTCCCACCGCCACGACGCCGTCGTAAGCGGCCGGGTACATGAATTGACTGGTATACCCGTTTCCGGCCGCGGCCACGACGATGACACCCTGGGCGCGCACCCTATTGTAAACATCCTGCTCCAGAAAAGAATAATTGGTGCCGGACAGGCTCAGGTTGATGATGTCGGCCTTTTGGTTCGGGATCGTATTGGAATCGTTTTCAAGCCCCGCCGCGTAACTGACCGCCTGCACAATATCGTAGTTGGCCCCGATGCCGTTCTTGCCGAGAGCCCTGAGCGGCATGATGCGCGTCCGCCATCCGGCGCCGGCGACCCCAATGCCGTTGTCCGTTTGCGCGGCGATGGTGCCGGCCACGTGGCTGCCGTGGAATATACTGGTCCCGGGGTTCTGAGCTCCGGCGTCACTGGGGTCGGGGTCGATGCCGTCACCATCCAGTGCGCTGGCGGGGTCGCTGACGAAGTCGAAACCCGACGCGGTCAGCTTGCCGCTCAGGTCGGGATGATCGAACAAAACGCCCGTGTCGACGACGGCGACGATAACGTCGGAATCGCCCGTGGTCGTGTCCCAGGCCTTTGGTATATTTATCAGGGGATAATGCCACTGCCGAAGGTATAAGTCATCTGATGGCGACACCTGCTGTCGGCGGATGTAGTTTGGCTCGGCATAGGCCACATCTGCACGGTTTCGCAGCTCAGAGATGGCCGTTAGCGTTTGCAGCTTACGCTGCAAATCGGGGTCGAGAGCGAGCGGCGGACTCGAGTCGGGTGCTAAAGAAAGGCGACGCTCCGACTGCATATTCGAAGTCACACCAGCGAGGCTGAACAGCATTGGCCGACCCGGCTCACCGGCTTTGTGGGTCAACTTCATGGACGTCATCCCGGCCGAAACCATCCCGGCGCTGACCGCCGTGGCTCCCGCATTCTTGTATTTGATGATGACGTCACCAGGGACAAAATCGTTTTCGGCGGCAAACGAGGCGGTTTGAGAACCCGCCGCATCGGCGGCGATGTTCAGCGTGTAGGTGGAAGCGCCGTTCAC
>JARROL010000400.1:0-2340 GCA_037383965.1 Desulfobacterales bacterium | reverse complement strand
TATTGCTCAACCGGGCAGTCTTGCCTATATCGAGTTGGCCTTCATGTTGGCGGCAATGGCCGGTATCATCCGCATCGCCATGGGTATGGCTCGATTGGGGGTGATGTTGAACTTTATCTCCCATTCGGTACTGCTGGGTTTTACCAGTGGCGCCGCCGTGCTGATCGCCTTCAAACAGTTGGACAATCTGTTGGGTATTCACGTTGAAAAAGGCGGCGGCTTCGTCCGCTCCCTGCTGGATCTGGTGATTCACCTGGATCAAATTCACCCGCTCTCTTTGGGGCTCGGCCTCATCGTTATCGTGGTTATCCTGGCCATCAAGCGCTGGCGGCCCAACTGGCCCGGCACCCTGGTGGCAATGATATTTGTAGGAATTTTACTAACTGTCTTCCATCTGGACGACCGGGGGGTGCGGGTGGTCGGCGCCATTTCGGGCAACTTGCCGCCATTTCACATGCCGAATTGGCAGGCATTGAACCAGATTGGAACCTTAGCACCGGCCGCTCTGGCGATCACTATTCTGGGGTTGATGGAGGCCATCTCCATTGCCCAATCCATAGCGGACCAGACCCGCCAGCGGCTCAACGTCAACCGCGAATTCATTGGACAGGGGTTGGCCAACCTGAGCGCTGCTTTTTTTGGCGGCTACCCTTGCAGCGGCTCATTTACCCGTTCGGCAGTCAATTTTCGCTCCGGCGGCAAAACCCCCATGAGCGGTATTATTTCCGGGCTGACCGTTGCGGCAGCCGTCCTGCTGGCCGGTCCGCTGGCGGCCAAACTGCCCCTTTGCGCCCTGTCGGGCGTATTGATTGTCGTGGCCTATCAGTTGATTCGCATCGAAGACATCCGGCGTGCCTTGCGGGCCAGTCGATCGGATGCCGCTGTAATGCTGGTTACCTTTTTGTTTACGGTTTTCTTAAACATCGAATTTTCAATCTACGTCGGCGTGCTGCTGTCCATCGGTCTGCACCTGGCCAAAACCTCCCATCCGCGAATTTTTTCGGTGGTTCCGGATCTAAGCACCGGTAAGCTGGTCGGTTTTGCCCAGGGACAGACCTGCTGCCAGATGGACATTCTTCAAGTTGAGGGTTCAATATTTTTCGGCTCAGCCGTTTTTGTTCTGGAAGATCTGCAGCGTCGCCTGCGACACCATCCCCTGGTGAGTCATCTGCTGATACGCATGCACCAGGTCAACACCCTGGATGCCAGCGGTATTCATATTCTGGAGATCATATTGGAACAAATCCGCAAACGCGGCGGCGGTATCTATTTTTCTGGTGTCAATCAACGCGTGTTTGACGTACTGAATAATTCCGGTTTATTAAAAGATATCGGCCACACTCACGTCCGCCGCACCACCCGCGCGGCGATTCGTCAGGCCATGCGCGAATCCTTTTGCCCGGTGATCTGTGCCGCGTGCGAGACCACCATTTTCCGGGAATGCCCGGATCTGAAAACTGGCAACTGGGAAATCTTCGGCAGCGGGGTCAGTGCCCGTGAATGCCGACTGCCCCAGACCGAGGAAAAAAGTAATGTCGAAACCGCTAAATGAAAGAACGGAGATCAGACCGATGAAACTGCTGGTATATACTGACGGCAGCCCGTTTTCGGACAATGCGTTGCATTTTGCCGCCCAACTAATGCAAAGGCTGGATGTCGAATTAGCGGTTATTACCACTCGTTCCGGCACCTATGCCATTGAACCGCCGCCGCCTGTTGGTCAGGACATAGCGCTATCCGACCGCCAATCCATGCCGCCGGGGCTGCAGGTGCTGACCCGTGCGCTGGATGTTTTTACTGCCCAAGGTTTGCTTGCCCGGCAGACAGACCTTCGCGTCCGCGAACTGTCCAACGGGTACAGTTTTTTCTGCAGCACAACATCGGGCAAACGCATCCCGTTTTACGTCTGCTTTGGACATATGATCGAAATCCTCAATCACGAAATCGAAAAGCACCACTACCAGTTGCTTATTATCGCTCCCCCCCGAAGGCAGCGTCTGCGCAAATTGATACTCGGCGATATTAGCCGGAAACTGGTACTCGATCTGCACACCTCGGTTCTGATTACGCGGGGCGGGCGTCCAAACAGCCGTTTCCTGGTATGTGTCGACGGTTCAGCGGCGGCCAGGCGTCAGTTCCCGCTGCTCAAGCAGTTCCTGCCGGTTATCGAACCGCCGGTGGAACTGGTCTGTGTCCAGACCCCCGACAGCGATGAGACGGCGATTGAAGAAGCGGATCATTGTGTCCGGCAGGCTACAAAATGGCTGACGAACTGCGGCAAACAGATCAAGGTGCATCGGCTCAAGGGAGACCGGCCAGCTGAGCTTATCGCTGCAACAG
>JARROL010000399.1:0-2357 GCA_037383965.1 Desulfobacterales bacterium | reverse complement strand
CGAAGCGTTACGGGAAGCAAAAATGCTGCAAATAAACCCTGCCCATGTTTGTGCCCTATGGAAAAATATAGTATTTCCAGCATCAGGCATGAAATCTATTTGGAAAACGGCCTGTTCTTTCCATTACAGCAAGCATGAGGAGCGAACCCGTGAACCTGTTCAACAAATACCCTCATCCAATGAACTTCGACTTTGCCGACGGTTACCATGGTGGTGTCGTGACGATTTCCGGCCATCCTTTTGAACTGCACACGGCCGAGGCCGGCGGCGATATCCATCACATCGGCGTGAGCAATCATCGGGTGTGGCCCGGCGACATCCACAACAAAATGCTCCGACTGCCTGATGGTGATAAAAACGCTGATGTGAGCCGCATCCGACTGGAAATCACAGAATCCGCGGGCATGCATCTGAACACTGTCGATGGTAAGGCGCTGTTGGAAGCGAAGGCCGGTGGGTGGCTGGGTATCAGTGGAAAGCGCTGGCTGTTTCGATTCAAGGGCCGACCGGAAATGCAGTTTTACGGCCTGGGCGAAAAGCACACCCCCTTTGAACGTTCGGGCCGCGCCTACTGGTTCTGGAATACCGATGTCTGGGCCGACCATCCCTGGGAACTGGTCAGAGACGGCGATTACGATCCCGACTACCTGTCGGTTCCGTATCTCATCATCAAACACGACAACACTTACGCTGGACTGTTGGTGGACTCTTCATTTCCGGCCATGATTTCGGTCGGGGCTCCGACGGTCGTCGCCGGTGCGGTCGAACCATCCCGGAAACGCGCTCCGGAAATTCTCCTGGCTGCCGAGGGCGGGCCGCCGTCCCTCTTCCTGCTCTTCGGTCCAACCCTGGCCGAATTAACCCGTAAATTTCAAATGCTGACAGGACCCACCCCGCTGCCGCCTATCTGGAGCCTGGGATATCACCAGAGCCGCTGGGGCTACCGGGGCGCTTCGGATTTGACCACGCTGGCCGACCGCTTCGAACGGCACCGCTTTCCCGCTGACGGCCTCTGGTTGGACATCGACTACATGCAGGGATATCGGGTGTTTACCATCGATTTCCGGCAAATGCCGCAACCGATCAAGACGATTGCCGAATTGAAAGAGCGGGGGTTCCGGACCGTCCCAATTCTCGATCCGGGCATCAAGCGTGAAGAGGGGAGCGCGGTTTACGACAGCGGCAAAGCCGCGAACGTTTTTTGCCTGAACTCCGCCGGCGGTGTCTTTACGGGCCTGGTCTGGCCGGGGTTGGCCGTGTTTCCGGATTTCAGCCTGCCGGAAACGCGTCTCTGGTGGGCAGGGTATGCCCGGCGGTTTTTCGAGTTGGGCTTCGGGGGGGCTTGGCTGGACATGAACGATCCCTCCACCGGGCCGATCGACTGCCGCGATATGCGCTTCGACCATGGGCGCCTGCCCCATGAGGCCTATCACAACTGTTATGCACTGCTGATGGCCCGGGCGACCCGTGACGGGTTGCTGGCGGCCCGACCCGACCGGCGGCCTTTTCTGCTGTCCCGCTCCGGCAGCACCGGGTCTCAAAAATACTGCGCGCATTGGACCGGCGATAATTTCTCGTCTTACCGCCATCTTCGACGCAGCATCGCAAAGTCGTTGAATCTGGCCTTGTCCGGAATGCCTTTCAACGGTGCCGACGTGGGCGGCTTCGGCGGCAACTGTTCCGAGGCACTTCTTGTCGACTGGTTCAAAGCGGCCTTTCTGATGCCTTTCTTCCGCAACCACACCATGCACGGCAGCCGCCGGCAGGAGCCTTGGGCCTATTCACGCCGCGCGCTCGGCGTCATCCGCCGTTTCGTTCGCCTGCGCTACACCCTGCTGCCGTATTTGTATAATCTCTTCATCGACCAGGAGGAAAGAGGGGAGGCGATCCTGCGACCGATCTTCTACGACTTCAGCGATAAACCGTCGCTGCCCCTCGGATACATCGACGATCAGTTCATGGTGGGGCCGGCGATTCTGCAAGCGCCTTTTGTGCGGAAAGAAGTCCGTCAACGCGACGTCGTGCTGCCCGGCCACAAATGGCTGCGGGCCGATACCGGCCGCTGGGTCGCGGGTGAAGGGTTCCTGCGGGTTCGACGGCAACTCGGGACGACACCGCTTTTTCTGCGCGAGGGGAGCCTGGTTCCTTTCCAACCGGGCGTGCGGACCACCAATAGCAAAGACCTGAACCACATCGGTCTGCTGTGCTGCCTGTCGCCCGGTTTCACCGGCACGGCGCGCCTGTGTTACCGGACCGATGACGGGCTCAGCTTCGATTACCGCCGGGGCCGGCGCACCCGCCTGGATGTGACGGCCCGCACAACAGGCAGGCGCCTGCACCTGCGGGTCAAGACCCTG
>JARROL010000398.1:0-6644 GCA_037383965.1 Desulfobacterales bacterium | reverse complement strand
AGAAAAAGCTATTTTAATCTCGTGACGTTCTCGACATGCCGGTTATCACACTCTTGACAGATTTTGGCACCCGCGACGCCTACGTAGCGATCATGAAAGGGGTGATCCTGAAAATCAACCCCGGGGCCAACATCGTCGACATCACCCATTGGATCGACTCCCAGGACGTTCAGCAGGCGGCGTATGCCATTGGGAGCAGCTACCGTTTTTTTCCCTCGGAAACCGTTCACGTCGTAGTGGTCGATCCGGGAGTCGGCAGCTGCCGCGCGGTTGTCGCCTTGCGATTAGAAGAGCAAACCTTTCTGGCTCCGGACAACGGTGTGCTCACGCCTTTGCTCGATAAGCAGCCGATCGAAAAGATCGTGAAGGTCGAAAACACGGATTACTTCTTAAATCCGGTCAGCCGCACTTTTCACGGCCGGGATGTATTCGCCCCGGTCGGCGCCCACTTGTCGCTGGGACTGCCCCTCGACCGGTTGGGTGCCTCGACTGAAAGGGGCGCTCTCGTGCGCCTGGACCTTGTCCAACCCCGTTTGGAAAATGGGGGTCGACTTTCCGGCACTGTCATAGACGTCGACCGTTTCGGAAACCTGATAACCAACATCTGCTGGCCTTTTGTCAAGCGTCACTATCCGGCTGCCGATCATAACAACTTGCGATTCGCCATCGGAGGGCACAGGCTCAATTGTGTGTCCCCCACCTATAGCAGCGTTATGCCGGGGAAACCGCTGGTGTTGGTCGGCAGCCGTGGATTTTTCGAAATCTCGGTAAACCAAGGCAATGCCGCCCGTTTCTTTGCGGCCCGAAGAGGCGCCTCGGTTACAGTTTGGATGGACAATGCCCCTCCACAGATACCTTAGAAGCGCTGATCAGTTTTCATAGTGATCGTCGATGGGCGCTGGTGTTCATCGGCGAGCACAGTAAAACTATCGCCTTCAACCATTTGAAAGCCGCTGTCGTCGTTACCGCCTTGATCATTTTGGCCTTGGGTGGACTCGCCGGGGGATTGGTATATCTGTACCAGAAAGCGGCGGGCGACATTCTGACACTCGAAAATAAGGTCGTCGAACTGAAACAGGCGATGCAGTCCCTGCGTGATGAAAAAGACATCTTGATGGCCCGTCTGGTATTGACGGAATCGAAAAACGGGAAAAAACCCGGCGGAACCAAACAACCTCACAAACGCGCAGGCAACCCGGACGGCAAAAAGACGATCCCAAAACCTCTGAATGGAATCGAAACAGCCGCAGCTGCGGCTCAACCATCACAAAACGAAACGGCCGCATTGACCCCCAACAGTGAAAAAACCGTTTATCATACCGTCGAGCCAGGTGATTCGCTCTATGCCATCGGCTTCCGTTACAACGTATCGGTGGATCAGCTGCGCCGTTTGAATCACATTGAAAGCGGCAGGACGCTTCATCCCGGCGATAGACTGGTGGTCAAAACCGAACCCGGTGAAAAAACGCCAATGACCGATCAAATAAAACCGGGGAATCGACCGCCAGCTGAAGGCGATCAACGCATGACCAAATCAGCAGGGGCGGACAGCAAGGATATCGGGGCCGATGTCAGAAATTTTACCACCGTGTACGAACCTGACACCAAAGCATTGCGAGTGGAATACGTCATCAGAAACGATGGGTCGAAATCCCAACAGATCTCTGGCCAGACCGTGGTTGTACTGAAAAGCGAAGAAGATAATCCGGGTGACTGGCTGGTCCTGCCTCCGGTGCCCCTTCAATCCGGCAAACCCGACGGTAAACTCGGCAGTGCCTTTTCCATTTACAATTTCCGGACTATTCGCTTTAAGGTAACCGATCAGGAGAACGCCGATCGGTTCACACTTGCCACCGTATTCGTGTTTTCGACAGACGGCGATTTGGCGCTCGAAGAAGAATTTCCGGTGAGGATCAATAGTCGGTCCCGACAATGAAAAAAGTGTCCATCTAAAAAAACGATACCCCCTGAAGCCTGCGTCAGCAGAAATAAAATGGATACTTCGTTAACATTCAAACCGGAACAGATCGGAATCGTCAACAAAGCCGTTGCACTGGCCGAAGAGCTTGTCAGCAATTACTACAAGATGTCGGCCAGCCAATGGCTCCACCGGCGCTATGACATCAAGACGCTAGCCGAACTGGCCCCGGACGAAGTAGTCGAGGGACCTTTTGCCCAGATCGTCCGCTATGAAGGACGTCACCCCGATCGCGCGCTCGGCAGTTCGACATACGACCTGTACAAGATATGCTTGCAGGATCATGCAATCCTGGCGGCTCTGAAGCAAAAACCGGACCTGCAACTCCTCCCGTTTGTTCTCTACATCGTGACCCATGAACTGATCCACATCGTGCGCTTCAGCCGGTTTCTGCAGTATTTCGACGCGGCACCCGATGAACGACTGGCGGAAGAAAAGCGGGTTCATGTAAAAACCCATGAGATACTCGAAGCCTGCAGGGTGCCGGGACTCGGCGAGGTCCTCGAGTTTTACAACGAGTGGCGTATACCCTATGACGGTATGAAAGGCTATTGACCGGCTTCGGTTACATACAAGTGAATTAAAACGCAGATGATTCCTTGACAAAACGTTTGTTAGTGTGTATTTTTTTACGTTTAATAAACACGTAATGTCTGAAAACATCGCGTTTTGTGGAGGATAGTAATAAATGCCCATCTATGAATACGAATGTGGTCAATGCGGCAAAATAAAAGAAGTCATACAGAAGTTTTCGGACAAACCCCTTACCCAATGTGATCACTGCTCCGGCAGACTTCGCAAACTCGTGTCACACACCAGTTTTCATCTTAAGGGGACCGGCTGGTATGCAACCGACTATGCCGGAAAATCCCGCGCCTCTTCCGCCGGCGGACCAGCTGAAAACAAAGCCGATAAACCGGCAGATACCGGCTCCACCAAAACGGACAAACAAACAAAATCATCCGACAAATAACGCCCAAACCGGGCCGAGAAAACGAAAAAAGCGGACCTGAAGCTTGCTGCTTTTGGGTTTTTTTCGATCGTCGGAGTCTGGCGCAGATGCTTCGGGTATCTTTAACGCACCGCTGGGGTAACGATTTAATTCCTACAAAAATACCTTTCGAGTGGCAAGAGTATAAATTATAAGCAATTGTTTTAACATATAAACCGACCCTCAGTCCGGATGACGCGTTTATTGGTTTTATCGAATCTGCAGATCGATATTATTAGAGCAACGGCCAAAGGCTCACAATCTGTCTATTTTGATCCAATCAACAAATCTAAGCGTAAAGGAGAGAAAACAGTATGAAACTCAGACCATTACAAGACCGCATTTTGGTGCAACGGGTGGAAGAAGAAACCAAAACCAAGGGAGGTATCATTATTCCTGATACCGCTAAGGAAAAACCGGCAGAGGGCAAGGTGGTCGCCGTCGGCAATGGTAAGGTCGGTGAAGATGGTAAACGGACTGCCCTGGAAGTAAAAGAAGGCGATCGCATACTCTTCGGGAAATACTCCGGGACTGAGGTTAAGATTGAAGGCGAAGAATATCTCATCATGCGCGAAGACGACGTTTTAGGTGTAATCGGTTAAATACAGTCTAACAAAGGAGAATCAACAATGGCAAAAGTTATAAAGTATGACATGAAAGCCCGTGAATCGATGTTGAAAGGGGTACGCACACTTGCGGATGCTGTGGTCGTCACCCTGGGGCCCAAAGGCAGAAACGTCGTGATTGACAAGTCCTGGGGGTCCCCGACGGTCACCAAAGACGGCGTCACCGTGGCCAAAGAGATCGAACTGGAAGACAAATTCGAAAACATGGGCGCCCAGATGGTCAAAGAAGTGGCCAGCAAAACCAGCGACATGGCCGGAGACGGAACGACCACAGCTACGATTCTGGCCCGCTCAATCTATGAAGAAGGTCAGAAACTGGTGGCTGCCGGTAACAATCCGATGGGCATCAAGCGTGGAATCGATTCCGCGGTGGAAACCTGCGTCAAAGAGCTCCAAAAAATGAGCAAGCCCACCAAAGATCAACGTGAAATCGCCCAGGTTGGCACCATATCCGCCAACAACGACGAGACGATCGGCAACATCATTGCAGAGGCCATGAACAAGGTCGGCAAGGAAGGTGTCATTACGGTAGAGGAAGCCAAAGGCATGGAAACGACCCTGGAGGTTGTAGAAGGCATGCAGTTCGACCGTGGCTACCTGTCGCCTTACTTCGTGACAGACCCTGAAAAAATGGTCGTGTCGATCGAAAATCCTGCGATCCTGATTCACGAAAAGAAGATCAGCAATATGAAGGACCTGCTGCCGGTTCTCGAACCTCTGGTCGTCAACAAACTCAGGGGCACTCTTCAGGTAGCGGCCGTTCAGGCGCCTTGATTCGGCGACCGCCGAAAAGCCATGCTTGAGGACATTGCCATTCTGACCGGTGGTCAGGTGGCCTCCGAGGATTTGGGAATCAAGCTGGAAAATATGTCGATCAACGATCTCGGCAGTGCCAAACGGGTCACCATCGACAAAGACAACACCACCATCGTCGACGGAGCCGGATCCCGTTCCGCCCTGGAAGGCCGTGTCAAACAGATTCGAGCCCAAATCGACGAAACGACTTCGGACTACGACCGCGAAAAGCTTCAGGAACGTCTGGCTAAACTGATCGGCGGTGTGGCGGTGATTAACGTCGGGGCAGCTACCGAGACTGAAATGAAAGAGAAGAAGGCCCGCGTCGAAGACGCCCTCAATGCGACCCGTGCCGCGGTTGAAGAGGGTATCGTCCCCGGGGGCGGTGTAGCACTGGTAAGATGTCTGCCGGGTCTTGAAAAACTGCGCCTGAAAGGCGACCAAAAGCTGGGGGTCAAGGTCGTCATGCGGGCCATCGAAGAGCCGCTGCGGCAGATCGCCAACAATGCCGGCCAAGAGGGATCGGTTGTTATCGACAAGGTTAAAAACGGTGAAAGCGCCTTCGGGTACAACGCCGAAACGGATGACTACGGAGACCTGATCGAGGCCGGTGTCATCGATCCGACCAAGGTTGTCCGCTTTGCCTTGCAGAATGCCGGCAGCGTGGCATCGTTGATGCTGACCACCGAGGCAATGGTGGCCGATAAACCGGAAGAAAAATCGGAACCCATGGGCGGCGGCGGCGCGCCCGGTATGGGCGGCATGGGCGGTATGGGTGGAATGGGCGGCATGATGTAAGACGCCGGTCAACCCAACATCGTCGCAGCCATTTTCAGGCTGGATCAAACCCCCGTGCAACCTGCACGGGGGTTTTTTTGTGCCGCCTCGGATTTCTTGACTTTTTGGCCTAAATCTTTTAAAATTATATACAATTCATAGGGATAACATCAATTGATTCACAATTGGAGCTTCGAATGAAAATGAAATGGAAGCAAGTTTTCGCGATGGGACTGACGGCAGTTTTCCTGGCGGCCGGCATCACCGGCACGCCGGTTGCCGGTCTGGCGGCCGATGCGCAGCCCGCTGCCCGGTCCAAAAACACGCCCGGCATTGCCGGTGAAATCGTCGAGACGGAAAGCGGCATCTATTATACTGTAAAGAAGGGCGATACCCTCTGGGATCTTTCCAGGAAATTTGCCGATACACCCTACTTGTGGCCTGACCTGTGGAGCGGAAATGACCAGATCGCCAACCCACATCGTATTTATCCCGGCCAGCGGATCCAGCTGTATCGGCGCGATGATGTCGCCAGGACCAGCAAACCGGCTGCGAGTTCACAGCCGACGCCCGCATTTGTATCTACAGCGCCAAATCTCGGCCAGTTGGACTTTTCACGCATCGACCGGGTCGGTTTCATTCGGGATCCGGCAGTCGTCCCCAGCGGTCGGATCTTTAAGGTCCTCGGCATTCACAAAATGATCACCGCCGGTGATACGGTTTACATCAGCCGCGAGGACGGTCAGGCTCTCAGCCCCGGGCAGCGGTACACCATATACCGCACCCTGGGAGAGGTGCACCACACCGTCACGGATCAATACCTTGGCGTTCAACATTATATTCTGGGCACAGTCGAAATCACCCAGCTCGAACCCGAATATGTCGTGGGCCGGGTAATCAAGGCTTTCGGACGCATCCAGAAAGACGACCTTCTGATGCCCTACGAACGCCAACCGGAGAAGATCGCCAAGGTTACCCCACCGCCGGGCATCGTCGGCGAGGTCATTATGGCCGAAGAGCACAACCAGCTTCTCGGTGACAACGTTGTCGCCTTCATCAACCGCGGCGCGAATGACGGCGTCAAGACCGGCCAGATTTTCGATATTTACTTCCAGGATGAAGCAGACATCTACCCGCAACAGGCCGAAAAAACGCTTCTTAAACCGGTCGTTTTCGGGCAACTGGTGGTCCTGCGCACGGAAGCCACCACCGCAACGGTCTATATCACGCAAGCCAAACAGGCCATTCATCCGGGTACAAAATTTTCTTCACCGGAGTTGTAGAAAAAGTCTTTTAGGCCACTTATCCAAATATGGTTCGTAAAAAAATCCCCCTTGAACAACCGTTTAATCGGAAGCTCAAGGGGGATTTTTTGGGGTTACTTCAAAGTGAGTCGATAATTTCATCCAGCCGGCTCAACGGTCTAAACAGGCTCAACCGACTAAACCGACTCTCAATACTGCTCCCAGGTCACTTT
>JARROL010000397.1:0-3018 GCA_037383965.1 Desulfobacterales bacterium | reverse complement strand
GCTTCACGGCATCTCGGCAAACAGACCGTTTTCAAATGGGTCCGCCACGTCAAATTTGGCAAGCTTGTGGTGGCTGTATGGGCTCTCGGCGGCCTTGGCGGCTTGATCATGACATTCATCGCCTACGGAAAGATCTTTACGGAGAGCCTCCACTTCAGGATCGGCATCGCGATACTGGTTTTGTTGCTGGTGACTTGGCTGACCGGAACGCGCATGGACCGCCGGCGCGGCCAGTCGGACATTTTACCCGTGATTCATCTGGCAAACAATGCCCTTCTGCTGATTCTGATTGCGATACAACTTGTAACGGGGATCGGAATCGTACAAAATGTCCTGTTGAAATGAGCGTCAACCATTAGTGGGATTCCGTGAAAGGCTGAGGCGGCCGTTCCGGTTTTCGGGCTCATCCCATTGGACTGGAGCGGTATCGGGCAGCTGAATAAAAAGCCCGGCGGGCGGCGTATGCCAGCGGGCCTTCCAGTTCACCTCGACAGCATCCGCGGCGGATTCGACAACGATTTCGAGGGCTCCGAATCGCGTGCGAATCGGCCCGATTTTAGTCGGATGATCCAGCTGTAGCCATTTTTGCGGCACGCCACGGAGAAGAATCAGGTTATCGCCCTCTTCAGCCGCAAACATGTTGTGGATCATCATGATCCATTCCGCTGCCGCCCAGGCATGCTGTCCATCCCCCATGCAACCGCCCAGGGTTTGGGGATGGACGGCCTCGGGCCAGTGCCCGGTGGGGGAGGCCAGCTCGGCAACCTTTTCGACCAGGGGCAGGTAGCGTGAATCATCGGCCCGCAGAAGGCACTGGGCGCAATGTAGGGTAAGGTACATATTGAACCCGGAATGGATCATGTCCTGGAAAAAGGCATGATCGATGAAGCAATTGTGCAGGAGAAACTCCAGCGTGTTCATTAGGCGCGGCTCCTGGGGGGGCCACAATTGAAGCGGGTATCCGGCGACAATTGAACCGATCGCACCGGCATCCATTCGGCGGTAAGGTGATGCCGGAATCGCATCGTGCCGGCGGTATTTTCCGGAGCGCAGAAGACTGCGTTCCACGCAGAGCCCGAAATGTTCTGCACCGCGGGTAAAAACTTCCGCTCGGCGGTAATCGCCTGCCCTTTCGTAAATTTTTGCGGCGGCTTTCAACCCGGCTATGCCCCAGAAGTCGTCCCAGTAGTAAAAATCGTTATTGCCGAGATGCTCCGCACTGAAGCCCGCAGGCAGCAAGCCGGCCTGAAGTTCTACGGAATTTGCCGGCAACCGTTTTCTCAGAATCCAACGGGCTGCCTTGTCGGCGGCTTTTAGCCAGGGACTCCGGATGTTTTTACCGGTCAGTTCGCTGAAACGGTGAAAGATCCATAAGACCTGCCCATTGGAATCCCACTCGCCTTTTTGAGATTCGAAATAACCGGCGATGGTCTGGCGTGTCAGAAATTGATCGATAGCACGTTCGGCACGATCTTGGAGTCCGACACTCAGCAGCGCATGCAGAATAAACACGGCATCCCGGAACCAGAAACGTTTGTAATAGAACGGTCCCGGGTAGATCTCCTGAGGTGAGAGCAGGACCAAGGTGCGCACGGCCGCATCATATAAAGTCTTCATCTTTTCATCCGGAAGGTGCAAACGGCCGACGCCTTGTAAGGCGTCCTCCCAGGATGCCTCTGGATTCCAAATCGCGGGCGTCTTAAGTGCTTCCGGATCCCTGTCGAGCGCCACATTGAGGGAAACGGTCACCGGCTCGTCCGGCTGCAGGCGGTAGATCGCCGCCGCGCTGGCCATTCCGATCGCGCACGTCTTACTCGGCTTCTCTTTTTTCTGCAGCAGGCCCGAGTAGACATCTCCTTCCCGATAATCGGAAACCACATGGCGCTCCATGGGTGGATCGAAGACGACAGTGCCGGCATCATTAATGGTCCACTGCCGGCGTTCAGGATCCACGCCAACCCGGTAAACGAAGCTGATGCCTTCCGGATTGAACGGCCTCAAAGCGACGATAAATGCTCCGGCGAGCTTCGAAACCGCCGAGTAGCGGATACGGCAAAACGGTTCTCCTTCGGCCGGTATCACGTCCACTTCAGATCGCAGAGTAAAGTTCGCGGATGTGAACTCCGTTTTTACCGCCAGGCGGTTCGGTTCCATCAACTGAACCTGAAGCGGCTGCCGGCTTTTCGAAGGCAACAACGCCTCACCTTCTTCAGAGAGCACCCACGCATCCAGTGACCACCCATCGAAAAAATGGATAAGCGGCGCAGTCCGGCATTCCCACTGCGGTCCAGTTGCGGTTCGTGAGATTGACATGGGTGAGTGCAAAGGAACGTGGCACGAACGCTTTGTCCAGCGGATCAAACTGCTTTTTGACCCAGAAAGGCCAAACCCAGTCCAAGTTGCCTTGAATGGTTCTGGCATTGATCAGTCCCCGGGCGTGAAATATCATTCCGGCACGCAGCAGCTCCACCGGGGCGGCTACCTCGGAGGGTTGCGCGAATTTGTTGAATTGAGCCAGCAGCGCAACCGGATCGACAAATCCACCGGTCTTGGCCACTCGCCTGAGGATGTATTTCCAGGGAAGCCAGTTGTAGCGCATTTCTATGTTCACCTTGTCCGATCACGTTCTGTTGTCATGGCGGTAAAGGAATGTTCATCGTTCGACAAACTGCGTTTAAATAATCAAGGCACCGGCGGTTCTCATTTTTTCAATTGCTTCCCGGCCATCTTTTTCGCCGACCGGACGGGTCGCCGCACCAATCACCTTCACCTTGAAGCCTTCCTTCAACGCGTCCAGGACCGAATGCAAAACGCAGACATCCTGGGCGAGACCCCCGACCCACAGGGTGCGAACCCGATCCTCTTTCAGCCGCTTGCCGAGTCCGGTTTGATCGAATACGGAATACTGATCGAAATCGAATCGGACTCCTTTGGTCACCACGACGGCATTCTCGGGACGCTTCAGATCAGGATGGAAACGCGCTCCATCGGTATCTTGAATGCAGTGGGGCGGCCAGG
>JARROL010000396.1:0-2878 GCA_037383965.1 Desulfobacterales bacterium | reverse complement strand
CCCGATGATATCGATAAACACCGAGCCGGGTCCGCCTTTCTCGGGCAGTTTACCCTGGATGACACTTATGTCATAGGTGAGGTTGTCACCAGTGAAATACGGGTTTCGCAACGTGACGACAAGGTTCGTCTCGGTCCCCTCCGCAAATACCGAAACGGTGGCATTTGGGGGATCGGCCAGAAAACTGTCTTGGCCGTCCTCCCTCCACAATTTGAGGTACCTGTCATTGGTCATGTGACCGGCGATTCGCTCCGGACGATCGGAGAAGAACAGAACGGTGGGGCCGATCCCCTTTAAAATAAGCTTTCCGCCATCGACCGTAACGTCTTTCGCGGTTTGAACGAAGAGCAGTTCCACCTTCGTTTTCACCGCCGGCGTTCCCGCAGCCGGGACTGCCTGCGGCAGCCCGAACATCCAGGTCGCTAGCACAGCCGTTAAAACGGTTGTAATTAAAATATTTCGTCTCGTCCATCGATTCAATTTTCCTGTTTTTCAGGGAGTCGTGTATCAGTCATTCGTGTCCCTGCAATGAAAAGATTCTCAGGCCGGATACTATCCGCACTACGTTTCCGTTTTTGTCATATTCAACCGTGTAAACCGGTTGAGACGGGCCGAAGTCATATCGCCATATTTGAACAAAAACGGCTGCAAGTGGATTTATGCAACTCGCAGCCGTTCACTGTTTCCTGGTGAGGCTGCTAACTTATTGCACTTTCTTCACCGCCGAAATCTTCCATGTGCCGTCGATGATCGATGGCGGCTTCTCTTTTGGCCAGTAGAGGCGAAGCATGGGAATGAATCGCCCCTCGGGAGCCGGGAGCCAGTTGGATTCCTTATCGGGTCCGGGGTTCTCGTGCTGCAGGTACAGATCCACCGATCCGTCCGCGTTGGCCTTGAGCGCGTTGCGCGCGCTGAGCGTGTAGCGGTTGAGCGGGTTGGCGTAGAAGAAATACTCGGCATCGTACATCGTGAGCGACCAGAATCCGTCGACCGGCGGCAGCTGCCCCTTCGGAAACCGCATAACGTAATTGTTGTTGCCCATGTAAGGCTTGCCTTCCACATCGATTTCGGAGGTGGGGTAGACGGCGTCCTGCGGGCGGTTCGCGCCAAGGCCGATGGCGGTTATCAAGGCGCGCTGGAGGTAGTCGGTGCCGTATAGTCCGGTCTTGGTGGTGAAAATCCAGCCGTTGATGTCCTTTCCGGCGCTCTTGAAGTGCGCCATTATCTTCTCGAAGCCTTCCTTTGGCACATCCTTCAGGACCTCCTGCACGGCAGGATCAAGTTTCCTGAAGTCGAACGGGGCGCCGGGAACGATGCCCAGCTTCGCCATTTTCGTCACCATCGTCGCGTCCGCCTTCGCGGGCGGGTTGTCCTTCATCAGCATGGCCAGCAGATTGAAGTACGCGGCAGTGTCCAGAGCGTTCACCTGCTCGCGCACCGGCGTTTTCATATCGATGTCGGGGTCCACTGTTCCGGGAGGCGGTGTGTAGGGTTTACCGAACGAACTCAACGGCACGATGGAAATCTCATCCTGCATCTTGTGGACCTTGGCGTAGTCCTCCGGCGTGCCGGTGCAGTAGATGCGGCCCAGCACCCAGACAATGCTGGTCGGCGACTTGTATTCCTTGACGCCCGCAGGAAGTTTGCCTTTCCAGCCCGGACCGGTGATGGCGTACTTTTGCGCTCCGGTGCCGGTCGTGCGCTTTCCGGGCACCTGGAAGACATTGGTCCAACCGTCCAGCATCGGGAAGAGATAGTAACGGCCGTGTGCGTTGGGCAGACTCAGCACCCATGGCTCCTTGCCGACCTCGAGCCAGACGATTGTGTACAGTGTGTCCGCATTGGGCGCAGTGACATCCTTGAAGGCCGCAGTCGGATATTCGCGCAAGCGCACGAGCTGACCCATGGGCCCCTTCGTGCCTTCCGGCTTGGTGACATTGGTCGACACGCGCCGGGTCATCTCCATGGTGACCAGCGAATAGCCGTAAATATAGGCATCCATTGCGATAGCCTTCGCTTCATCTGGCGTCAAGACCTGCGCGTGACTCGGCGGGGTGATAGTGAGCAAGGCCATCACCACAAACATTCCAACTACCAAGATTTTTTTGATTAATTGTTTCTTCATGAGCGCCACCTTTCAGGTGCTATAATTAAATTTGTCTTACGCATTAGCTGCACAATACGAGCGTCTTTTAGGAGTAGTAACTTTTTATCTTACTTAACCAGTTGTCACCAGCTTCAGCTACTGGCTGAATCGAGCCACTGTCTTTCGGAGTTCGGCTGATCCGGGATTGCTGACCGAATGCGTTACGAGGATATCCACCGGCGAGGCCGGCTTGCCGTAGTAGGCCGCATTCCATTTGTCCCTTGTCGCTGCGACGCTACCGTCCAGGGAAAGACCCGCAAAAGCCCCTTGGGACCGCGAAAAGGAGAGGACGTCGGCCACAACATTCGACTTGACCCCGGCGCCCACCGGGCCCGCGGCAATTGAGGTGTCAGCACCGAGTTTAGCGGAGGTCGTCAGCATTTTATCCACGGCTTTTTGGGTCCGTAGCATCATGATCACTTCGGCGGCTTCGCCGCCGATCTGCAAGCCAAAACTGACGGATCCGATAGAGTAAAATGCCGGCTGGCTCCACTGACCCTTTTTCTCGTCGTTGACGATGAGAACGCCGTGGCCGCCGGAACCGCCGAAAATAAAGCCGGCTTTAAGCAGTTGCGGAACGATCAAAAGCCCTTTGGCCTCCTTCAGGTGTTCCTTCAGCCATTCCATGTTTGGGTCGGACATGAAACTCTCAAAGGTTATGCGCGCGCTATCCACAAGCAGCTGCTGCTCTGTGGCTTCGGCGGCCGGTGCTGATGAAACCAAGCCTCCGGC
>JARROL010000395.1:0-2423 GCA_037383965.1 Desulfobacterales bacterium | reverse complement strand
ACATGGCTGCCACTGTCGGTATCATGCCAGTCGGCCGTGATTTCGCTGCCGCCCTGGGCACCGGGTCGAAGCACCATGGCGTCTTTGTAATCGTCCGGCATCCAGGCGTTATTGGCCAAGGCTTCGAACACCAAAGGGTTTCTGATCACCGCTTGCGGCAGTGCATCTCCGTCGGCTGCATAAATAAGACCCACCGGTCGCCCGGTTGCCGGATCATGAACGAAGTCGCAGCACTGCTCTGCCAGTCGCATCAGGTCTTCCGGATCGGTGGAGGTGGCGGCCAAGGCCAGCTGCAGAGGCTCCGGCAGCGTTTTAAAAATTCGATCGAGCCGGTTGAAAGGGAATGCGCCGGCCTCATCACGCGACCATTGCCGCAATACTTCGGAAAAAGAACAGGGCTGTGGTTGCGGCAGCTTTAGGGCGGCCGGGTTACGGGCGATTGCATCGGCCCAGCCCTTGAGGATGTAAGTGGTGCCCCTGAAAGGAAATGGGTTGGGGATCTCAAAAATCAACTCGGCTCCTTTCTCTTGGATTTCGCCTGCGGGAAAATTGGCATTGTTGTGAACCGGCCGGCCGTCTCTGAATTCACCAAGCAAATCGATGTGATCGCTCTGCCGCAGATTGGCCACCCGAAAATGCGGCTTGTGGACGCCGTAAACGAATTGTCCGGAGGGCGCAACACAGGTCCTAAAGCTCATGAATAACGTCTCCTCTCAACAACTGTCTATATCTGCGGTTTTCCGGAAAACCGACTCATATTGCGACGGTTATGGTGAGCATTTATAATGAAACTTTTCATAATAACAAGGATTTTTGCCGGAATGGCGGAATAGGGCCGTTATGAACCACAACAGATTACAAGCCTTAAAACTTGTAATTAATTTATACAAGTGATATGAATTGTGGTGTCTGGCGGTTTACACCGTCTCGAATCCTACGATCGGAGGTCGTATTATCCGGTGGAAATAATGACTGGAAAACGGTATGCGGTGATCACCGGCGATATCGTCGGCTCACGCAAGTTTCCCGATAAAGAACGCCGGGATCTGCATGCGGTGATGACGGCGGGGGCGGAAGCGCTGTGCAAGGTGTTCGGCGACGCGGTTCCACTGGTAATGGATACTTTTCGCGGTGACGCCTGGCAGATGGTGGTCGCAGACCCGGCCAAAGCCCTGCGGATCGGTTCCTTTTACCGGGCCTTTTTACGGGCCGAAATCCGCGACGTCAAAGCCGATTCACGCCTGGCTATCGCCGTGGGGACCATCGACTTTATTCCCGCCGCCAAAGTTTCCAGTGGCGACGGTGAGGCTTACCGCCTGTCCGGCAGCCTGCTCGAGCGCATGCCCCGGCAACAACGCCTCTCTTTTGCCTTCGCTGCAAAAGAGGCCGATGATCGGGTGGCTGCTTTGAAAACCGTCATTCAGTTGATGGACGTCCTGGCGGCCAACTGGTCTGAGAAACAGGCCCAAGCCGTAATGGGTGCCCTTCAGGGATGGACCCAGGAAAAAATCGCGACGACCTGCTGGCCACAACCGATCACACAGCAAGCCGTCGCCCAGCACCTCGACCGCGCCGGCTGGCATGCTTTCGAGAGCGGCCTGTTGTATTTCGAGGAAACCCTCTCCAACCTGATAGCACCGTGAAACCGTCAACCACACCGATTCTCTGAATACAATTAAATTTACTTGTTATTGAGTACTACAGGTCCAAAAACTTGTAAAAAATCGGGAAGGCCATGAACACGCAAACCCTATACCTTTTTGTCTTCCTTCTGGCGGGACACATTGCCGGAGATTTTCTTCTGCAAACCAAAACGGTGGCAATGCGCAAGAACCGATGGGCCCCACTGCTTCAGCATTCGGCTGTCGTGGCCGGCCTGAGTTATCTGCTGTGCGGGGCTTGGATGCATTGGGAAATTCCGCTCGCCATATTTCTGAGCCACACTCTCATCGACCGTGTCAAGGTAACGAGCGGCGGAAAAACCACGCTGGCCTTCGTCATCGACCAACTGGCCCATGTTGGCGTAACGCTGTCGACGGCCGTCCTGATAATTCGTTATGGTGGAGGGTTGTCGCTTTACTGGGTTCAACTGTTCGGCCCTCCATTTGTCAAAACCGTTGTATTTTTTGCCGGTGCTGTCGCTACCGTTCGAGCGGGGGGCTTCCTGATCGGCCTGGCCGTGCAACCACTGCTGGCGCAGTTCACGGATCCACAGCCGTCCCCAAACACGGCTTCATCCGAAGGCTTGCCCGCAGCACCGGGCGGCGGACTTCCGGGTGGCGGTCAGTTGATCGGCCAGCTCGAACGGGCACTGGTATTTCTCTTCATCATGATGGACCAGCCGGCCGCGGTGGGATTCCTGATTACGGCAAAGTCGATATTCAGGTTCGGCGACATACGTGAACATCGTCAGATGATGCTGG
>JARROL010000394.1:0-2427 GCA_037383965.1 Desulfobacterales bacterium | reverse complement strand
CCCTGGTGCAGGAAACCGCCCGTGGATGGATAAGGCCGCCATAGCCGGGTTGACCTCGCCGTAGTTGGTCAAACCGCACACCAACCGGCAGGCGCCACAACCCGAACACCGTTCAGATTTTGCAATGAGTCTCAAGCTTTACTCCTGTTCTTTTTTACGTCCTTGTTTCCATATTGATTGCTGAACGACGTTGAGGCGTTTCTTCAGTCTGGCATCCTTGATTTTCCCGTGTACCACCGGTGCGTGATCGAGGAGGAAATTGATAGGGGAGTCCGACAGCGCCTGAATGGCCTGGTTCACCAAGGTGGACGTAACATGGACCTGCTGTCGAGGTCCGTCCACAGTCAAGATCTCAATGACCTGGTCATGCATCACGGCCCTTAACAGGGGCAGATCGGCAACCGCCCGGTGAAGCCATTTGACAACGGGCATGAAGCGGTCGTTCAGCAGAAAAACCAGGGAAATCATATGGATTCTGTGATCACTTTGTAAACGCCGGGTCCGATTCTTTCAATCCGGCCCCTTTTGATGAGACGGCTCAGGGTATTGCTGATCACATTTCTCCCAGTAATCGTCATTGCCGCGGTGATACCACGTTTTTCAGCCAAGTCGTTCTGAAGCTCGATAAGATTGAATTCACCGTAATTGTCTATGAGCCGCTCGATCTCTTTTGTCCATGGAATGCGATGTTTTTTGACGTCGTTTTGCGGACGGCGTTGACCTTGATGCACCTTAATGCCAGACCGTTTTTCGGATTCAATAGCGGACAGCGCAATATCGACCAGCAGCAGTTGTTCCTGATAAAACCGACGCTGTTCTTTGAGCATTTTGATGATTTCCGGAGGGTTGAAATCCATTTTTCCACCTTACCGCCATTACGGTTGCTATGATGCGGCGTTTTCATCCTTCATGGGCGCAAAGCCGCTTCTAAACGTATTTTCAATGATGGTCCGGGAGTACATGAACTGGGGCAAGTAATCCTGCCCCATTGCCTTGGAGCCCACGCCCGACATCTTAAATCCGCCAAACGGATGGCGTTTCATCATCGCGCCAGTCGTTCCCCGATTGATATAAAGGCTTCCGACCAAAAATTCGTCGCAGGCACGCTCAATATTGGCCGGGCTGCGTGAAAAAAGACCGCCGGTCAGCGCATACTGGACACCATTGGCCACCTCAAGTGCTTCACTGAAATCGTTGACTTTGAAGATGCACACTACGGGTCCAAAAATTTCTTCCTGGGCCAAACGACTATCTGGAGAGATATCCGTGAATACGGCTGGAGCGACGAAATGCCCGGGACCATCGGAATCAGTGCCCCGGGTGAGCAAGGTGCCCTCGGTTTGACCAATTTGGATGTATCTTTCGATCTTTTCCTTGGCGCGCGCGTCGATGACGGCGCCCATATCGCTGAACGGGTTTTCGCCGGGACCGAAAATCAATGTTTCCACGGCATCTTTGAACTTTGAGACGAACTTTTCGTAATGTTCTTCCAGGACGATCAACCGCGAGGCGGCTGAGCATTTCTGGCCCATATAGCTGAAAGCCGACTGGACGACCGGCCAGTTGGCCGCGTCAATATCGGCATCGCTGTCAATAATGATAGCATTTTTCCCACCCATTTCGGCAATTACATTTTTGACGTGCTGAGCGCCTTCGGGTGTATGGCCCGACTTTTCGATGATACCGAGACCCACCTCCTTGCTTCCGGTAAATACCGTAAAAGCGATATCTTTATCGGTGACCAGGGCGTCTCCGATCTCACTGCCCGGGCCGGGAACAAAATTGAGCACTCCGTTGGGCAGGTGCACGCTGTTGAACAGATCATAGACCGCCTTTCCGATGGCCGGCGTTTGGGATGCCGGTTTATAAACCACGGTGTTACCGGTGACCACGGCCGCTGAGATCATGCCGATGGAAATCGGCAGAGGAAAATTCCAAGGTGCGATCACGGCACCGACACCGCGTGGGATATATACGAGGCGGCTGGATTCGCCCGGCAGTTCGGAGGCGCGTCGCGGTTTGTTCAGGCGAATCATTTCGCGGCCGTAAAATTCGAGAAAATCGATGGCTTCGCCAATATCGGCCTGGGCCTCGTTCCAATTTTTGCCACCCTCATATATGAGGAGCGCAGCCAATGCATGCCGCTTGTCCCGCAAGCGCTGCGCCGCTTTGAACAGGAAATCGGCCCTTTCTTTTGCGGGGGTGGTGGACCAGTCCGCAAAAGATTTTTTAGCGGCCGCGATGGCCGCTTTCACGGTGTCGGTATCAGCGCAGGCGACGTCGGCCACAACCCGATCGGGCTGGTTGGGATCGGTTGAGCGTATCGTCTTGTCGCTTTCAACCGGAACCCCGTTGACCGCGGGGCGCACTTGGAGGGGGAAAGACCGCTTTGCATCGTCAAGTGCCACGGCAAATGCGGCATAGGTG
>JARROL010000393.1:0-2435 GCA_037383965.1 Desulfobacterales bacterium | reverse complement strand
AGAGGCGCCGCAGCGACTGCATCCGATCAAAGAACGCGTGCAGCTGGCCGGTCAGCCGTTTGACTGGTACCGCTGGCAACCCGTGCTGCAAGAGTCTGGACCGAAGGGAAGTCCGGGTTGATGGAGAGAAAACGGCATCTGCGCCGTCACCGAAACCTCGCGTTTACTAACGGTTGAGATCAGCGACTGCGAAGGATATCGAATATGAGCCACAATCCGAGCACGGCGGAAATGAGGTAACCGGTCATTCCGAAATGCAGCCTCAACCAACCCATGTCACCGACTCTCACGAAGAGATGTTTACCGTGGCGGCGCGTTTTTTCAAGTTGTCGATCCGCAAGCCGCGTTTGCAGCATCCGCTCCGTGATGCCCCTGAGAACCCGGGTATCATGCATGCGCACCTTTTCGATATTTTTATGCAGCGAGGTTGCATCCGGGTAACGCTTGAATACTTCGACGTCCGGCAACTCCGGCGTGATCTTTCCTTCCAGTTCCGGTCGGCTTTCTCCGGTCGGAAAGAGTCCATTCCGCAAGCTTTCCAATCCGTCCAGGTTATAGGTTAATCAGCTGCTCGTATACCGCCAGGGTCCGGCGCGCAATGCTCTTCCAGCTGAAGTGCTCTTCCACTCGCCGGCGGGCGGCCGTTCCCATCACGGTGCGCTTTTCCGGCGACTGCATCAGTGTGTCGACGGCCGCGGCCAGGTCCCGTGCGAATCGCCGTGGGTCCTTCGGTTCGGCG
This sequence comes from Desulfobacterales bacterium, assembly GCA_037383965.1. Classification (GTDB taxonomy): domain Bacteria; phylum Desulfobacterota; class Desulfobacteria; order Desulfobacterales; family SG8-13; genus JARFQH01. The sequence goes on along the minus strand of JARROL010000393.1, from coordinate 1,696 downwards.
ACGGCCGGTCCGACTGTTTCGAAGGGCACCAGCACGCCTGTATCCTCGTGGATCACCACCTCGGGTATCCCGCCGACCGCCGCGGCCACCACGGGCGTACCGCAGGCCATCGCCTCCAGGTTGATGATGCCAAATGGTTCATACACCGAGGGGCAGACGAACACGGCCGCATGGCTGTAGAGGGTTACCAGACGGTCGACGGGGACCATCTCCCGAATCCAGACCACGTGGTTGGACGTGTCTGCCCTGACCCCGGCGACCATGGCGGTTACTTCCTCTGCGATCTCAGGCGTGTCGGCCGCACCGGCACAAAGGACCACCTGATAGGTGGCCTCGACATGGTGAAGAGCTCTGAGCAGATGAACAATTCCTTTCTGGCGCGTCACCCGGCCGACGAAGAGAACGAACGGCGTGTTCGGATCGATACCGTATTCTTCGAGGACGGCGTTGTTTCGGGTTGGCCGGTATATTTCGGCATCGATGCCGTTGTGAATCACTTCCACCTTTTCGGGGGCGGCATCGTAAAGTTCTTGAATGTCGTTTTTCATTGCGCCCGACACGGCAATAATCCGATCGGCGTTGAGTAAGGCCGTTTTTTCCAGCCAGCCGGCGGCGTAATAGCCGTTTCCGAGCTGTTCTTTCTTCCAGGGGCGAGAGGGTTCCAGGGAATGGGTGGTGACCACCAGCGGGATCTGCAGCAACTGCTTGATCAGGCAGCCCGCCAGGTGGGTGTACCAGGTGTGGCAGTGGACGACGTCGGCGGCGTCAACCGACCCGGCCATAACGATGTTGCGGTAGAGGGTGTCCAAAATCTTCGGCTGCCTGAGCTTTGCGGCGGCCAAGGCTTCCGCGGCGCCGATGCCGGTCACTGTTTTGCCGGGACCCTTTTCATGCTGATCGCCGAAGCATAATATTTGCAACCGATGTCGACCGTCGTCGCATAGCGCCGTTTCGCGGACGAGATGATCGACATGGACGCCGGCACCTCCGTAAATGTGGGGCGGAAATTCATTGGTGAGCAGTAGGATGTTCATACCGATGGTATTCTATTCTTTTGATGTTTGAGCTTTCGCCCTTGATTCCTCGAAAATTCTCGACGCCTTGAATTCTCACAGTTTAGTACCGGCTGTCCAGCGCCCGATCCAGGTTGAAGGCGGCACTGATCAATGCCAGGTGGGTGAACGCTTGGGGAAAATTGCCCAGTGCTTCCCCCCGCGGACCGGTTTCTTCGCCGTAGAGGCCGAGGTGATTGGCATAGCCGAGCATTTGTTCGAACACCAGTCGGGCGGTATCCAGTCGTTTTCGATCGAAACGCCCGGCGCGCGTCAAGGCCTCCACCAGCCAAAACGAACACATGTTGAAAGAGCCTTCCTCTCCCAATAAATCATCATTCGCATGTTTCGGGTCATACCGATAGACCAGACTGTCCGAGGTGAGGCCTCCTTTTCGGGGGGGCGTGAAAATGGCATCCTGGGTTTTGAGCATCCGCGGATCTGAGGGGGACACGAAGAATACCAGCGGCATGATCAGGTTCGAAGCATCCAGGGCCTGGCTCTCGAAGGACTGCACAAATGCCTGCCGCTCTCGATTCCATCCTCTGTGCATGATTTCCTCGTATATCCGGTCGCGATTCTCCATCCAGCGCGATCGATCCGCCGGAAACGAGCGTTTTTCGGCCAAACGCAGCCCCCTGTCC
>JARROL010000392.1:0-4407 GCA_037383965.1 Desulfobacterales bacterium | reverse complement strand
TCTGGATTTCACTTTCAATGTCCTTGTTTGTCGCTGCTATGATCCATGCATTTGATTTAACTTCCTTCTCTGACCCGAGGGGACTGAATGAACCATCTTGCAGCACGCGCAAAAGTTTGGACTGCAAGTAAAAGGACATGTCTCCGATTTCATCTAAAAACAGGGTGCCATTGTTGGACAATTGAAATTTTCCCCGTCGTTTTTGATTTGCCCCCGTAAAGGCGCCCTGCTCGTAACCAAATAGTTCACTCTCCATCAACGTGTCCGGTAAGGCGGCACAGTTTACCTTGACAAATGGATCGTTATTCCGGTCGGAATGCTCATAAAGGCTTCTGGCCACCAGTTCTTTACCCGTACCGGTTTCTCCAGTGATAAGGACGCTCAAACCCGTACCGGCTACTCTTTCGATTAACTCCCGAATGGTTTGAACCTTTTCGCTTGCGCCAATGATTTCGGTGTAATTTTCGTCTTTCACTTCATCCACCCACTGATTGTTTAAGGTAATGTTGTGCTGAACAATCTGATGGGCAAATATGCAAGAGACGGACCAAAATTTAATGTGCCAAACATTAATAATTATTACATTATGTTACAGATAAATTTTTCTAAAAATTAACCTTTTCTAAAATAAATTGCGGAAAATGACCCAACTATTTGGGGAAAAAGGCGTAATATGGATTTTGATTCAACTCAAGCTGTTCTGATGACTGCCGTTTTCTTATCGAATGACGGCGGTAAGGGCAGCGGCGATTTTTTTATTTAGGCGCTCCCGGCGTGATGGAAATAGCGACGTATTGCGCTGTCTGGCCAGCTTTGATTCTTCCACGAAGTAGTTCAGCAGGTCGATGTCTTCCGACACCTTGTTCCCGGACTTTCTGGCGGCATCGATTCTGGCCAGAGCGGCCAAGATACCGTACATGTGAAGACTGAGATCGGTTATGCGCCGGAGCAGAAACTCGCGATGGAAAATTTTCTCCCCGTAAAGGAGCAGGCCGGCACATACAAGAAAGCGCATCCAGCGGGCGTTGGCGCGGGCGACTCCGACGGCCCGGTCCATATCGGCCTGATTGAAACGCAGTTGCCAGCGCATCCGTTTGAAAGCATTTTTAAGCAGGAACAGGCCCGATTTGAATTTGTTGCCGGACAGACCCCGGAGCTCTTTGGCCAGCCGGCGGAAAACGAAAAGGGCCGGGTAGATGGAGTGAATTTCAGTGGTACCTTCAAAAATAGTGGCTACCCTGAAATCTCTCATCCGCAGCTCGTAAGGCAGGGTTGACAGGTAACCGGCACCGCCGGCAACCTGAAGGGCGTCGTACAGGGTATCCCAGGCACGCGTGGTGCCGAACAGTTTGGTGTGCGAACTTTCGATGGCGACGACCGCCAAAGGATCTGCGAGGAGCATGCTGGCGGTGAAGGCTGTTATGGCGGAAGCAATATAACCGTTGACCCGGGTGCGCACCAGCATTTCCTGGATCAGTTCAAAGCGGTTGATCGGAACATCGAACTGGGTTCGCGCCGCGGCCCTTTTTTGCATGTCCGCCAGCGACTGGCGCATCATTCCCGTTGATCCGGCCCCAAGGGCCAGCCGGCCATAGTTGAGTATGGTCATGGCGATTTTAAAACCGTCCCCTGGTCGCCCCAGAAGGTTCTCCACCGGGACCGCGACGTTCTTGAATTGGATGGCGGCTGTGGAACTGGCTTTGAGACCCATTTTGGGCATATCCTGGCCGGTTTTCACACCCTCCCAGTCTGTTTCGACGATAAAGGCCCCCATGAAACCGGGCTTGTCCGGATCCATTTGGGCGAAAACCGTCAAACCGCCGGCATAGTTGGCGTTGGTGATGTATGTTTTGCGCCCGTTCAGGATGTAGTGACGTCCGTCGGCAGACAGGGTCGCCGTGGTTTCGATATTCTGCGCATCCGACCCGCGATCCGGTTCGGTCAGGGCATAGGAAAAAATCATTGCCAGGTACATTGAGACCGAAGAAGCCGATCTGTTTGAGGCGATCCATGGCTTCAGGCGGAATCACCCCTTTTGCATCCAGGTAAGCAGCCGGGTATTCGTCCTGGATTGCGTGAAACTGCCGGGTTAGCTGACGGGTTTTATCGTCCGGTTCGATGTCACGGAATACCCGCAGCCGGTCGATGCCGAGATGGCCGGCAAAAGCATTCATCAGAAAACTGTCGTCGCCCATGTCTTCTCCGGTTATGGTGCTATCGTTTTTGTGTTGCCCTACAGTTCATAAAGGAAGATGCCGTTCGTCAATTACCTTTAACATAATCCGCTGAAACTCGGCTGTAAACAGTCCCCTGAGGAAAGAAGATTGCGGGGAGTCCTTTCCGGTGCTATAGAATTCAAAAACTGATGTGCCCGGCGATGGTGCCACCTGCCCAAGAGAGTTGGTCTTTAGGCGAAGGCCTTCCTGCTGCGGGGGGCAGGTACACGGCAGTGACCGTGAATGACAGCGACCGCACGACATCACTCAGCGGCCGTTAAAGAGGAGGTTTTATGCCAAGGAAAAAGTCAGACAAACTGGAACCGGTCGGAAAGCGAATTAAAAAAGCACGGTTAGCCAAAAAAGTCACCTTCGACCGGCTGGCAAACGAAACCGGCTTCTCGGTCGACTATCTCAAAGAGATTGAATCCGGCAAAGAGATTCCGCCGGTCGGTGCGCTGCTGCAGATATCACGCGCACTCGAACTCGACGCCGGTTTTCTGCTGCGGGAAGAGGAAGCCAATCTGAAAAAGCGTATCAAGGCGTTCACCAAACGAACCGAGAACTATGCCTATACCACGTTGACGCCCGGGGCGGAAAACAAACACCTGAAAGCTTTCAAGGTCTCTGTCGACGCCCAGCAGGATCACAAGGGCGTCGGCTACCAGCACGAGGGTGAGGAGTTTGTCTACGTATTGAAAGGCGCCATGGAGATCATCGTCGGCGATCATGTCAACCGGCTGAAAACCGGCGATTCCCTGCATTTCAACTCGGGGATCCGGCACAAGATGCGCAATGTCGGCAAGGAAGATGCCGAACTCATCGTCGTCGTTTACGGCCACTGAAGCCGGACGATCGCCCGGAGATTCTCTGATGAGAGCTTTTTAAGTAAAGCGGGTGAACCTCAAGGGAGTTCCACCGACAGGGGAGGGTCTGGTCTATGTCGATACAGCTCACCGATGAGCAGTTGATGATTCAGTCGATGGTCAGGGATTTTGCTCGAGAAGTCATTGCCCCCACAGCCGCCGAAAGAGACAAAAACAAGACTTTCCCGGCCGAAAACCTGAAACGGCTGGCCGAGCTCGGTTTCATGGGTATGATGGTGCCGCCGGAATACAACGGTTCGGGTGCCGACACCGTGAGCTACGTCTTGGCACTTGCCGAGGTGGCCTATGCTTGTGCCGCCACCGCTGTGGTCATGTCGGTGCACAACTCCATCGTCTGCGAGAGTATTCTGCGGTACGGCAGTGAGGCGCAGAAACAGCAGTGGCTCAAGCGCCTGGCCACAGGCGAACTCCTGGGGGCTTTTGCATTGACCGAACCCCACGCCGGATCCGACCCCCTGCGCCAGAGCACCAAGGCCGTCCGCGACGGTGATGATTACGTATTGAACGGGACCAAACGCTTTATCACCACCGCAAAAAACGCCGGTCTGATCATCGTCACCGCCAAGACCGACGAGGCTGCCCGGCATCGCGGGATCAGCGCCTTCATCATACCGCAGGGCGCGGCCGGTCTTACCGTCGGTCATCTGGAGGACAAGATGGGCCTGCGCGCCTCGGACACCGCCGACGTGATCTTCGAGGAGTGCCGGGTCCCGGCCGAAAACCTTCTGGGAAGCGAAGGCGAGGGATTCAAAATCGCCATGACGGCGCTTGACGGCGGTCGCATCGGCATTGCGGCCCAGTCCGTCGGGGTCGCCCAGGCGGCACTGGATGCGGCCGTTCAGTACGCCAAGGAGCGTGAGCAGTTCGGTCAGAGTATTTCAAAGTTTCAGGGGCTGCGCTGGATCGTCGCCGACATGGCCACCGAGATCGAGGCCGGCCGGCAGTTGATGCTCTCGGCGGCGGCCATGAAAGATCGCGGCGTTAATTTCAGCATGCAGGCCTCGATGGCCAAGCTCTACGCCTCCGAAATGGTCAATCGCGTGACGGCCCGGGCAGTCCAAATGCACGGCGGATATGGATTCATCCGCGAATACTCGGTTGAGCGGTTTTACCGAGATGCACGGGTTTTCACGATCTACGAGGGCACCTCGGAAATTCAGCGCATTGTCATCTCCAACCACATTTTCCAGGACAAGCGCACCCCTTGACAGCGCGGGGTGCGGTTGCCGTAGTTCAGCTGCGGGATCGGAAGCTGCGGCAGCAACGCCCGAATCATGAGGATATCCTATCAAACCGGTGGAAAT
>JARROL010000391.1:0-4513 GCA_037383965.1 Desulfobacterales bacterium | reverse complement strand
TCCGCTGGCTGGTCAGAGCGTGTGCGGCAAGTTTTGCTGAATCATTGATCAACATTGTTTTACCTTCTGGACAAAGCCTCTACCGGATCGAGCCTCGCCGCCCGTTTTGCGGGCAGTACCCCGAATATCAGGCCGGTCAAAAGCGCGACAAAGACCGCGGCGCCCAAAGCCCATGCCGGAACCGTCACCGGAAACTCAGGATAGCCGCGGGAGATCGCCCAGGTCCCTAAGAACGCCAGCATGATTCCGAAAGCTGCGCCGATAAGAGAGAGAATAGCGGATTCCGCCAGAAAAAGCCGAAGAATTTGGCGGCTGGGGGCGCCGATGGCCCTGAGAAGCCCCACCTCCGTGGTTCGCTGGGAAACGGCGATGAGCATCACGTTCATGATCAAAATGCCGGCCACCGACAGGCTGATGGCGGCGATGCCGGCAACGCTCAATGTCATGGCCAACAGAATCCGATCGAAAGTGGACAGCAGGGCGTCCTGGGTAATCACGGTGACGTCGTCTTCGCCTTCGTGCCGTTTGCGAATGGTATTCAAGATCGTCTTTTTGGCCTTTTGAATGGCATCACGTCCGTTGGCCTGCACCAAGACGCGAAAGAGTCCGGAAGTATTGAACAGCGCCTGTGCGGAAGCCACGGGCACAATCGCCACATCGCCCATATCCAGCCCCAGAGACTGGCCTTTTTTGGCCAGAACGCCGATGATTCGAAAACGGCGCTCGCCGATGCGAACCCATTCACCCAAAGAAGATTGATTTCCAAAGATTTCTGTTTTGAGTTTGTGTCCCAGGACACAGACCCCCGAGCCCCTCGTGGGGTCACCGGCAGGCAGAAACCGGCCCTGGGCCATTGTAAGCTGGCGGATATCAAACAGCGATTCCGTGGAGCCGAGAATCGTAACCTCCCGCTCCCGATGTTTCCAAGACACCGGCGCCGAACCCACCGTAATCGGCGCAACACGTCGGATAACGGAATTCCGGGCGAGGAACAGGGCATCTTCCAGCGTGAGCTCCCGCGGCGTTTCCCCCAACAGCGGCGGCGGCCCCCCGGTGGTCTCGGAACGGCCCGGCAATACGATCAAAATGTAGGTGCCCAGAGAGGAAAATTCCCGGGTGACAAACACGCGGGCGCCCTCACCCAGTGCGGTAAGCACAATGACCGAAGCCACGCCGATGGCCATGGCCAGAATCATCAAAAGTGTTCGGACCGAATAGCCCGACAGGGCCTTTGCGCTGTATTGAACGATATCCCGAACTTTCATTTTTTCATGAACTCCCGGTGTCAGCCGAGATCCTTCCGTCCACCAGCCGCACCCTTCTGGATGCCCGCTTGCCCAGATCGGGATCATGGGTCACCATCATCAGGGTGATCCCGTTATCATTAAGATTTTCAAGTATTTGAATAACCTCTATCCCGGAACTCCGATCCAGGTTGCCGGTGGGCTCATCCGCAAGAATAATATCCGGCTGCATGATCGTGGCCCGGGCAATGGCAACACGCTGACGCTGTCCCCCGGATAGCTGGTCCGGACGGTGTTTCATCCGCTCGCTGAGACCGTAGGAAGAAAGCGCCTCAAGAACCCGGGATTTCCTTTCGGCAGGATCCATACCGGCCAGAATCATTGGCAGTTCCACATTCTCCGCAGCACTGAGCCGGGGAATCAGATGGAAAAACTGGAAGACAAATCCGATTTTATTTCGGCGGACCGATGCCTGCTGGTCGTCGGTCAACTCGGTGGTATCCAGTCCCTCCAGGGAGTAGACGCCCTTGTCCGGTCTGTCCAAAAGACCGATGATATTGAGCAGGGTCGATTTTCCGGAACCCGAAGGCCCCATGATGGCGACATATTCCCCTTTGGAGACGGTGAAATTCACGTTGCTGAGTGCGTGAACCGTCTCGCCGCCCACCGGGAAGGTTCTTTCAATTTCGGATAATCGGATCATGGCGCCTCTTTGGATATCACGGCGGCGGCATCGTCTTTCATTCCGGCGCGATCCACATTCACCACCACCAGTTCCTTGGGCTTCAGGCCTGAAAGGACCTCGGTAAAATCCCAGTTGGAAATGCCGCAGATAAACAAAGACATGATTTCCCTCCAAAACAGCCTGGGTGGGGATGCGCAATGTGTTTTTCCGAACATCCAATATGATCTCTACATCCGCGCTGTAACCCGCCAGCATTTGCCGAATGTCCCTGGGGATGTCAAATTGAACCTCTACATCCACCGTGCGGGCTTGTTTTTCGCGATCGAGCACATATGGCGCGATCCGGCGGACCCTGCCGCTAAATCGACGATCTCCGAAAGCATCCAGAGTGACCCGCGCGGTCATGCCCGGTACAATATGCGGAACATCGACTTCATCGATGGGTGCGGTGACGTAAAAGCAGGTGTTGTCGATAAGATCCACCACCGGCGGCGTGGGAATGCCGATGGGCGAGGGCGTAACGTATTCGCTCAGTTCGCCGTTGATCTCGGCGATAACGCCGTCAAACGGGGCGATCAAACGGGTTCGGTCCAGGTTAGCTTTGGCGACGCCGACACGGGCCTCATTCATGAGCGCAGACGCTTTTGCCGCTTCATAATCCGCCATGAGGGCCTTGGCATCCGTAACCGATTTATCTGTTTTTTCTTCCGAAGCGGCACCGGTTTTACGAAGTTTGACAAGGCGGTTGGCTTCCCGTTGGGCAACCTCGGCTTTCAATAACGCGGCTTTTGCCCGGGCTTTTGCCGCTTTGGCCTGGCTTTGGACAAGTTTAACCTGGGCAACCAGGTCTTTGTTCCAGATTTCAAGGAGAAGATCACCGCTCTTCACCCTGTCGCCCTCATGGATGGGAAGCTTTGCGATCTGGCCGCCGATGCTCGGAGAAAGTTTGGCCCTTCGGCAGGCTTTAACGGTTCCGGCCCGCGTGTTCGCAACCGCCCGTTCCACGACTCCGTAATCTGCGGGCTTCACCGCAACCTCGACGGGCTTGGGCCGAGTGAAATACCAGACGGTCACGCCAACGGCAGAGATGAACAATACCAGCATCAACCAGCGCAAATATCGACGATTCATCAAGTCACCCCTTTCGGATTTTTAGGCGTCTTTGTATTTGATACCAACCAAAATCAAAGCGCTGCAAAAGTACAACATTATGAAAAAATATAACAACCTTTTTTTCATACTTTCCATTACGTTCCATGAACACGCAGATCCGAAAAGCCGGGAAATATTCAGGCGGGCATCATTTCGAACCGGTGTCCGTACACCGGCCCGAAATATGATGACGAAGAGCGGTTTATCTGGAAAAAATTAGGATGGCTTTTTAAAGATTACATATCTGACAAGACCGGCAAGCCCCATCGCAAAAAAGCAGATGAGCGCCACTGCCGATACAAGGCCTATTTTCAGAGCCAGCCAACCGGCGCCCACTAAAGGAATCAGCATCAAGCGAACCACGGCTCGCAGGAAATCATGTTTCTTGATAAATTTAGCCATTGGCGGTGAATGGGTATAATAATAATGCACCAACAACCTGCCGATTCTGTTCGTGATCAGGAAATGGTCGCGGAATTCACTGAGTACCCTGACGTATGGGGCCAAAGGTGAACCATAGGCGGCGGTGGCGATGAAGCACCCGCTGCCCCCGGTTTCAGTACCCGTAATGGTCACGGTTATATCCGGTGCGGTCAGGCCGCTGTAGTCGGTATCTGCCGAAGTCGCAGGGCCGATCAGAATGCTGTAGGTCACACCGCTGGTGGTTATGCTGGTGATGGTGACGGTCTGATCCACGAACCAGTCGGCATCGGTGAACGTCAGGCTTGATTTGTCAACCCTCCCGATATTGGCATCAGAGCTGGCGATCGGCACCGTCACATCCGCAGACGGCTCGCTTAAAAGCCTTACGGTAAAGGTGGCCGTCCCGCCGCCGCCCGTGGTCGTCACGCTGGATGGCGCAACGATAAAGTCAGCCATCCTGAATTTCGTCAGAAAGATATCTTCCTGACCATTGGAGGTATGGCTGTCCGTTCCGCTGCCGGGATCGAAATCCACTGTTTCTTGAAAATATCCGGTCAGGTAGACGTTGACACTGTCATCCACCGTCACGGATCGACCGAAATCCTGGTTCGTGCCGCCCATGGTCTCGGTCAAATCGTATGTGCCGTCAAAGTTTATCTTTGTCAGAAAAATATCACCAAGACCGTTGGAGGTGTGGTTGTCCGTTCCCGTGCCGGGATCGAAATCCGCCGTTTCGCTAAAAGATCCCGTAATGTAGACATTATCGCTGCTGTCCACGGCGACGGATCGACCGTAATCATGATCCGTGCCGCCCATGGTTTTCGTATATCCGTAACTGCCGTCGGAATTGATCTTGGTCAGAAATATGTCTTCCAAACCTGCTGACGTATGATAGTCCGCCGTGCCGCCGGGGTTGAAATTCGCGTTGGTGCCGCTGAAATATCCCGTAATGTGAACATTATCGCTGCTGTCCACGGCCACGCTTTGACCGTAATCATGATCCGCGCCG
>JARROL010000390.1:0-3523 GCA_037383965.1 Desulfobacterales bacterium | reverse complement strand
GATAAAGGGTTTTCCTTTTCCCTGTCAGCGCTGATTGAAGAAACGCTCGGTCTTTTCGGCAAGAAAGGCCCATCCGAACTTGCCGAACTCACCACGATGGTTTTCGGTTTCATTAAAAATCGAATGTCGCACCTGCTGGCCGAAGAAGGATTTTCGAAAGACGTGATCGCGGCCGTGGTCGACATCTCCGGCGACACCATCCCCGATGCCTGGAATCGCGTCAGGGCCCTTGAATCGTTGAAGGCTCAGCCTGATTTCGAGCCCTTGGCGGTTGCGTTCAAGCGGGTCGGCAATATCATCAAAAAATCCGGTCCCGCGCCCCACGACCGCGTGCTGCTAAAAGTCGATGCGGCGCTTTTCGAACACCAAAGCGAGGGGGATTTGTATGCCGCATTCCAGACAGCTGAAAGAAAGGCGACGGCGGCGATCGGCCAGGGACGCTTCGATCAGGCCCTGCGGGAAATCGCTGCTCTGCGAGGCAGCGTCGACGCGTTTTTCGATGGTGTGATGGTGATGGCCGACAAGAAACAGCTGCGCGAAAACCGCTTGGCGCTGTTGGGCTGCATTGCGGGATTGTTCGAGAAATTTGCCGATTTCTCCAAGATTTCAACATAGGGCTTGCGAAAAAATAAGTTGATGATTTTGGGCGTTGAGGCGCCCGGCCGACAAGGCGTAAAATCGCAGGAATATCTGGAATTTTTGAGATTTTTACAACGCAGCCGGACGGGATGCATCGACGTCCAAAATGGTAAGTTATTTTTAAGCGAGCCCTTAAGGATGACAGAAGGGAAAGACATGGCGTACGATCCGGATAAGGACAAGCTGATTGAGCAGTGGAAGTGCCAGGAAACCGGTCTGTTGGTATCGATCAACCGTTACGGAGACGGCGAACCCAAAGTCCAGATCGGCCCTCGGGTTCTCATGAAAAAAGACGGCACCGAGCGGGCGCCGGCGAAGGCGGGACGGCTGAGCGTCGAGGATGTCCTGTGGCTCTATGATATTATCGATGAAGTGAAAGAAAAACTGTCCGCCTTGGCCAAACCGGCATGAGGCCAGGCATTCTTTGTTCCGGTAAAACGGTCCACCGTCCCGCAGATATTCTATAGGCTTCAATTTAAAGATTTTGGGCAGTGTCATCGCTCGTCGAACTATGGCATAGACGACTTCCTCGCTCCGCATTGCCAAAAGCATTATTCTAAAGTCTGTATCCTGAATGACAACTTTCAAAGACCGGATCGATCATCCGATAAATCGGAACGCGCCTGCCGATCGTGGATCAGACGACGATCCCGTCGTCAAACCCGTCAAAGGGAAAAGAACGCCGGATGTGGGTCGCCTTGCGGTTTTGGTCGGCACCTCCGGCGATCTCGACCAGTTGGTGCGGTCGATGGGTCTGTCGGCGCACCGCCCGCATCCGCTGTTCACAAGCCGCCTTTACATCCGGTCCCGCAACGATACTGAGCCGGTATCTCTCGTCGGCCCGATCGTTGGCGCTCCCTATGCGGTAATGCTCCTGGAGACATTGGTTGCCTGGGGCGCCCGGCATTTTTTCTTCTTCGGTTGGTGCGGTGCCGTATGCCCTGAGGTAAAAATCGGGGACATCCTGTTGCCGACTGCGGCTTTTATCGACGAGGGAACTTCGGTTCACTACTGCGATTTGCGAGAAGCGCCGACGGTTTCCCATCCAACGCCGACGTCCGTTGAGCAAATCAAATCTGTGCTGGAGCCGGAAAACACCCGTCTGCATGCGGGAGCGGTGTGGACCACGGACGCCATCTTCAGGGAAACACCAAATAAAATCAGGCGTTTTCAGGCCGAAGGGGCGCTGGGTGTCGATATGGAGACGTCGGCCCTTTTTTCTGCCGCTCTCTATCGGGGCGTCGATATCGGCGGCATTTTGGTGGTGTCCGACGAACTGTCTACACTTCACTGGTTGCCGGGGTTTAAAACCGAAGCCTTCGCTTCGGGACGGTCCCTGGCGTGCGAGATGGTCAAGCGCTTATGCCAACACCCCCTGTCGATCCACACATCACGAAAAGAGCTGCAGAGCTGAGAGCGGCACTGCACCATCACAATCACCGCTACTATGTTCTCGACGACCCGGAGATTTCGGACGCCGAGTACGATGCCTTGATGCAAGAGTTGATCCGGCTCGAAACCGGCTATCCGCAACTCGCCAGTCCGGATTCACCGACGGCGAGGGTCGGGGCGCCGCCGCTGGTTAAGTTCGAAACCGTGAAACATGCGGTTCCGATGCTCAGCCTTGAAAACGGATTCAATGAAGCGGACATCCTGGGCTTCGACGACCGGATGCGCAGACAGACGGGCAGAAAGACAGTTCTTTACACCGCCGAGCCAAAATTGGACGGTGTTGCCGTCGAACTCGTATACGAGGACGGCCGACTGGCAACGGCCGCCACCCGCGGCGACGGTGTCACCGGCGAGGTGATCACCGCTAATGTGAAAACGATCTCAGCCGTGCCACTCGTGCTGCTCGACGCACACGGGCAAAGGACGCCTCAGCTTCTGGAGGTCAGGGGAGAAATTTTTCTGGAACGGGAAGGATTCAAGAAACTGAACGCGGAAAGACTCGAGGAAGGACTGCCTCTGTTCGCCAATCCGCGCAATGCCGCTGCGGGTTCTCTGCGGCAGCTCGATTCGAGAATTACCGCCCGCCGCCCGCTGAGAATCTACGTATACGGTGTCGGATCGACGCAATACCTGAATGTGACATCGCACGGGGACCTCCTTCAATTTCTGAAACAGCTGGGGTTCAGGATCAATCCCCTCACACGATCCGCCATCACCGTCGAGCAAGTGCTCGATTTCCACAGCGAACTGGAAGAAAAGCGTCACGGATTGCCTTATGAAATCGACGGGATGGTTATCAAGGTTGATCGCCTTTCCGATCAGCTTCAGCTGGGCAGTACGTCCAGAAGTCCCCGCTGGGCGATTGCCTACAAGTTTCCCGCCATTCAAGCGACGACTTCCGTTGACGCCATCGAAGTACAGGTCGGTCGCACCGGAAAACTGACGCCGGTGGCGCACCTCAAGCCGGTTCGGGTCGGCGGTGTTACGGTCAGCCGGGCAACCTTGCACAACGAGGACGAGGTTAGAAAAAAAGATGTCAGGGTCGGTGACCACGTTCTGGTCCAGCGCGCCGGGGACGTCATTCCTGAAGTGGTCAAAGTAATTGACACCAAACGCAGTGGCGCGGAAAAGCCGTTTGAAATGCCGAAACACTGCCCGGTATGCGATTCGACGGTCGTTCGCGAAGAGGGGGCTGCCGCCACCCACTGTGTCAACGCCAACTGCCCGGCCCAGATCAAAGAGCGTATCAAACACTTCGCAGCCAAGGGGGCTTTCGACATCGACGGCCTGGGTGACAAATTGGTCGAACAGATGGTCGAGAAGAAAGTCCTCAACTCGTTCGCGGATATTTTCACTCTGGATCAAAAGGGTGTCGAAGGTCTCGAAAGAATGGGAAGCAAATCGGCCCGCAACCTGATCGGCGGTATCGAAG
>JARROL010000389.1:0-2490 GCA_037383965.1 Desulfobacterales bacterium | reverse complement strand
CCCACCGGTTACGGCTTTCCTTCCTACACGCTGCTGGGCAGCCGGGTTCTGCGGCTGCCATTCATCATCGATACCAGTCTCGGGCATGAAATTGCCCACTGCTGGTGGGGCAACGGCGTCTATGTGGATGGTGCCGACGGCAACTGGTCCGAAGGCCTGACCACTTATGTTGCCGACTATCTATACAAGGAACGCGAATCCGAACAGGCGGCGCGTGAGTATCGCCGGCAGATCCTGCGCAACTACGCCACGCTGGTGACCCCCGAAAACGATTTTCCGATCAGCCGGTTTCAGAGCCGTTTCAACCCCGTCACCAAAGTCATCGGCTACGACAAGTGTGCCATGGTCTTTCATATGCTGCGTCGCCATATAGGCGAGGAGGCCTTTTGGGGTGCTCTGAGAGATATTTATCAGAAGTATCTCTTCCGGCCCGCATCCTGGCAGCAGCTGCGCGAGAGCTTCGAGCGCCGCTCCGGCACGGACCTGAACTTATTCTTCCGTCAGTGGGTTGAGCGCAGCGGGGCACCGCTTCCGACGCTGGAAGATGTGGCCGCCGTGCCGGCCGGCAGTCGATGGTCGGTCACGGGCGCCGTCTCACAGGCGACGACAGGTTTTGATTTCGAGGTATCGCTCGTATTGGAACCCTCCGCGGGCGCGGCGATTGTTCGACGACTCGACGTCGGCGCAGAAAAAACCCCCTTTGTGCTGAATGTGACGGGCCGTCCGGTCGCATTGACGGTCGATCCGGATTACGATCTCTTCAGAAGACTCTATCCGTCGGAAATTCCGCCCTCGATCAACACGATCAAAAGCGCGCCATCCGTCGTAGTGATTTTGGCCGCTGACCTTGCGGATGGCATCAAGAAAGCGGCCGATACGCTGCTGCTGTCCTTGGGAGTGGAGAACTACCGGGTGGTGGCCGAAGATCGGCTCGATCCGACCGCCATCGGAGAAAGCGATCTTCTGCTGATCGGACTGCCTAGAAGGACCGAGCTGCTGGCCGCAGTAAACGGAAAGGTGACATTGACCAAGCAGTCCTTCGAGCTGGAAGGAGTGACCTACAAGAACCCGGCGGATGTTTTTTTCGGCGTGTTCGCGCCATCCGGTGTGACCCGGCGGGTGACGGCCCTTTTTTTCCCGCTGTCATCCGAATACGCAGATCAGGTTGCCCGCAAAATTACCCATTACGGCTCATACAGCTTCCTGGCGTTCAACCGGGGTCAAAATCAGGCCAAAGGCGTCTGGCCCACACTGGCTTCACCCTTGATCCATCGCTGGCGTTCCGGCGAAACCGAACGTCCGGCTGGTTCACGCAATGCCTTAAATTCGGTTCTCTTGGCAAAGTGAAGAGATGGCCCCTGGCGGCGCCATCCATAATACCGTATGGGGGTTTTTTACTGACAAATTAGGGACAGTCGAATCCAATTTTACTTCCACTTGACGGAGACGCAAAAACCGATGAGAAAAAGAATCTTCAGTTCTTTATTGATCCTTTTACTGTTTGGCGGCGGCTGTGCGGCGAGTCATAAAAATGTCGATCAGCGGATTTTCGATGTTAACCGAGGTGCGGAAACCACGCTTGCAAAGGTGCTTCCGCAGCTCAAAAAAGATCGTATCATCTTGGTGGGCGAGCACCACACCGATGAGAATCATCACCGGATGCAGCTGGAGGTGATCCGGATGCTTCACGAAGCCGGCGTGAAGGTGGCGGTCGGAATGGAAATGTTCCGCCGCGACAGCCAGCCGGAGCTTGACCTGTGGGTGGCCGGAAAGATCGATGAAGCGGCGTTCGAGAAGATTTACGACGCCAACTGGAGTTTTCCGTGGTCCTTTTACAGCCCGATTCTGCTGTATGCCAGGGACAACCGGATTCCGGTTATCGGGCTGAATGTTCCGAGCGATATCACCCGGCAAGTGGCCCGTTCAGGTTACCAGTCCCTCTCGGAGGACCAGAAGGGTTATCTGGGCAACGTCGCCTGTCGAGTGGACAAAGAATATATGGACTTTATCCGTCGAGCATTCGGCGGCCATGGCCACGGAGACATGAATTTCTTGTACTTTTGTGAGGCCCAGATGGTTTGGGACACGGTCATGGCGGTCACGGCCCTCGATTATATCGCGCAGCATCCGGACACGGTTATGGTCATCCTGGCTGGAACGGGCCACGTGCGCAAGCAGGCCATTGCCACCCAGATCAGCAATCGCGCAACCATTCCCCTTGCGGTTTTTCTGCCGGAAGTACCCGGTAGCATCGAAAAAGACCTCGTCGACAACAAAGATGCGGATTACATATGGATGATTCCCTGATGCGCTCGGCAGCTCCCTTGCATACCAAACGATGTCAAGACGGTGACGGATGAATTTTTGCAGCCATTGTGGTGCGCCCGTGACTCTGCGGATTCCCGAGGGAGACGACCGCCCGCGCTACAGCTGTGTTGCCTGTGGCGCGATCCACTATCAAAACCCTAAAATGGTCGTCGGCTGCGTTCC
>JARROL010000388.1:0-2499 GCA_037383965.1 Desulfobacterales bacterium | reverse complement strand
GCTGAGCTGTCACGCCCCATGGCTTTGAGAGTCTCGCTCACCCAGATGGGACTGACCGCATTGATGCGGATGCCCCTCTGCAGCTCCAGTGAGGCTGCCCGTACAAAGGCCTCGACGGCCGCATTGACCATGCTGATGGCCGAAGAGACTGCCATAGCCTATGTCGAAAGCGTTGAAGGTCGGTACAACGGGGAGGTCCTCGATGTCAGACAGGTCGGGTGAATGCTACGCTAATAGTATACCATTGATACAGGCTCTAAGGTAACGGTTTTGGCAAGGTTAGAGGAAGAAGCCTGTATTGTGAAACGCCGACGACCGATAACGCGGTCCAAAGCTTTATTCTAAAAGCCTATAGGTTAAACTGCCGATCACCGACGGCTGATCCTTGCGCCTGTATTGACAGGTGTGTCGGCGCGACTGATGTTTTACCCAAGGTATTTTTCCCTCGCAGCGCATTGTCAAGGAGTCGACCCAATGTTTAATACGGCATTATTTGTTATTATCGGCTTAATCTACGTCGTGCTAAAAATCTACCTCGACAATAGGTTGGCGCCGTTTGACGCCGTCGGCGAGGAGAGTGAGCTCTCCGACCTGGCTTTTACAAACGGGAACAGCGTTTATGAGGTTTTTAAAACCGCGGGATCCACCTGGAATCTACCGGCTGAAAAATGTGAGGACGATTTCAAAAATTATCTCCAGCGGGGCGTCATTCCTCATTACGTGCGCGATTACCTGCGTCGGCAGTTGAAGGCCGGCGATCGCACCTATCAGAAGCTGATTTTTTCCGGCGGCAGGCCACCTTACCTGTAATTATATAAAACTTAGGTTGAGCGGTTTCACCTAACGGGGCATCTCGGGTACTCTGAACATTGATCAACAGGGTATACCGTATCAATAAACTGATTGAAAAGCTGTCAAATCGGGAGAGGCAATGTCTATAGAGGAATTTATAGAAAGTATCGGTAATGATCGGCCGTTGCCGCAACTTTCCGACACCCTTACATCACTTTGGTGGGATAAAAAGGGGAACTGGGATAAAGCCCATTCAATCGCCCAAAATATTCGAACCGTTCAGGGCAGCGCCGTGCATGCCTATCTTCATCGCGAGGAAGGGGTTTTGTGGAATGCAGACTACTGGTATTCGCAAGCCGGCCGGGAGCGGCCGGACATGCCGCTGGAAAAAGAGTGGCGGCTGCTTGTGGAAGAAATGCTTACCTCGGAAATATAACCGCAATTCGAAACCGTTTATGCGGGTGGAGGTGCCCACCTTTATTCCGTATTTCATTCTATTTTCGTGCTAAACACTCATGCCCCTTGCAGGGGCACCACAATGAATGAAAATGTTATTTCCGTCTTAAAGAGGAGGCATGATGGCTCTGGAAACTGTCAATCCGGCCACCGGTGAAAAAGTCAAGACCTATCCAGAAATGACGCATGGCGAGGTGGAGAGCCGGATTCACCGCGCCGGGAAAGCTTTTGCGGATTGGAAGACACGGGCTTTTTCCGAGCGGGCGGAACTGATGAAAAAGGCAGCCGGGGTGCTGCGGGACAAGGCCGTTGAATTCGCCCGACTCATGGCTCTGGAAATGGGCAAGCCGGTTCGGGACGGCAGGTCGGAGATTGAAAAATGCGCCTGGGTATGCGATCACTATGCCAAAGAGGCCGAATCAATTCTCTCACCTGAAATCATCGCGACCGATGCCGGCAAAAGTTACGTGACCTTTCAACCCTTGGGTGTGGTCCTGGCCGTCATGCCCTGGAACTATCCCTTCTGGCAGGTGTTCCGGTTTGCCGCCCCGGCTTTGATGGCCGGCAACGCGGGGATTTTGAAACATTCTGCCAACGTTCCCGGCTGCGCCCTGGCCATAGAGGATCTGTTTCGCCAGGCCGGTTTTCCCGAAAGCGTTTTTCAAACCTTGATGATCGGCGGCGACCGGGTCGAAAAAGTCATCGAAAATCCGCTGGTCAAGGCGGTCACCCTGACGGGCAGCAAGCCCGCCGGACAGGCTGTGGCGGCTACAGCCGGGCGAATGTTAAAAAAATCGGTTTTAGAGTTGGGCGGCAGCGATCCCTACATCATTCTCGAGGATGCCGATCTGGAGGCAGCCGCGGCTGCGTGTGCGGCCAGCCGGCTCTTGAATTCCGGTCAGAGCTGCATTGCCGCCAAACGTTTCGTGGTGGTCGAGGCCGTGCGGCATTCCTTCGAAGCATCGCTCGCCGATCAGATGCGGGCCAAAAAAATGGGCGACCCCATGATGGAAAGCGTCGAGATCGGTCCGCAGGCGCGCTTCGACCTGCGCGACGACCTTCACCGCCAGGTCCGCCAAAGTGTTGAAAAAGGTGCCCGCTGTCTGCTGGGGGGTAAACTTCCGGACGGCCCGGGTGCCTTTTATCCGCCTACGGTCTTGACCGATGTGCACAAGGGAATGCCGGCCTATGACGAAGAGACCTTCGGACCCGTTGCGGCTGTTATCGGTGTCAAAGACGAGAAGGAGGCGA
>JARROL010000387.1:0-2504 GCA_037383965.1 Desulfobacterales bacterium | reverse complement strand
TCTCGAGGCCGCGTCAACCGAAGAAGTTGCCGATCTGGAAGAGGTTGGAGAGTCGAAGAAACCCACGATACCGCCCCGATATTTCGAGGGCCGGATTGTCAGCGCTTTTTCCTTCAACGAGGTCAACTGCAAGGTCGATTCCTGGGATGGGTTTTTGCTCAAGCTGTGCGAGGAGTTGATTTCAAAACACGACCAGGATGTCGAAAAACTGTTGTGGCATTCGGTCGACAACCGATATTATTTCAGAGAAAACCCGGATGAACTCAGGCTGCCGGTCAACATCGAAGGCACTAATATTTTTGTCGAAACGCACCTGAGCACCGAAGACACAGTCAAACTCGCCTATTCTCTCCTGAAGGCCTTCGGCTATCCCATCACTGATCTGGAGATCACGTCCAAGCGAAAATGATGTAAACGATCACAGCGCACCGCATCTGCTTTGTTGTCAGCCACTTAAAGTACAATAGTACGTCTGCGCGCCCGACGCCTTACACCTGCCTGCCCCGTGAAATGCGAAGCCTATTTCACCGGGGCGGTACCCTGTAAACGCATACAGTGAGGTGGTTTAAAGCGCATCGGAGTCTGCAACCCTGTGAACGGTTGTGTGCCAGGCAAAGCTCTGGCAATCCTGATGGCTGCGATGCCATCCGCGGTAATTGCCTGTTCACCGCGAAGTCGCCGGCCCGGCGTGTAGGGGTAACCCGAATCGTCAAGCAGGGTCGGAAAAGGCCGTAAGGTCAGATAGAGTGCAGGCCGTAACATTTGTGAACTCGATTCGGCCTCGTTACACGAACGGCGGTGGCGACCCTCCAATTGTATGGGGAAGCCTGCCAAAGGTGCGATGGGACAACAGGAGCGTCGCTCCTTACTGCCCGGGGTGTTTGGAGACGGCATGTATTCTAAGGAGAGTCAGGGAACCTGGGAGACCCGGCGGAACGGACAGGACAGCAAGTGATCCGAGTCCAAACGAGGGGAGGGAATGCATAACCTCCTGCTCGGCTCCGGTCGGGAGTCGGACCTGCTCATAGTAGTGATGAAGCGGGATAACTCCCGTGGAGCGAAGGGGCAGGACTTTGATCGTGTTTCTAACAATGGAGGAAGTCCCGCTTGGAGATAAATAAAACATCTCCCACTACGGAAAAGAGGGCATGTCAGGAGTTTGGCCTGAGCCCGAAAGTCTCTCTCCTGCGGAAGAAACTGGGCCGCAAGGCCAAACAAGAACCGAAGTTTCGATTCTATGCCTTGTATGACCGGGTGTACCGCCTTGATGTACTTGAAGGTGCCTGGATCCGGGTCTATGCCAACCGTGGTGCACCCGGGGTGGACGGCGTAAGTCTGCAGTCCATCAAGGAGCATCCGGAGGGTGTGCCTGGCCTGCTGCGAGAAATTCAGCAGGAGCTGCAGGAGAAGACCTACCGGCCCATGCCGGTAAAACGGGTCTACATCCCGAAGGCGAATGGAAAGAAGCGCCCGCTTGGCATTCCGACCGTTAAGGATCGGATTGTACAGCAAGCTGTATTGCTGATCCTGGAGCCGATATTCGAGGCAGACTTTGAGGATTGTTCGTATGGATTCCGCCCGGGCCGCAAAGCCCATGATGCACTTGCCGAAATCCGGCAGACGCTCAAGGCCGGGTTCACCGAAGTCCTTGATGCGGATCTGAGCAGCTACTTCGACACGATTGACCACGGCCAGTTGATAAACTGCCTGAAACGTCGAATATCTGACCGGTCCGTACTGAAGTTGATCAGGATGTGGCTGAAAAGTGTTATCTGGGAAGATGATGGCAAGGGTGGTCGCAAGACCAGTCGTTCCCGCAAGGGCACTCCGCAGGGCGGCGTAATTTCCCCTCTTCTGGCCAACATTTTCCTCCATGAGTTTGATAAACGCTTCCACAGCTCGGAAGGTCCCCGCAGTTTTGCTAACGCGCGACTTGTACGGTATGCTGACGACTGGGTTATCATGGCCCGGTATATCGGACCCCGTATCCACACCTTTGTGGACAAGACGTTAGGGGACCTTGACCTGATTCTGAATCGAGACAAAACCACTACGGTTGATTTGAAGAAAGCGGGCAACAGTTTTGACTTCCTTGGTTTTACCTTCCGGTTTGATCACAGTTTACATGGAACCGGCAGGTACCTGAATGTCGTTCCCTCGGAGAAAAGCCTGAAACGGGCGCGCTCCAAAATACACGACATGACGATACGAAGGATAACGGCCCCTGTTCAGAAGGTGATTGGCACGGTTAATCGCTTTCTGATCGGTTGGGGGAACTATTTTGGATTTGGGTATCCCCGAGTTGCCTTTAAAAAGATCGACCGGTATGTGCAAACGAGGTTCCGTCGCTTTGTCAGGACGCGGAGTCACCGGCGCTGTCGGCACCTTAAAGGCCCGTCACTGTATCAAGCGCTGAGGTCTGAGGGGCTGGTTTACTTGCATGAACGAGCCAACAACTCCTTGTGAATACCTTGAGGCAAGAGATCATCGGAGAGCCGGATGCG
>JARROL010000386.1:0-3212 GCA_037383965.1 Desulfobacterales bacterium | reverse complement strand
ACCCTCTGAGTGGTTGCTTTGTCCGGCACGCCATCGAAGGACGTTAGTGTGCCAATCCGGGTTTCCAGCGTGTCGGGCGTCGCGATGCCGGGCGGCACGTCAGTGGTCATTTTCATTTTCGGTGGCGCCGCGGCCAGTGCGGTGGCCGAAATCAGGGTCAGCGCGGCCATGGACCAACCGGTCAACGGGCGAAGTTTCATTTCGTCCTTCCTCATCGATAAATTGAATGTTGTTCAGTACGAGAGGGGCGGCGTCACTCCGACGCCGCGGTCAACTCGTCGCTGCGCCGAATGAGCGGCGTTTTCCCGTCTCGACGCCTCCAGTCATAGAGGGTGGAAATCCAGATCCGCTCGATGGCGCCCAATGTCGGCCCGGGTTTTTTCCGGGGATGTTGGCCGAAGGCCTCAATGAGCGAATAGGCGTCAAGTCGGTTGAGGGCCCGGGCGATCGCGGCGGCATCCAGTTCCGAAATCAGGCGTTGGCGCTGATCCTCTTCGATGCGGGCCGCAACGGCCTCATCAAAGTGACTAAGAAACTCGAACCAGGCGGTCTCCAGCCGCTCGTCATTGGGTGCCGCGTCCGCGACCGCCTTCAAAATCGGGCCCTTCTCGTAGCCGGTGCGGACCAGAGCCTCCAACGACTGTCGCAAGAGCCCGGTGACTTCCCCTGTGCCGGTGAACCACGGCACGAACGGATGCTCCCAGAGAAACTCCAGCGCGCCATCGAGAATCGCGGCACGCGTACGCTCGGACTTGGCTAGCTTCAGCACTGGTTGCGGCAGAATGCGCGGCCGGCTTCGTATCGCTTTAGAAGGTGACATGATGTCAGATACTACCGACAAAGTGTCAGTTATTCAAACATTACGTTAGCAGGGATAAATTCTGCTCCGGGTCGTCTGCAGTCATCAACCACGAAAATGCTCCTTTTTCCGCTTACAGGCGCACAGCCGAAGTCAAATGAAAAAGGCCGCTCAATTCAGCGAGCGGCCGAAAGCGATCATCACCTTGTGGGAATCTAATTCGTTGGTGCCAGGCGTTTCAGTTCTTCAAACCAGTTTTCAACAACGATAAGCTCCTCGTTAAGCGACCCAGTCTCCGACACACGGATCATCACAAATCGCTGACCGTCGTTCGAGACATCATACGCCGCATGATAGAAATCACTTCGATATGCGTCGGCAGAGAAGAGCACCCGTTCAGGACCAGTCTCGAACCTGGGTCCAGGCAGCACAGACACCGCGACCATTTCTCCATCACCATTTCGATAGTACAACTCAGATTGGGTTCGCGACCATACAGGTTCGGTACCTCCGTTCGCGGATACCAAAGTCTCGGCGTCCGCTGTCGGAAAAGGTCTAACGTAGACGTTAGCTTTTCCGCCACGCCTCGATACGTACGCCAACCAGCGTGAATCGGCCGAGAGTGCAGGTGCAACTTCATCAAAGTCCGAAGCAATGAGTTCTATTGTCCCCCCATCGAAGCCAAGACCTTTTGCGTAGATGTCGCGGCCACCATCTTCCTTGCCGCGCCGGTAAACCAACCACTGCTCGTCGAGCGAATAAAAAGCTTCATCGACGACGGTCGGCTCATCCAGCAGAACTGCAGCCGGAGTTGTTCCATCAAATCGTTTCACCCAGGCATCACGATTTTCTCCGCGGTCCGAGATGAAAACTACAGATTGACCATCTGGAGACCATGATGGCCGCATGTTAACGATTCCTTCGAAAGTAAGCTGAGCAAACGGTCCTTGCGGTAGTTTTTTGATCCATACCTGACTTCGATCGCTGCCCGCTTGAGGCCAAGTATTCACGGCCAGCCTTGAATTGTCCGGCGATAA
The DNA here is from genome assembly GCA_037383965.1 of Desulfobacterales bacterium. Lineage (GTDB taxonomy): Bacteria > Desulfobacterota > Desulfobacteria > Desulfobacterales > SG8-13 > JARFQH01. Next base: position 1,376 of record JARROL010000386.1, on the reverse strand, counting down.
TGCGACATACCGAATACCTCTCATCGGTTTGTCCGGATCAACAGGAGTCCAAGTGCCTTTATGATCAACCCAAACCACCTGCCAATCCGCGTTGTTTTTTGTATACAGCAGGGTTCCGTTCGCCGAGAGAGCAAGGTCTCGCCAGTTACCCCAAGCCAATTGTTCGTTAAGCAGCACTTCAGGTCCGGCGATTGATAGTCGCTGCATATCAAATGGGGTAGCTACGAGTGCGCCATCCTCTCGAACGCAAACCAAATGACCCGACGCTGCATATCTTCCCAATTCGCCCTCTGCTAATACCCGAATTTCGCCGGTGGAGAAATCAACAACCGCCACTTCATCGGTCAAGTGGTCTCGCATGATCGTGAATAGAGCGCCCTTTCCGTTGGGTAGCATGTCTGGCCATCCGTGGTAGATCACCACAGAACCTTCCGGCTTGGCATTTGTGACCTGCATTGGCACACCGCCCCCGGTCTCTGCCTGCCGCATCAAACCGGATTTGCTGGAGAAATACACGTAACCGTCGACCCCCCAAGCTCCGCCAAATCGATAGACTCCTTCTTCGACGATTGTCAGGGGCGGGTCACCGATTCGCGAGACGACTTTTAACTCCCGGTTTTCCGTTATGAAGCCAATTCCTTGCCCATCCGGTGCAAAAAAAGGTACCACCGCACCCTCAGAACCGGGCAAGGGAATGCCGTTAAGCTGATCCCTTTCTCTGATCCATAACTGCGTACTGCTTTCCGACTGACCGACATAAGCGATTCGTGCACCGTCTGGCGATATGGCAATCGACACCCCCTGCACGGGTAATAGTTCCTCACCATCTGGGAACTTGGAGTTGTAACGGACCACACCTGAAACCGCAGCTTTTTGCGTTCCTTTGGGCTCGGTGTCGAGCAGATATTGATCGACTACCAGGAAAGCTACTGCCAACAAGATCAGACCTTGGCTTACGTACGTGAACGTCGCTAAGGATGACTGGGCGGAGGAACCCTCCGATTTAATTTCTGAGGCAGACTTGATTCCTTCGGGGGTGACGTCGAAGGCCCAACTTAAAATGAGGGCAACCGGAAAACCAATTGCAAGTAGCACAATCACCACCGTATCCACCCAAGCGGGTAGATTTAGCGGCTCCTCAACGGTGGTAGTGATTTCAATGAGCAACCAGGCCACCACCGCATACATTGCTGCGACCTGAAATACCTTTCGTCGCTTAATTTCCTGTATCAGCGACATTCTGCTTCCTAAACACTGGTGACTTTTGATTCTAAACAAATAATAGTCGTGAGAGCCAAGAAGCCAAGCAAATCGACCCAGGAACCAATGTCTTGAAACTCATAAACAATGACAGCTATACGTTCTCTTATGGGTCG
>JARROL010000385.1:0-2525 GCA_037383965.1 Desulfobacterales bacterium | reverse complement strand
GGAGCCATGGCAATCCCCCGGCTGTCCATGTTGTCGATTCGGGCTTGCAGGCATTTGGGATCGGCATCCAAATGACAGACCACAGCACCGGATTTGAGATGCTGCATGGCCTTCTCGCTGTAAACCACGCTGCCCCCCGTGGCGATCACATGCGCCTGGACTGACACCGCCAGAATTGCGCGTTCTTCGATACGACTGAAAGTCGCCAGGCCGTCGGTATCGATGATTTCCTGGAGGCGGCGGCCTTCATGCGTCTGAATCGTGACGTCGGTGTCCAGGAAAGCATAACCGAGACGTTCAGCCAAGAGCATGCCGGCGGTCGTCTTGCCGACACCCGGCATCCCGATCAATATAACGTTTTCGCTGTTCGGCATTTTTCCTGTCTTCGAAACGATAAGGTAGTGAACGTTTATTTTGGTATTCGGTCACTCGGAAGGCTGCCGACAATGGGTTCAATCGAATCCCTGAGAGAGAATAAAAATCACGATACGAAAAACAGTTGGGATCCGACGGCTTCCAGCAATCAGGTATAACCACAGCGGTAGCGCATATTTTTGGGGTCCGGCGGGAGTCGACCGTCATCCGGCCGAGGCTGCGGCGGCAGAGCGTCGCCCGACCGTGAGTCGCTCGATCAGGAGCGATATGAGAAATCCCGCACCGGCTACCAGGATAATGGCAGCACCAGAGGTTAAATTGAATCGGTATGCCAGATAGAGACCGGTGACGGTGAAGATGATGCTCAACGCGCTCGAATAGACCATCATAGCGGTCAGCGATCGGGCATATTTTTCACAGATGAAAGGCGGAATCGTCAGCAGGGCAATGACGAGGATCAACCCCACGACCTGTATGATCATCACAATCGATACCGCCACGAGCCCGATCAGCAGAAAATAGAGCCTGCGCACTGCCACTCCCCTTATCTGGGCAAATTCCTCATCGTAGGACATGGACAGATAGTCGTTGTAGAAATATGTCACCACGCCGATGTTCACCATCGCCACGGCCAGCATGATCCACAAATCCGACACCGGAACGGTAAGAATGCTTCCGAAAAGATAGCTCATCAAATCGACATTGTATCCCGGTGTCAGGTCCAGGAGAATGACCCCAAGCGCCATCCCCACCGCCCATAAGACGCCGATAATGGTGTCCGATCGATGCTTGGCTTTCACGGTTACAGCCGCCATGGTCATGGCGACCGCAAGCGAAAATCCGGTCGTACCCGCCATATACGGCAGCCCGAAGAAAAAAGCGATCCCGATTCCCCCGTAGGCGGCGTGGGCAATCCCGCCCGCAAGAAAGACAATCCGGTTGACGACCACCAGTGTGCCGATAACGCCGCAAATCACGCTCGTCAGCAACCCGGCCGCCAAAGCGGTACGCATAAATTCATAATGGAGCGCTTCAAGCATGTTCACCATCCGACGCTTAGTGCTCTTTGAGCACCCGATGGGGTATTCCGTGCGCAATCAGTTCCACCGGACAGTTTTCATCCAACGAACACCGATACATCGATGCAATCATCTCCTCGGTTATTTCACCCTGATCGTGGTAATGCAGGGTCCGGTTGATGCAGGCCACGGATTTAACGTAACGTGAGAGCGCCATCAGGTCATGGCTGGCCAAAACGATCGTCATCTCTCGACTAAGCTCGTTCAGCATTTCATAAAAAGCGTGCTGGCCCGTGGCATCGATGCTGGCCGTGGGCTCATCCAGCAAAAGAATTTCCGGGTTGGTCACGAGCGCCCGCGCTATGAAAACCCGCTGCCGCTGCCCGCCCGAAAGTTCACCGATGCGACGTTCGCCGTAAGCCCGCATCTGCATGGCTTCCAGCGCCCGATAAGCGGCCAGCCGTTCCTGGCGTGAACGTCGCGCCCACCTGTTTCCGGGATTGAGCAAGCCCATGAGAACAACATCCAGGGCCGAAATCGGAAACCGCTGATTGATGTGAATGTTCTGCGGAACGTAGCCGATACGATGCGACACCCTGCGCGGGGGTTGACCGAGAACATGAATATTGCCCCGGTCCGGTGAATACAATCCCAACAGGATCTTCAGCAGCGTGGTCTTACCGCCCCCGTTGGGTCCGATCATGGCCATGAAATCTCCGGCTTTTATCTCGAGGTTGATGTCTCTGAGAACCGGTTGACCATTAAAGGAAAAATCGAGATCGTGGATTTCGACGACGGGTTTGCTCATGAGTATCTTCACCGTTGAATTTTCTCGAGCGGCAGGTCCACTTTCTGCAGGCCCGCCTCCTGGTGCAGGCTGACGGGACCACGACCGGAAGTCGAATGCAATTGATTTGCACAATAAAGCGGATGTCGATCGAATGTCCACATTTTTCTTCGAAATACCCACCGGATAAAGTGAATCCTGTTTAGACACAGTGTCGAATGAGACATTTTTGATTTTACCGGCAAGCTGTGGTACGAATCAGCTATATTTGCAGTTGCGGGCTACTCCGAATCGCCCGAAGCCAATGGTTATGAAAATCGGCTAAGATGGACTACAGAAGCATG
>JARROL010000384.1:0-3430 GCA_037383965.1 Desulfobacterales bacterium | reverse complement strand
GGGTCTTAAGCCGCACGTTTTGACAACCATCATAAGCCGCAAAAGAGCGCAGGGAGGTTAAGTGATGTCGACCGCACCTTTCATCTATCGCCGGAACCTTATTATCGCAGGCCTTATCTTTGCCTTTCTGGTGGCCGGTTGTGCCCAAACCACTAAAACACCTTCAGAGCCAAAAGTTGCCGATGCCGCGACGCTGAGGGTGGGGGTGACCACCACTTCACCCCCATTCGTTTTCAAACAGTCCGGGGAGATCGTGGGGCTGGACGCCGAAATGGCACGCGAATTTGCACGCTTTATCGGCAAAACACCCCGTTTCGTCGAACTCGAGTGGGACGACCAAATTCCCGCCCTGCTGGATAATCGCATCGACATCATCATGTCCGGAATGTCGATCACGAATATGCGCAAGATGAGCATCGCTTTCAGCCAGCCGTACTACAGGTCTGGCCTGATGGCCATGGTCCGAAAGTCGGAGGCCAATCGTTTTCCGGTAGACTTTTACGGCCTGCTCGGCCAGGCGCCCGCAATGCGCTTCGGTGTCGTCAAGGGCACAACCGGCGAAGCCTATGTGAACGATAATTTTCAATCTGCCCAGAGGGTCACCGCCTATGAATCGACCCGCAAGGCCCTCGACGCGCTGCTGACGCCTGTGTTGGTGAACAGGATCGACGTGTTCATTCAGGACGGACCGATCTTGCTCATGCTGCTGGCGGAGAATCGATCGGCGGATTTAACGGTGTTGCCCTCACCGCTGACCGACGAGTATCTTGCCTGGGGAATGCGCAAGACCGACCCCGGACTGAAGGAATCCGCCGATCGTTTTCTAGAGAGCATCTCAAAGAGCGGCCAACTCGAAAGTATCGTTCGGCGCTGGCTCCCCTACTCCGAATAAAACCATCATGCGGGAGAAACCGATGTCCAAAGAGAGAAGCAATCGCCGTTGGTTTTTATGTCTGCCCACCATTGCCGCCATAACATGCGCCGCAGTAATCTCGCTGCCGGTTTTCGAAACGACCCTGGCCGCGGCGTCTCCACAGGCGGTTGCAGCGGCCCGGAAATCGAAAGGCGATAAAGCATCAGCGGATAAAGTCCAGCTGCCTGAAAATATCGATGCCAAAGACATAGATAAATACATGGCCGCTCTCAGTGATGAACAGGTGCGGCGTCTTCTGATCGAAGCCTTGAAAAAGCAGGCTGATGAAGAGGCCGCGGCGTCAAAGCCGGCTCAGGACGCCGGTCGCCTGGTCGGGTTCATCAAAAGCTCCAAAGAACTGCTAGAGAGACTGAAAGAGCGCATCGCTTTTCTCCAATCCGGGGCCACGGCGGCACCGGCAAAGGTATCGCCGATTTTCACTTATTTAGGTGCTGGCACTGGCGATAAGGAAAGCCGTCCGGAGCGAACCATCATAAGCGTAATGGCCGTGTTCGCGGCCGCCTTCGTTATCGTGCTGCTGTTCCGTTTTCTGACGACCGGCGCCCGCGGGCGTCTCGAGGCCGCCCCCGGCATTAAAATGACGACGAGGCTCGGGGCGTCTATCGGACTGGCGCTGCTCAGCATTGCCGGGATGGTAATATTTTCTGGTGCAACCCTCACGTTTTATTATATTTTTTTGAACCGCAGCGAGCCTCAGCGCGTACTGGTGGCCACGTACCTGGTGGCCATCCTGAGCGTTTGGGCGGTTGCGGTGGTATCCAAATTGTTTCTGGCACCGCACAAAGATAATCTGCGATTCCTGCCGGTCACCGGCGAAACCGCTGTATACATTCATCGGTGGGTCGTTGCCATCGCCGCGGTCACCAGCTTCGGAAGTTTGACTTGCGGGATCATCCGCCTGGCCGGCGCCTCCGCGGCAGACCACTTCAAATCATTGCTACTGGTCGGCATCATTGCTGCCGGCATGCTCATCTGGATGATCATTGGCCGACGCAAACAGGTGGCTGCTTCGCTTTTGGAAAACCGAGCGCCAAACAGCCTGCGCGCCAGCCTGGGGCGCAGCTGGCATATCTTCGCGATCCTGGGTGTCATCCTGCTTCTGATTGTATCAACAATAAACGGCCTTATCGAGGAGACGCCTCAGTTTATAGGGGTTAAAACATTGCTGTTGATCCCCTTGTATCTGCTGCTCGACTGGGGGCTGCGGCAAATCCTGGATGTCAGTTTCGGCCTGGCCCAGCGTCCGGATGAACTGAAAGAAGCCTTTAGTGCCTCCGAATGAATCATCCCTCCGGGTCAATCTCCAGCGCATGCAGCGCGTCATTCGGATCGGACTACGGGTTGCACTGGCAACCTGGATGGCCTTCTGGATCCTGAGCATATGGGGCATCAACCTGCCTATTGGAGAGCGGGTTAGCGAGGCCGTCTTCAACATCTTGGTGGTGGTGATCATCGGCTACGTGGGCTGGGAAATCATCAGTGCCGCCATCCAGCGCCGGCTCCAGCAGGAAATGCCCGAGGACGACGAGGACCGTGAAGAAGGCGGGGCCGGCGGGTCCCGCCTCGGCACCCTTTTGCTGATTCTACGCAAGTTCGTTCTTATCGTCATCGTCATTATCGTGACGCTGATCACGCTGTCTTCCGTCGGCGTCGACATCGCCCCTCTGATCGCCGGTGCCGGTGTGATCGGCCTGGCCATCGGCTTCGGTGCCCAGACCCTGGTCAAGGACATCATCTCCGGAATGTTCTTTTTGGTCGACGACGCCTTCCGGGTCGGTGACTACGTGGTCACTGGAAGCCAAAAGGGGACCGTAGAACACATCTCCCTAAGGTCGCTTCGACTCCGTCACCCGCGCGGCATGGTCTACACGATCCCTTTCAGCGATATCAGTTCGGTCACGAATTTCAGCCGCGACTACATCATTACCAAGCTCGACTTCCGAGTCCCTTTCGGCACGGATGTCGAACAGGTCCGCAAGCTCGTCAAGAAAAAGGTCAACCAGGTTATCATGGCGGATCCCGAACTCGGGGGAAAATTGCTCGGCCCCATCAAATCCCAGGGGGTCAGAGAGATGGACGACGATTCGGCCTTGATCGTGCGCGTCAAATACAAAACCCCGCCCGGAGAACAGTTCGCCATCCGCAAGCAGGTCTACCGGCTGATGCAGGAAGCGTTTCAGGAGGCCGGCCTGAGTTTCGCGCCCCGCAACGTAACGGTTTCTCTGCCGCCGGAGGTTAAAGAATCCCTGGCCCGAACAGACGCCGAAACCCGCGAAAAGATTTTAGAAGCCAGCACAGCCGCCGCTGGAGCGGTTATTCAGGCCGAAGAAGCGCAAAAAGCAAAATGAGTATAGTCATAAAAAAGGACATTTCACCCGGAATCGGTAAAATGCCCTCTTCTTAAGAAAATGGGACGTCTACACGACAGTCACGTTGACCGCGGCGAGACCCTTTTGGCCCTTCTCGACGTCAAAGGTCACACGGTCGCCTTCTGCA
>JARROL010000383.1:0-2578 GCA_037383965.1 Desulfobacterales bacterium | reverse complement strand
CAAATATAAGGGAGACCGCATGATCGACAGGAATCGATTGGCTGAGACGTTTCAATCCCTGGTTTCGATCGACAGCGTCTCGCGGGAAGAAGGGCGGCTGGCACGGGAGCTGGCCGAATTACTCGCAAAACTGGGGGCGGAGACCAGGTTCGACACGGCCGGGGAAAAGGTCGGCGGTGATACGGGTAACCTGATTGCCTGGCTCAAAGGGACAGCTTCCCTTCCGCCGCTTTTGCTGAGCGCACATATGGACGCGAGACTTGCATCTTGACAAAAATGGGCCAAAAGGATAGACACGGGATGCGGAATCGGCGTCAAGCGGCCGTCATGTTTCTGGCAACTGGATGTTACGTCGGCCGGATTCCGATCGCTCCCGGAACCTTCGGATCGCTGCTGGCGATACTGCCGTGCTTTCTGCTGTCTGGTTTGCCGTTGGCGGTAACATTTGGTATCATTCTTATTTTCATCGGTTTGGCCATCTGGGTGGCAAAAGCGGCCGAGGAGATTCTAAGAGCACAAGACCCCGGTTGCATCGTCATCGACGAAGTGGCCGGCATGATGGTGACGCTGGCCGGACTGCCGTTTGATGTTTTGACGGTCTTATCCGGTTTCATCGTCTTTCGAATTCTCGACATCATCAAGCCGTTTCCCATTCGCACTGCCGAACGTCATATTTCGGGCGGGGCCGGCGTCGTGCTGGATGACGTCATTGCCGGCCTTATGGCCAATGTGCTGTTAAGAGTCATCTTGACGCTTTTTGGCCCATATATCGTTTAGTTTTTAAAGCAAGCATATAGAAAGGCCCCCTATCAACAATGACCGAGGACACCCTCAAAAAAGACATCACCCTCAGGGAAAAGAGCCGCCTGCGGGAGAACGTCGAAGCCATTCTTGTGGCTATTTTGCTGGCGCTTTTCATTCGCACCTTCGTGGTGCAGGCCTTCAAAATCCCGTCCGGATCGATGAAAGACACGCTGTTGATCGGCGATCACATTCTGGTCAACAAGTTTATCTACGGCGTCAAGCTGCCCTATTTGCAAAGGGTGATCATTCCTTTCAAGCACCCCCAAAGGGGAGACATCATTGTTTTTAAATTCCCGATAGAGCCTGAGAAGGATTTCATTAAACGGGTTGTCGGCGTGGCCGGTGACGTCATCGAAGGCCACGATAAAACGATTTACGTCAACGGCAAACCGCGTGTCGAAAACTATACCATCAAAACGGACCCGCACATCTTTCCGGCCGGGACCCAGGCCCGGGACAATTTCGGTCCGATCACGGTGCCTGAACATTCCCTGTTTGTGATGGGTGACAATCGGGACCAGAGCTTCGACAGCCGTTTCTGGGGATTCGTCGACTTGAGGATGGTCAGCGGAAAGGCGTTCATGATTTACTGGTCGTGGAACACCGACAAATTTTCGGTGCGTTGGAATAGAATCGGAGACCTTCTGAAATGAAGGCCGGTTCGGTAGCTGCATATACAACAAATCAATATTTTTGAAAAAATTGATAATAAGTCTAGAAGCTATCTCAAAATTAGGATTTTCGTTCGATATCAAGGCGAGGCCGAGGATCAACCCGCAGGCATACTCAAGTATGTCGAGGACTTGAGACAAGAACTCAACGCTGATACCGGGCGAAAAGACTTTTTTGAGATAGCTTCTAATGTCCGGTTACGGATCACACCTGCCCTCGCCATACCGCATTCAACTCTGCAAGATCCTCTGGAATCATCTTGTTAATTAAGGTATAATGTCTTAATTCACACTTGGACTACCTGATAGAGGGTGGTTCAGGTGTGAATTAAAACATTATCAGTATGTTTGAATTTCATATAGGTATACTCTGAATTATGGCGGATAGCACCCAACAGCACATCCTGGTAGTCGACGACGAACCGAGCATGCGCGAGCTGCTCGAATTTTTGCTGTCACATGAAGGGTATCGGGTTTCGCTGGCCGAAAACGGGCGCACAGCCATCGCCATGCTCGCTAAAGACCAGTACGACCTGCTGCTCTGCGACATAAAACTCGGCGATATGACCGGCCTGGATGTGCTGAAAGCATCCAAGTCCAAAAATCCGGAAACAACCGTTATCATGATCTCGGCGTATGCCTCGACCGAAACCGCGGTGGAAGCCATGAACCATGGGGCGTATGATTACGTGCCCAAGCCGTTTGACAACGACGAGCTGAAACAGACGATCGCCAAGGCCCTGGACCTGAAAACAGTCGAACACGAAAAAGAGATTATCGAACACGAACTGAAAAAGAATCTTCATTTCGGACTGATCGTCGGCAACAGTCCGGCCATGCTCCACATCTATAAGATGATCCGTCAGGTGGCCCCCACCCGAACCAATGTTCTGATCACCGGTGAGAGTGGCACCGGCAAAGAGTTGGTGGCCCGCGCCATGCACCAGGAAAGCGGCCGCAGCGACAATCCCTTCGTGGTCATCAACTGCGGCGGCATCCCCGAAACGCTGATGGAAAGCGAGCTTTTCGGGCACAAGAAGGGATCTTTCACCGGTGCCACGCATGACAAAAAGGGTCTCTTCGAGGTGGCCGACAAAGGCACG
>JARROL010000382.1:0-2586 GCA_037383965.1 Desulfobacterales bacterium | reverse complement strand
TCCTGGTCCTGGTCCCTACTACCCTTATTTTTATAAGCCGTGGTATGGTTTGGGAGGCTATCATCCGTTGAACTGGACCTATTTCCCGGAGCGGATGCTGGGGTCGAGCATACTCGATCGTCCGTTACTCAGTAAATACGGTGATGCTGTCGGCAACCTGAAAGATCTCCTCATCGACTCAACAAATAAGGTGACCAAGCTTATCGTTTCAACCGGCGAGGTCCTGGGCATTGGCGGCAGGGAGGTGGCCATACCCTTCCGGCCGCTGGGATTCAGCTTTGAAGGGGTCGAATACGACATTACCGCAGAACAACTCGAGAGCATGCCGGCGTACGAAAAATAGGCAGGCACGCTTAACGAATTGAAGAGAGGCCGACATTATGCCTTCCAGCGAACCATTCTCGAAATACAGCCGAAAGCGCAACTTTCAGCGCACACCCGAACCCGAAGGCGGCAAGAGCGGTTCGTCGGAAAAGCCGCTTTTCGTGATTCAGAAGCACGACGCCAGTAGCCTGCATTACGATTTTCGGCTGGAGATGGATGGCGTGCTCAAATCCTGGGCCGTTCCCAAGGGGCCGTCAACCGACCCGCGGGAAAAACGCCTGGCCATGCCCACCGAGGACCATCCCCTCGACTATGCCGATTTCGAGGGGGTCATCCCGGAGGGCGAATATGGCGCCGGAACCGTTCTGGTATGGGACACGGGACCGTATCGCAACCTCCGGTTCGAAAAAAAGGATGACGGCCGATCCATGGCCGAGTCGCATAAGGACGGCAAGATAGAGGTCTGGCTGGAGGGCCGCAAAATCAAGGGCGGTTACGCGTTGATCCGTACCGGGGGCAACGACGATCGCTGGCTTCTGGTCAAGATGAACGACGACGAGGCCGATGCGCGAAGGAATCCTGTCAGCACGGAGCCGACGTCCGTCCTTTCGGGGCGCACCTTGGAGCAAATCGCCGAAAAATGAAAGTCGATTCACACACCATCGACCTGTCCAACCGGGACAAGGTCCTTTTCCCACAAGACGACATCACGAAAGGCGATCTGATCGACTACTACCACCGGATGGCGGACCGAATCCTGCCCTATCTGGAGGGGCGTCCGGTCATGCTGCAGCGGTTTCCCGACGGAATCGCGGAGACGGGATTTTATCAGAAACAGGTATCGGATTACTTTCCCGATTGGATCACGAAGGTAACCGTCAGGCTCAAGGATCGAGATGAAGTCCGATCGATGGTCGTCTGCAACGATGCCGCGACATTGGTCTATCTGGCCAATCAGGCGTGCATCACCCTGCACGCCTGGTTGAGCCGGCGGGCAAGTCTCGACCGGCCTGATCGCATGATTTTCGACCTGGATCCGGCCGGCGACGACTTTGCCGGCGTCCGCGAGGCCGCCCGGCACCTGCGCGAGGTGATCGAAGATATCGGCCTGGCGCCGTATGTCATGACAACTGGCTCAAAAGGTCTGCACGTTGCGGTGCCGCTGGCGCCCGGTGCCTCCTTCGATGCCGTGCGCGATTTCGCGCGTGACCTGGCAACGTTCATCGTCGAGCAGCAACCGGATCGTTACACCACCGAACCGCGGAAGGAAAAACGGAAACAACGTCTGTTTTTCGATTATTTACGCAACGGTTACGGCCAAACCGCAGTCGTCCCTTACGCCGTCCGAGCCAAGGCCGGCGCCCCCATCGCCACGCCGCTCGATTGGGAAGAGCTCTCCGACAGCAGCCTGAGGTCGAACCGTTACACCCTGCGCAACATTTTCAGGCGTCTCGGCCAAAAAGACGACCCCTGGGCCGATATGGACCGCCACGCCCGCGGACTGGCAGCGCCGCGGAAGCGTCTGGCCGAATTAATCGAAGCGCGCAGCGGAAATACCGCCTAAATCCACGCCCGGAATAAAGGATACTTTTTTGTCCGTGCGGTCGGCGGCCGACCTGAAAGAAGCGCATCCGCGCGATCATTTGCAAGGGGAAATTGCCAACCAGGAGCATGCTCATCTCGATCGGTTCTCGAAAATGAAGAGAGGAAGTATCGTAGCCGGTAATTTCAGCAGTGGGCGGTAAAGAAACCGCGGGGAGGCCAAGGGGGTTAAGCCTCCCCGCGGAATGTAACCAGAGCTATGGTCTGTAATAATCCGGCCCGTATGAGACGGCCAGATCGTCCAGGTTCAGCGTTTTGACCGTTTCAAGTTCCGTACCGTATCCCAAACCCTTGGGCAGACCGCCGAGACCGTCCATGACCAGCAGGACGATTTTGGCGTCTGCCGGCTGCAGCAAATTCTTTATGCGAAGGTTTCTGCCTCGGTGCTCTTGAAAGCCGAGACGGTACAGCCCGCGCCGAAGCTTTTATCAAATCCTGATCCTCGACGACTGTGCTCTCCTCTGTTCTCACGTAGGGGTTATGCCTATTAAAATGAGTGTGTCACCTCATTGCAAATCACCTTAAACATCATTAATGATATATACATCGAACTGCCGTGTCGCTTCACTTTCGCCAATTCGCTTGTCAGTTGACGCATGTCGTGTTTCTGAGCTCACTTCATCCTGGTCCTATATTCTGTCTGGGCAACAACTCGATCCA
>JARROL010000381.1:0-3241 GCA_037383965.1 Desulfobacterales bacterium | reverse complement strand
GTGATATAGAAAAAATACGTCCGAAGACGGCTTTCGCGTCGCTCGCGGTCGGGTTCGACACCCTCTTTGGTGCGGTGGGGTCCCGAAGTACCTGAGCGCACAATTGACTGAATTTTTTAAGCTTTATTTAACGGCATGTCAAGTACCAATTGAGGCCTCGCCCACGTGATCGGGCGGCCGCAGCAACCGGTAAGAAGGGAGCCAGAACCGATGAACCCATCCACCCATATGATACGGATTTTCGATGCCGCGCAGACCCGGCGGGCTTTGCCTTACCCGGCCCTATGTGATGCCCTTGCCGATATGCTTCAAGCGCACCGAACCGGTCGGATTGTCGCCCCGGAGCGGATGGTGGTGTCGATCGCTGCCGAAGGTACTCTTTTGGTGATGCCGGCTTCAGACGGACGCATTGCGATCACCAAGCTGGTGACCGTTCACCCGCAGAACCGGCAAGGCAGCCGGCCCACCATACAGGGAGAGGTCATCGTAATGGACGCTGCCAATGGCCGGCGTCTGGGTATCATAGACGGGATAACGGTGACCGCTCGGCGTACCGCGGCAGTGAGCGCCCTGGCGGCCCGCCGCTTGGCTCCCGATCCCGCGGGGCCGCTTCTCATTGTGGGTGCCGGTACCCAGGCCCGTGCGGCTCCCGATCCTGCGGGGCCGCTTCTTATTGTGGGTGCCGGTACCCAGGCCCGTTCCCATCTCGAGGCCTTCAGAGAGGTGTTGTCCGTGCAGCAGGTCTTCATTACTTCCCGCACCCGCGAGAATGCCGAAAAACTGGCTGTTTTTGCCCGCTCGCTTGAACTGCGGGTTCAGGTCCTCCAGCATTCGGAACCGGTCCTGAAAGACGTGACGCTCATCGTTACGGCCACCAACAGCGCTTCTCCGGTCATCGGCGGGGAACTGCGGCCCGATGCCTTCGTTGCGGCCGTCGGTGCTTTCACACCCTCCATGGCCGAGCTGGCGGCAGATCTGGTGCGGCGCAGCCGGCTTTTTGCCGATTCGCTGGAAGGTGTCCAAGCCGAGGCCGGTGATTTCATTCAGGCAGGGATAGACTGGGAACGGGTTCGACCGCTGGCCGAAGCGATAGAAGAACAGCGACCGGAAGAAGGGCCGGTGATTTTCAAGAGCGTCGGACACGCCATGTTTGACCTGGCCGCCGCCCGGCTGGCATTCAGCGAGGGTGGGCACTAAGGGCTCACGCAGCAATGGTTTTTCCGTCAGCGAACCGACAACAGGTGGGTTCTCAAGCTGGCCCTCTTGTTGCTCAACCCCAGTTTCTTGCGGATGTTGAGGCGATGAACCTCGATCGTCTTGGTGGAAACGCTTAAAAGGTCGGCGATATCCTTGGTGCTCTTACCCTGTTTGACAAGGTTGGCTATTTCGATTTCAGACGAGGTCAGGTTGAGGTAGCGGGAAGACAAGCGATACGAAAACGGTGAGGTTATTGCGTTCAAATTCTCTTCCAGAACCGCCAGGTTGTCTTTTTGTTTTGGATCCTTTGCCCGGGCCTTGACCCTCTCCAAATAGGGTTTTACCATGTCGTTTAGATTGGTCAGCACGGTTTGCTCGAGGTCTTTTTTGTCTTCCTCGCGTTTTTTCAGCAAGACCGTCAGCGCCGTATTGACTTCTTCGAGGTTCCTGGTTTTACCACGCAGCTTCTCTTCGCTCTTCCGCAGCAACTCTTCGGTTTCCCTTCGCTCCGTGATGTCACGGGCGATGCCCATGAAGCCGATCGGGTGTCCCTTTAAATCGCGTTTCAGGGAGACCGACACTTCAACGTATCGTTTGGAGCCGTCTTTGTGGATCAGCTCCCAATCGAAGGCTTTCGTCGCCAGGCCGGTGTCGTAGACGCCTTTGAAAAGTGAAAAAACCCGTTTGGCGTTGAAAGCATCCATGATGTCGCGGTTGTTCATGCCCATCAGATCTTTGCGGGCGTAGCCGGTGATGCGGGCCAAAGCGTCGTTGAAAAAAGTGAAATTGCCGGCCAGGTCGACTTCATAATACCCGTCTTCGATGTTCTCGATGATCATGCGGTATTTTTCTTCGCTGTCCCGCAGGGCCTGCTCCATCAATTTACGCTGCGTGACATCGCGTGCAATCCCCATGAAACCGACCGGCTCCCCTATAATCGATTTTTTAAGGGAGATCGATACTTCCAGGGTGCACCGGGACCCATCTTTTCGAATCAACTGCCAATCGAAAGCCTTGGTGGCCAGGCCGGTCTGGTAGACCTGGTTGAAAACCTGGAACACCTGCTTGGTGTTGAACTTGTCCATTATATCCCGGTTGTTCATGCCCAAGAGTTCGTTGCGGCTGAAACCGGTGATGCGCGTCATGGCATTGTTGAAGAAGGTAAAGTTTCCTTTAAGGTCGACCTCGTAATAGCCGTCTTCGATATTTTCGATGATGGTGCGATACTTTTCCTCACTGACGTGAAGGGCCTCGACGGCGTGTTCGAACGTGCCGGCCGGTCTGCTCGGAAAAGATGATAAAGGAGGATCGGTTTTTCTGAGGGTCGTTTTCTTATTCATTCCACCCCTTTTGCGGTTGTGGCGATGCCGCCTGCATTCAGGAAGAAGCAACGTCCGGCGCACCGGCAGTCTAAAAAGGTTGCGTCATTCTTAATCACCACCAAGGGCTCGCTCAAAAATACCATTTTGGACGCCGATGGATTCCGTCAGGCTGCCGGTGCTGAATAACCAACTTATGCGGTGTGTTTGCCGGTTGGACGGTCAGCACTTAAAAGGGTAGAAATGGTAGTAGCAGTACCCCCCCGGGTCGCTGTACATGACTTCCGTTTCGGCCATGCAGGTCCCGATCATTTTTTGAGAAACTTCCGGGTAGTCGGCCCGCTCTTCTTCCCTTTTTTTGCAGTCTATACAGATCGGCTGATGATCGTAGACCGAGAGTATGCGTCGATCATCGGCCTTTAGTGATTTTTTGCAACGCGCGCAAGCGATGGCGCAATTAAGATCGCTTTGCCATTTATCCGTCATTCTGCCCGCCTCCTCTTCGGCATTCGATTTGTCAATGCATTGATACAGTTAGACCATATAATATGCCACAAATCCGTCCAAAAAGATAGCCCGATAGAGGGCCGACATAAATCTTCGGTGACGACAAGGGCCGTGGAGAGCAGGCCGGGTGTAGGTTCACTGAGAATTGCGGAAGAATTTAGGGACACTGTGAACGGTTGCTAAAAATCCGTGTAAGACCGAATAAATCACCTTCCGGG
>JARROL010000380.1:0-2602 GCA_037383965.1 Desulfobacterales bacterium | reverse complement strand
AGAAGGATATCAACTTTTATTCCACCAATCCGGCCGGTTTCTTACACCTGGACTTCAACGTGTGCTCATTCTTTGGCGATGCCGAGAGACGGCTTCAGGATACGATCCGGTATGTCTACTGAACATTATCCGACATGACGGTTCTGTTCGCCCCGGCATGATGATGGCCGCTTCTGCGGGTGCGGTGCATCAGACCCGCATCAGAAGCCGGTTGGCCTTCAGGAAGAGGGGACATTGCGGGATAGATTTCAGCACTGCCCTTTTGTCAAACACATTTTTAGGAATTTTTTCTCGGCGGCACGAAGGTCTTCTTCGGAATAATGATCGAGGTTTTCCCGAATCCGAAACTTTTTTCTGTATTGTTTAATCAGCTGCTTCTTGCCACTTTTGTCGCTGCTATTCATCCATTTAGATGCCATTCCTTTTTATCCCATCGATCGCTTGGATAGACATGTGGTCGCGAAGCGTCAAGAGCGCTGAGAAAGCGTTCGTCAAAACCGGGTCGGTTTAAGGAGGCGGGCTAGGTGGTAACGGGTGAGTTGATTCTCCAGCCAGCAAACGGTTTTCCTGACAGCGCGCTTCAACCTGTTCATGATGACCTCGCTTTTTCGCGTCTTATCAACAGTCGAAGCATTTTCTGTGCCACTGGTCAGAAAACCAGAATTCGAAATATTTCAAAAGGGTTAGACTTAAAGAAGGTGGCGTGTAAACAAGTGATTGTGAAGTTTTCACCTCAGAATTGTGAAAATACACTCATATGTGCGGTCTCCGGCATATGATCTCATTTCCATTATCCAGTATTCATTCAGGCGTTAAAATTTCTCAAGAGGATTGCGGCGATCTGGAAATAAAGGGTGATGCCGACGGCATCGATGATAGTGGCGATGAAAGGTCCGGCGGTCAAGGCCGGATCGAGTCCCACCCGCCTCAGTAGGAGCGGGATGAGCGCACCGGCCAAGTTGGCCGTCAGCAGCGTGGCCAGCAGGGCCATGGCCACGATACAGCCGAGGATCATGTTGTGATCCTGCAGGAAAACGCGGAAATAGGCCATCAACCCGAGGGTGAGGCCAAGCGCCAATCCCATCAGGAGTTCGCGGTTGAACACCCGCAGGGCGTCACGCGGACAAATTTCTCCCAAGGCCAGGGCCCGCACGACCATGGTGGCCGACTGCGTCCCGGCATTACCGCAGGTGCCGGTCACCAGGGGAATGAAAAACGCCAGGGCCACCATTTGGTGCAGGATAGCCGAATTCATTTCCATGACGGTGGTCGAGAGCAGAGAAGTGAACAGCAGAATGGCCAGCCAGCAGAATCGGTTCCAGAACAACCGGGGCAAAGGACGCTTGAAGTACTGCTCATCGAAGGGAACCACGGCCGAAATGCGTTGGAAGTCTTCGGTACTTTCCGCTTCGATGATGTCGATGACATCATCGACGGTAATGATTCCCAGCAGACGGTCTTCACGGTCCACCACGGGCAGGGCCAGGAAATCGTATTTCGAGATGAGGGCTGCGACGGCTTCAACCGCCATATCGTGTTTGACCGAAATGACATTGCCTTGCATGAGGGTGTCGAGTCGGGCATTGGGTTTGGACATGATCAGATCACGCAGCGAAATCATGCCCAGGAGGTGGCGGCTGTCGTCGGTGATATAAATATAATAAATGGTTTCTTTGTTTGGCGACTGCAGCCGCAGGCTTTCCAAACCGGTACCGACGGTGATATGCCCCGGTAAAAATGCATACTCCGTCGTCATCACGGCCCCGGCGGTCCCCTCGGCATATTGCCACAGGCGCCTGATTTCGTTGCGTTCGGCCTGTGCGATGAGCGGCATGATCGCTTCGCGGATATCGACGTCGACTTTTTTCAGCAGGTCGACCCGATCGTCCGGGTCCATATTCTCGATAAACCGCAGCATGGTATGGGCGTTACCGGTTTCCAGGCATGCCTGCTGCGTTTCGAGAGAAAGCTGCTCAAAGGCTTCCATCGCGATGTGGTTGCCGACTTGCAGCAGGATTTCGATGATAACTTCGGGCTTGAATTCGGCGTTCTCGAGATTTTCGGCAATATCCGATGGGTGTAAGTCACGCAGTGTGTTTATATAGCTGTGATTTGCGCTATCGGGCGATTGTTCGCTTACAAATTGGGAACAAAGGGCAGAGGTCATTGTGCCTCCTTCTCATCCCATGGCCCGCAAACGGACCAAGACGAGAAGGGGCGAAGGCGCGCGTCAGCGCATCGAGGCTGGCGGTGAAGGGGTCTTCGCGTCTTGAAGCCGGTTGACGGGCAGCCGGGATATTACATTTTTACGGTCAGCTTGCTGGCGTTGGTGGTCGGGACTACCGCCAGGCTCCTTGTCGTCCATAAATGTTGCCTGTCCTTGGTCGATCATAAAAAATAAAGATGGCGAATGACGTATTGCTCAATTCACCATCTATAACGTCCATTTCCCGCTATTCGTCTCATGGGGTCAAATAGATTTCATCGGCCATTACACTAATTCAAAAACGGACATATTTCAAGCAATTTTTTGAAGAGGCCCTCAACTCGCGATTTCCTCAATTTCAGTCAACACATAGGCCGCGTGGCCCTTGGTTTTTGC
>JARROL010000379.1:0-3136 GCA_037383965.1 Desulfobacterales bacterium | reverse complement strand
ATGAGGATCCTCGTATTGCAGAGGTGGAATCTTTCACCGCCGGTGCCAACTGCGGCGGTTGCGGGTATGCCGGATGTTCGGCTGCCGCCGTTGCCGTTGTTGCCGGTGAAGCAGCGCCGAGCGTATGTATTGTCGCCGGTCCCGAATCGGCAGCAAACATTGCGGCTGTCATGGGCGTCGACCCGGGAACCGCGGAACCCCTGATTTCTTATAACACCTGTCGGGGAGGCGATCGTGCGGAAGATAAATATCACTACATGGGCATCATGAGTTGTCGCGCAACCGCTGCGATATACGGTGGTGAACGCCAATGCCCCGTTGGGTGTATCGGTTTCGGCGACTGTGTGACCGCCTGTGCGTTCAATGCACTAAAAATAGGACCCCATGGATTTCCTGTTGTCGACGAGATTAAATGTGTGGGATGCGGCGCATGTGAAAAAGCGTGTCCCAAGGACATCATGCAGATCAAAACCATGTCGCAGAAGCTGCTGCATCTCAACCAATATGACGATCGCATTGCCAGCAAACTTGTCCGGCTGAAATCAACATCCCGAAATATATTTATCAAATCAAAACCGGTGATTTTGAAGGTGCCGTCAACACCATTAGGGAACGAAATCCGCTGCTGCTGGCCTGCGGCCGCGTGTGCCCTCATCCGTGCGAAGATTATTGCCGCAGGGGATTGGAAGATGAAGCGGTATCCATTAACCAGTTGAAACGTTTTGCCGCCGACTATGAAATGAAATCCGGGCGGCGGCTGCCCATCTCCTGCGCACCGGATACCGGCAAAAAAATTGCGGTTATCGGCGGAGGCCCGGCCGGTTTAAGCTGCGCATATTTTCTCCGTCGCCTGGGTCATGGTGTGACCATTTTTGATGCCATGCCGAAACTCGGGGGAATGATTCGTTACGGAATCCCGGAATACCGGCTGCCCAAAGAGGTTTTGGCATGGGAGATTCAGGGGATCCTGGATTTGGGCATCGAACATAAACCCAACATGATGCTGGGCCGGGATTTTGACATCGGATCGCTGATGGCTGCCGGATTCGATGCTGTTTTTCTGGGGATCGGCGCCTGGAAAGACTACTCTCTGCGCGTTGAAGGTGAAGATCTTAAAGGCTGCTACACCGGAATCAATTTTCTCACCAATTTTGCGCTGTGGCAGCAGGAAAAACCGCACGAACCGAGGCCTTTTGTAGGGAAACGGTGTGCCGTCATCGGCGGCGGGAACACGGCCATCGACTGCGTCCGTACGCTGGTTCGCCTGGGTGCCCAGGATGTATCGATCGTTTACCGCCGAACCCGAAAGGAAATGCCGGCCAATATGGTCGAAATCGAAGCGGCGGAACATGAGGGCGTCAAGTTCACATTTCTGGCAGCCCCCACCCGGGTTGTCGGCGATGAAGAAGGCACGGTTGTCGGACTCGAATATCAAAAAATGGAGCTCGGCGAGCCGGATGCCAGCGGCAGACGGAGACCGGTGCCCATCGAAGGTTCCGAAACCATCATGGATATCGACATGCTGATCACTGCGATCGGTCAAGGGCCGGATGTATTCTTCAAGGACGAAAGTAAGCGGTTGGACAAGGATCTGAAGATGACCCGCTGGAATACCATTGATTCAAAGGACCCAGTAGCCCTTCAATCAAGTATACCCTATATTTTTACCGGCGGAGACGCCGCAACCGGCGCCGACCTGGTGGTCTCGGCCATCGGCGGAGGACGTCGCGCCGCCCGATCCATCCATATGTATCTTACCGGCAAGGATGTGACACCTCCGCAAAGAACATTGTTTAAAAATCACATTCCGGTCTCCATATTTGAATCGGTTCCCGGGATAACGAAATTACCCAGAACCAAGATGCCGGAATTGCCGGTGGAGGATCGAATCAAGTCGTTTGTCGAAGCGGATCTGGTTATCAGCGAGGAAGAGGCCCTGTATGAATCGAACCGCTGCCTGCAGTGCTGCCTGATCTGCTATGACAAGGATGTTGCCTGATTTGTGCTGAAACGGTTTGGCTTGCAAGAATTAAAAGCCGCCAACCCATCCAACATCGACGCATCAAGATGAGAGGTCGGAGAGTTTTAGTTTCAATGGTAAAAGTCGTTGACATTCAGGCCTACCGGGCCAAAACCTTTAAAGAACGGGTTTTTGGCCCTTGGCAAAAGCGCTTCGACGAATCCTTCGCCATCGACATCAAACTTTCCGAACTCTCTGACAAAACCCTCTATTTTCTGGCCCAGCCCGGGGATAACAGCGCCGCCGCCTATTATGAACTCATCATGGGAATTCTCGATTTGGGGCCGGCGACAAAGTTCAACGACCTTCGGAACAGAATGCAGATGCGGGTGGTGGACATTCATCTCTTTTTGGCCGATCAGGTGCGGTTTGAAATCATGCGACGATTGAATTGGCTCGCTCATCTTCCATGCAAAATGCACAACCTCGTTCAAATGGTTCAAGAATTCAACAGCTTAAAACCTGCCTGCAAAGCCAACCCGCCTGAACTGGCGGCATCACACCCGGAATACGACGCCTATCAAAAGCTTGCCCACGGCGATAAGGAGGTGTTCATTCGCCGTATGCTGCAAGACGCCCTCGAAACCTTTAAAGACCGTTTAGGGTGAATTCTCACTAGATTCCGGGTGTTGTCCACTAAAGAAATTCTATCTTTTCGTGCCAGCATTTTCATGTTTTCGGGTGTGACGCCACCCGGCGCAACGCTGCGATGACATCCTGCATATCCTTGGGCAAAGGGGCCTCAAAGCACACCGTCTCCTGTGTCGCAGGATGGGTAAACTCAAGACGCCATGCATGGAGCATTTGCCGTTTAATCGATCCGAATAAATCCTGGGCATGGGCAACATTTTTCCAAGTATTTTTTCGGCCATAGATCGAATCACCGACAACCGGATGATGGATGGCGCTGCAGTGAACCCGAATTTGGTGGGTTCTGCCGGTTTTTAGATCCAGCTCGATGAGACTGGCGGGCCCGAACCGTTCCCTAATCCGCCATGCGGTCTCCGCAACGCGGGGTTTTCTGCTCCTTGTCGACATCTTTTTCCGGTCTGTGGTGTGCCGGCCGATAGGAAGAGAAACCGTTCCGGAGTCTGATTTCATAGCACCGTAAACCAC
>JARROL010000378.1:0-2620 GCA_037383965.1 Desulfobacterales bacterium | reverse complement strand
CCTGGGGGAGACGGCCGAGTTGGCCGATTTCATTCTGCCGAGTCCTATTTATCTTGAACAATACGAAGATCGACCGATTGCGGCCGGATACCCGCTGCCGATTGTCAACTTGACCCGGCCGGTGGTCGAACCGCTATTCAACACGCGGTCAGTAGGAGACGTGGTGATCGAACTGGCCCGGTCATTGGGCGGAACCGTTGCCGCGGCCTTTCCCTGGGAAGATTACCAATCCTGTTTGAAAGAGACGCTCGGCGATAAGTGGACCCTGCTCAATAAAAAAGGCTACTGGTCCGACGAGAAATACGGGTCAGGTGGGCAGCCGGCAACCTTTGAAACCAAGTCGTCCCGGTTCGAATTTGCCAATGACGAAATTGACGCCATGACCCGCTTTGCACCGGTCGAACCGGAAGGCGATAAAGCCGCCTTTCCTTTGGTGCTGGTGTCCTACGATACCATGCGACTGTGGAACGGCTACATCGGCGATCCGCCGTTTGTCATAAAAATCGTTCCGGACACGGTTTTAAAAAACAACGACGTTTTGATCGAGGTCAATCCGGCCACTGCCAGTCAATTGAACCTGAAAGACGGACAGACCGCCAACCTGGCAACGCCTCGCGGCACGGCCAGAGTGCGGGTGCATCTTTTCGAGGGCATCATGCCGGGAGTGGTGGCGTTGCCCACGGGGCTGGGCCACACGGCCTACGGTAAATTCCTGGCCGGCAAAGGCGCTAACGTCAATTCCCTGATCGGTTCCATCGAAGATACTGCTACCGGTTACGACGCCGTCTGGGGCATCAGGGCCAAACTCGAAAAAGCCTGACAGATCGTTCAGGGGATTGGCAGCAGTCGCTCTGTGCCGTCTCCTTACCATTTCACACCGGCGGTGAGGTTTAGATGAAAGTAGAAAAAGCCCACAAATTCGGAATGTTCATAGATCTGGACAAGTGTACTGGATGCGGATCTTGCATGGTCGCCTGTATGGCGGAAAACAATGTGCCGTTCCGAGAAGACGAAACCGATAAGCTGATCAGTGTCGCGTGGATGCGCGTTTATCAGTTGAGCAATGACAAACCTTTCCCGGACACCGAAACCAGTTTTCTACCGCGACCCTGCCAGCACTGCGAAGGGCATCATGGCCACTCGCCGTGTGTTTCAGTCTGTCCGGCGACCGCCACGGATTATGACGCCAACACCGGCATTGTCAGCCAGATTTACACCCGCTGTTTCGGCTGTCGGTATTGCATGGCCGCCTGTCCGTATCATGTTCGGCTGTTCAACTGGTATGATCCGGTATGGCCGGAGGGCATGGAGAAATCCTTGAACCCGAATATTTCGGTGCGTATGCGCGGGGTCGTCGAAAAATGCAGTTTCTGTTTTCACCGCTACCAGCTGGCCAAGCAGCGCGCCGATTATACAGGCGAGGAACATCTGGCGGAAGATGCCTATCAGACGGCCTGTACCCAGGCTTGCCCGGCCAAGGCCATCGTCTTCGGTGATTTGAACAACCCGGACCACAAGGTCCATCAGTTGGCGCAGCCGGACAGCCGCAACGGGGGCAAGCCACGGGCAAAAAACGTGTTCCGGTTGCTGGAGCACCTGGGAACCAATCCGAAAGTCTATTACCATTCCAGCAAGGAATGGGTCCGTCGTCTGGGGGACAATGATGTAACGGATCGGAACAAAGCCTGATCGGCGGTTCACCCAAAGATTTTTGCAGGATCGACGCAATGATTCTGATGACAACGCGGTTGACGGGGTAAAACCGGTCCAATCAATTTAAACTGAGGAGCATAGTACTTATGGACGCTGCATTGATACCAGATGGCGTTAAACGCTGTCCAATATGGAAATTCATGGCCGGCCTGACACCGGTGGTCCTGGTTCTGCTGTGGGGTATATATGCCATGTTGCTCTGCTGGTTGAAGGGACTCAACCAGACCAACATGAACAACGCCTACGGTTTTGCCCTCTGGATCTGGGCCGATCTGGCCGTCATCGCTCTGGGCGGCGGTGCATTTTTCAGCGGTTTCCTGAAATACCTCGTTGGAAAAGACGAACTCAAGAACATCATCAACTTTGCGGTCCTGATCGGCTTCATTTGTTACAGTTCGGCATTACTGATTCTCGCCATCGATATCGGGCAGCCCCTGAGAGGCTGGTTCATTTTCTGGCATGCCAATGTTCATTCGATGCTGACCGAGGTGGCCTTTTGTCTGACCTGTTACTTCTTCGTTTTGAGTATTGAATACATACCGCTGGTGCTCGAGAATCGTCAGCTCGACCGGGTGCCCTTTTTTCACAACCTCAGCCACAACATGCATGAGATCATG
This sequence comes from Desulfobacterales bacterium, assembly GCA_037383965.1. Taxonomy (GTDB): domain Bacteria; phylum Desulfobacterota; class Desulfobacteria; order Desulfobacterales; family SG8-13; genus JARFQH01. Next base: position 290 of record JARROL010000378.1, on the reverse strand, counting down.
GCAATCTTTGCCGCCACCGGCGCTTTCCTGTCTTTTTTCCATCAGGGGTCGCTTGGCGGGGTGGCCGGCGTACTTTTCGGTCGGCCTTTCGGATTTCGGGAGCATATCCTTATCTGGCCTTTTACTTTTTTCCTCTTTACCTGGTCCGCGGCGGCCTACGGACCCGCTTTCACCATCCTGATCACCAAAATTACGGAGACCGTCACCGGCAAAAAACTGGTCAAAGACAACGTGATCTGGCTGCTGGCCAAGATTTCGGGCTGGATGATGTTGACCTACAGCATTGCCAA
>JARROL010000377.1:0-2644 GCA_037383965.1 Desulfobacterales bacterium | reverse complement strand
GATCAGCGCGCTCATTTACGAAACTTCTTCGAGGTCAGCCGCTATCACATTGCATTGGCCTCGATTGAAGCCATGGTGCAACAAAAGTTGGTGAAGTGCACAAATTGCGTTTTACTGTTGTCGAAATACCGCTTCAAGATTCGAAACATTTTGTTGCATAACCGACAAGAAATCACCTTCCAGTGGGACATTTCCGCAGGGATCAAAAACGGCACTTTGAATATTCTTTGCTTCCAGAGCATCAACGGCAGACTTGATCGGACGCGGATGATCGGATGCGGTTTATCGAAGAATTTGGAGTGATCACCCCTAGTGCATTGTCTAAAAAGGATGGCGTTACGACAGCTTCGATATCCCAATGGTTGAAACCGCTGGTCGAGAAAGGCGTTTTGAGTTGGTGCGATGAAAAGGGCCATAGATTTATGGATGTTTCTGATCTTGAAAAAGCGAAAAGGTCTGGCAGGGCGTATTTAAAGGTTTCAATCGGAAAACGTCTTCCAATTGTTCTTGAGTTATCTATGGATTCACGGTGGTATAAAAACGGAGACCTGCATGCGGCATATGATCTGAACCTAGATGGTGACGCTGACGATCAGGCATTTTATCAGAGTGAGGAAGAGGATGGCGGGCGGGTGGATCATGGTTGTTGGTCTCCCATAGACCCAGATGCTTCATTTAAAAAATCATGGGCCGCTCGCCCCAACAAAATGTCATGACACTGAGGACTAACCGCGCCCGGAAGTACCTGGTGGAATCCCAACTTTCGATCAAAGAAATTTCTGCCGAATTGGACTACGCTAGTCCGTTTTACTTCTCTCGTCAATTCCGCTCAATAAACGGCATGACGCCTACCGAATACCATGATCAGCACACGAAGAAGGAAATGTAGTCTTTTTCCGGCTGCATCAGATCGGGGAATCGGTACTTTTCACGGGCAAGCCCGCTCTTTCGTCCCGACTTAAAAAAGGACCGGTGGCGGGGGGGCCAGTCCTACAAAGATAACGATACCGTCGCCGCCGGGATTTCCCTGAACGGTTTCACTGCCAAAGTCGGTATCGAAATCGGGCTTCCAATTATTGAAGGTCCAGATATTCCCCGCGGAGTCGATCTGCAAACTGGTCTGACGCATGATCGGCGAATAGCTGGGGGGGCCATCGGGGCCATAGAGTGGATCGCCGTCGGCCAGAAGCACCTGACTGCCGGCGGAAGGCACCGTAAAGCCCGTGTCCGGCGACAGGGGATCGCCCATCTGTTTGCGCCGCGGCCAGCTGTCGGGATTGGCGCCGCATAGCTTGGAGATGCGGCCATCGGTGAAGTTGCTTCCCTTTTCCAGTGGGCCAAAATTGGCCACCCAGATGTTGTCTTCGCCGTCGACGGCCAATCCCCAGGGGCCCTTGATGCCACCGCCAGTATAAGCTCCCAAAACATTGCCGTTGGGATCTATGACGTAAACGGTGTCATTGCCCTGAGACGCCAGCCAAGCGTTGCCCATGGAATCGGAGATGATGACCTTGAGCGTGTCACCAATGGGCAACAGAATCGTTTGCTCCAGCTCGCCGAAGGCATTCAATTTAATTCTGGCCACGCTGCTGCTAAAGACTCCCGAAAGGCCGCCGGAGTCGGAGACCCATGCGCTACCGTCAAGCGCAATAGCCAGGCCGAAGGGCTTGCTACCGAAATATTGCTTAAAACTAACGGAATCGTCAGGGTCGCCGTTTTTATAGACCACCACGCTGTCGTTCTCAAAACTGGCAATCCAGACATTGCCGCCGGCGTCTACTTGAATGGCTTGTGCGCGCCAGACGCCGCCGAAAAAGCCGTCGGGATCCGAGAGGACCAATCCGTCCTCTGCCTGGATGAGGGAGACGCTTCCCGTGCCGTTGCCAATGGGACTGCGCGGGGTTTCGGACGGGTAATAGTCCACGCCGCCCCAGCCGAAGTTGGAAACCCATACGCGGTCTAATGCATCGATCGCCACGCCCCAGCCGCCGCCAAAAATGCCGCCTCCCGTGATCGGCGACACCGGAGCGCCGTTGGTCCCGTCCGCCGGTTTACCATTGGGCTGAAGCACGACGAGGAAATCCCCGGAATTTGGTGTGCCCTGGTAGACATTATTGGTGACCCATGCGTAGCCCCAAGCGTCGAACGCGACGTTGGCCGGTCCGCCAAACAGTTTGCTGTTGTCGCCTGTATGGTTCACTTTCACCGTCACCGTCCATGCGTCCGGGGCCTCTTCCAGCGCCGGGGTGTAAGCCGGGCGGAATCGGGATAGGCGATAAAGCCGGTCAACCTTCTGGCCGGGATTGCGGGCGAGATTGGCGAGGGCCACCGCAGTGTCGCCGGGCATTGGTTCGCCGGCTACCCGTGTCGAGCGTATCACCTCCGCGGCGATGTTAGGCTTGAGCGCACAACGATTCAGCAGATTGGCCAGGGAACGCGTCATCCGGAGCGAATTGGTTTCGTCCGCATTGGGAGAATTCAAGAGCACGGGCGAAGACTCACCGGTCAGCGGCATCACGATGTTGTCGTTCATCATGGCCGCGATGGTCAGGGCAAAGGGGTTGCCGGAAATCTGACCGGTCCGGTAAAACTGAGCCATCGAATAAGACGCAGCAACCGTGGTCAGTTCGTTGATCGTCGTCTC
>JARROL010000376.1:0-3810 GCA_037383965.1 Desulfobacterales bacterium | reverse complement strand
CGGCCAACATATTTCATTGGCCTTGGACGGACTCTTTGTCGTCATCCTGGTCGACGAATTTACCATTGTCTGCTTACTGTCGTTGGCCACCGCACTCATGCCGTCGCAGCGGGCCACCATGATGGCCACCGTTCTGGCAGCGGCCGGACTCGGCCGGGTGCTGGGGGCGCTGATCGGGGGACCGGTGTGGATGACGGGTGGCATTGCGGCAACCGCAATGGCTTCAGCGCTGTTCAGTGGAATCGGCTTGGCCACTCTGTTTTATGGGCTCATGGGCTGGCAGCCCGGGTAAATCCAGGCGAGTGCCGGAGCCCTTTTTTGCGACGGCAGCACCCGGGCGCGTAAAGCTCTCAATCGCTTCGAGATAGGTCTCCTCGGTGCGCAGGCCCATCAGGCTGTAGACCAGGGTACGGTTTTTGACGTAAGCGACGAAGGGGATGCCGCGCACACCAAAGAGTTCGGCCAAGGATTGGTTTTCATCGTAATTGACTCTATAGACATCGACCACATCGGCTTTCTGCGCGGCAATCGATTCGAGGATCGGTTCAAGTTCCTTGCAGGGTTGGCACCAGTCGGCGTAAAAATCAAAAATGAGCAACCGCTCGCCTGCGGCTGCGACGATCCGCGTCATCTCCTGACCGCCTGAGATCGCCGTCAGGGGTTTTCGCATCCGATGATCAGCGCCGGGTTGTTCCGAGCCGCTGCCGCAGGCGATCGTCAGCAGCAACGCCGCACACAGCAGAAGCGCAAGACCCATTCGAGCGGGCATTTAAGTTCCTTTTCGGGTCACTTCGTCTTTTGAATATTTTTCTTGTAAATGACCACCAGTTCATCGACGGATTTTCCGTTGGGCGCCATGGCCAGTGGATTGATCGCCAGCAGGTCTTCCCAGGTCTTGATGCCGGCGGCCGGATTGTTGAGGTCGTGCAGTTGAACGATCCCCTTGTTGAAGCGTGACGGCTCGTGTTTTGGATCGAGCCGGATGGCCTCGTCGAAAGCCTTGATCGCTTCTTGCGGCTGATCGTTGCGCCGATACATGACGCCCAGGTCGGTCCAGACGTTCGGGTTGGCGGGGTCTATTTCGAGGGATTTCTGATAAGCCCAGATGGCCTTGTCGGGGATGTTGGTGTCAAAATACAGGTTGCCCAGCTGGGTCCAGGCCTCACTGTTGCCTGGGTTTTGAGCGGTTTCTTTGGTGAGGCGGTCGAGCTCCTGGGCCCGGTCGCCGATATCCGGCTGTGCCGCTGAAGGGACGGCGACCGGGGCGACTGCGGTCGATTTGTAAATGCTGAAGACGACACCTCCGAGAAACCCCACGGCAAGACAAAGCACCGCTACGCCGATCAAGGTCGACTGTTGAACCGCATTGGTTGGACGGGAGTTTGATTTTGGCATTTTACCTTTCCGATGACGCTCGTTTTAATGCATCGCAGCGGAGCGAAAAGCCATTAAAAGTTTTAATTTAAATACTGATGCCGTCGGAATCAAGGTTCGCGCGAGGGCTTCACTCAAATATACCGCCACATTTTCGATGCCAATGCATCCCGTTCGGCCGCGTTGGAAAAACTCTGAATATTCAGAGTTTTTACGCTTTGCTGGCCGTGCGTCTCCACGCCCAAAATTGCGAACTTGCTTTTTCGTAAACCTCACGGACCCATCAATGTTGCCACGACGCGATCGAACGCGGTGATCGGGTGATGAACGGTGGTGCGGGAGGCGTCTCCAGTGCCGTCCAACGGACGGCAGGAGCGAAAAACGACCCGCCACCGGCGTGGCTTGAGGACGGTGACGGGCGGTCGGAGCTGTTGAAGGGGCTTCCAAGGCCCGAGTTCAGGGGTTACTCGCTTTTGAAAAAGGCCTTGGCCAATGCGCCGCAGACCGGACAGACATCCGGTGGCTGGCCTTCGCAGGTGTAACCGCAAACTGAACAGATGTAATAGTCCGTTTCCTCGAGTTTGTCCATTTGGTCGAGGGCTTTCTGGTAAAGCGAGGCGTGAATTTTTTCAACTTCGTTGGCATAGGTGAAACTGCGTTCGGCGGTCTTGTCTCCCTCCTTCTTGGCCGTTTCGATCATTTCGGGGTACATGCTCTTGAATTCGTGGGTTTCACCGGCAATCGCGGTTTTCAGGTTCTCCGCGGTCGACTTGACATCTTTAAGGGACCGCAGGTGGGCGTGGGCGTGCACCGTCTCGGCCTCGGCGGCGGCGCGAAAGAGTTTGGCCACCTGGCCGTAGCCTTCCTTATCCGCCTTCTTGGCAAATGCCAGGTATTTTCGGTTGGCCTGGGACTCACCGGCAAATGCATCCCTCAAGTTTTTTTCGGTCTGACTCATTACGGCTGCTCCTTTCTTAAAAATTGTTGTTTGATGGGCTTAAACGGTAACAACGATGCGGCCATGATCGGACGGTCGGTGCCCGAGGGCCGGAATCGACGGTGAAAAATCACGAAAATATCAAGAGATCCTCAACTCGGATGGATGTGCCGCGTCACGTGCAGCAATGAGGAGTGTTTCTTCATAAATAATTTGATGCCATCGTGTCAAGCCAAAGACCTTTGCAAAGTGAGGTCGGATCTGTTAAAATAAAGCACGAATCAATCACTCACCCCGTGCCGCTTCCAGGGCGCGGGCGACACCCATCAATCGAATTGGATCATGCACTTTTTTCAAAACAATGTCATAAGGCCGGCGATGCTCTTGGCCGGTCTTTTTTTGTTGATCGCCTGTCCGGTCGAGGCGCTCGATGTGCACCACGATCTGAAGGTTGTCCTGTATCCGGCCGAAAACCGGCTCGAAGGATTTGATACCATTACAATCGGGCCGGCCGCACCTGCCGACGTGGAACTCTTTTTAAACGAAAAGGCCACCGGTCTCGACCTCCTGGCCGACGGTAGGCCGGTGCCATTCTCGTTCAATGATGGCCGCTTGAAGTTTAAACCGGTCACAGTCAAGAGAAGCGATCCGCTTCAAATCAGCCTGACTTACGCCGCCGTATTCGACGACCCGGTCCCGGTGATGCCGGCCAACACCGACAACCCGGGCTATGGCGTCAGCGGCACCATCTCACCTCAAGGGACACTTCTACTTTTCGGTGCCGGGTGGTATCCGCACCTCGAAGCCGAGCGGGTTACCTTCGGGCTGAGTGTCGAGGCACCGGCCGGGGTGGTCGCCGTTACCGCCGGGCGCAGTCTGGGCCGCCGCACCGACGGCGACAGAACCGTTTCCAAATGGGTGATCGATCATCCCGTCCGCGGGCTCTCGCTCTCGGCGGCCCGCTATCAGGTGCGTGAAGAAGCCATCGGCCGGGTAACGGCGGCGACCTATTTTCTTCCGCGAAGCGCCGATCTGTCAGGACCATATATTGCCGCGACCGGCCGATATCTGAGGCTTTACGAAAGCTTGTTCGGCCCTTACCCGTTTGACAAGTTCGCCGTGGTGGAGAATTTTTTCCCCACCGGCTACGGCTTTCCTTCTTACACGCTGCTGGGCAGCCGGGTCCTGCGGCTGCCATTTATCATCGATACCAGTCTCGGGCATGAAATTGCCCACTGCTGGTGGGGCAACGGCGTCTACGTGGACGGCGCCGGCGGCAACTGGTCCGAGGGCCTGACCACCTATGTTGCCGATTATCTATACAAGGAACGCGAATCTGAACAGGCGGCGCGTGAGTATCGACGGCAGATCCTGCGCAACTATGCCACGCTGGTGACCCCCGAAAACGATTTTCCGATCAGCCGGTTTCAGAGCCGTTTCAACCCGGTCACCAAAGTTATCGGCTACGACAAGTGTGCCATGGTCTTTCACATGCTGCG
>JARROL010000375.1:0-4762 GCA_037383965.1 Desulfobacterales bacterium | reverse complement strand
GCGTGGCTGGGAATTCCCCCGGGAAACGAAAATTGAATAAAGAGCTTCCGCAGCCCGGCCTCGTCCTGGCTGATGTCGGGATAGATCTCGCTGTAAGTGCCCTCAAGATAGGTGTTGCCCACGACAGCCGGGCCGCCGTGCCCGGGGCCGGAGACGTAAATCATGTTAAGGTCGTATTTCTTGATGATCCGATTCAGGTGCACGTAAATGAAGTTCTGTCCGGGTGTCGTACCCCAGTGGCCCAGCAGCATGTGCTTTACATCCGCGAGCGTCAGCGGCCGTTTCAGCAGCGGATTGTCGTAGAGATAAATCTGGCCGACCGAAAGATAGTTGGCGGCGCGCCAGTAGGCATTTAGCTTGTGGAGCAGTTCCGGGGAAAGCGTTTTTGTCTTCATGGTTCAATTCTCCTTTTTTCAGCCAAGGCCGAGAACGCGGCAAACCGTCTTGGCGATCATCCATTCCTCGTCCGTGCGAATGACGCGTACCACAACCCGGCTGGCCGCCCCGGAAATCACGCTTTCATTCGCCGCATTTCGCTTTTCTTCGAGTTCGATTCCAAAAAATCCCAGCCCGCTGCAAATCCGGGAACGGACCGTGGGCGCCTTTTCTCCGATGCCGCCGGAGAACACCAGCGTGTCCAGTCCGCCCAACGCCGCCGCGAATGCGCCGATCCATTTCTTGACCTGGTAGCAAAACAGCGCAACCGCCTCAGCCGCCCGAACGTCCTGCGTTTCGCACTCTATCAAGTCACGCATGTCGGAACTGGTCTCCGACATGCCGAGGAGCCCGGACTGGAAATTGACCATCTCATTGAATCGTTTTGCATCGAAGCCCTCGGTGCGCGCCAGATACCAAAGCAGTCCGGGATCGAGATCGCCTGAGCGAGTGCTCATCGGAACCCCGGCTGCCGGGGTGAAACTCATGCTGGTGTCAATGCTTTCGCCGTTATGCACCGCTGCCAGGCTCGCGCCATTGCCGAGGTGGGCGAGGATGACCCGGCCTTGTGCCGCTTTCGCGCCAGCCAGGCATGCCAGCTCTTCCATTAAAAACGCATACGACAACCCGTGAAACCCATACCGCCGCACCCCCTGCGCTTCGTAACGGCGCGGGATCGGTAACAACCGGGCCACGCGCGGCAGATCATGGTGAAAAGCCGTGTCGAAACACGCCACTTGGGGCAGATCCGGAAATCGGCGATGAAAGGCCTCGGTCAATAGAATTTCCTCCGGCAGATGCTCCGGATCAAATGGACTAAGCCGATGAAGCTCCTCAACCATTTCCTTGGTGATTAACTGCGGGGCACTGTATTTCGGCCCGCCATGTACCACGCGATGCCCGACAGCGGTCAATACATCACGTTCGCTGCGTTCTTCGATCCAATCCATCAGGGCGTCCACCGCCTTCGTGTGATCCGGTGCGGTCACTGACCGAGAAAGGTTGTCCGTTGGGTTCGAGCCTTTCACCCGCAGGGTGGGTTCCGGCAGTCCGATTCGATCAATCTTGCCATCCAGAATCCGTCGGGGCGGATCACCGCCATCGAACAGCGCGAATTTGATGCTCGACGAGCCGCCATTGATGGTCAGGATTCGTGGGTTAACCGGCCTTTTGGATGACTCCTTCGTCATTTTCGCTTTTTTCATCGTCTTTTCTACCGTCAATAGGATCATCGCTGCCACAGGATTCGTGGGTCTTCCAATGGGATCGCAACGTCGTTACGATACGGTATCACCCGCACCGTATAGTCCGTTGCCGGACGGGTTGCTGAAACCTGTGTGCTATAGATGGTGCCGTTTGCGTCCACCAGTTGCCCGACACCCTTCATCTCCTGGCGTACCGGCTCGCTGCCGTTCAATCCGTCGGCGTAAAGTTCTACCCGTACACTATTTGGGTCGAGGCCGTTGAGATAAACCTGAGCCTCGAATACATGCTTTTCTTCGTCGCTCACCACCTTAATTTCACCGAAGCGAAGATTTGACCAACCCTGTTCCAAAGCCCGCTGCCAACTCACCAACTGTAAGCCCATCGCGCCCTTATCAGCAGCACGCTCACGACCGCGTCCAAAGTCGGATCGTCGCCATGCTCCAGGCCGTCCCCCAACGCCCACCCCACTTCAGGCGTGTAGGCTTCCGCCCACCAGCCGTCCAATTCAGAGAGATTGATCCCTCCGTTAGCGAGCACCTTCATGCCGCTCGTTCCACACGCCTCCCATGGTCGCCTCGGTGTGTTGATCCAGACATCCACACCCTGCACCAGGCGCTCGGTTAACAGCATGTCGTAGTCGCTCAAAAAGACGATATGGGGTCGTGCCTCCGGCCGCCGGATGAAATGCACCCATTGCTGAATCAGGGCCAGCCCCGCACGGTCCTCAGGATGAGCTTTGCCGGCGATGATGAGTTGTACCGGCCGATCAGGATCAGTTAACAGGCGTAGGAGTCGCTCCGGATCGTGGAGCAGCAGGTTCGGTCTCTTGTAGGTCGCAAAGCGCCGCGCAAAGCCCAGGGTCAAGGCTTTGGGATCAAACAGATGTTTCGCTTCGTCAATCGCCTCGGGCGAGGCGCCGGAGACGGCCAGTTGTCTGGACAAACGCTCTCGGGTGTATTCAACTAAAGACTTGCTGGCAGCGATGCGAAATTGCCAGAGCCTGGCGTCGGAGACGCAGCGGATGTCCCGGTCCAAGGTTTTCGTCGTCCCCAGCCAGCGGTCTTTTCCGCAGGCGTTTGTCCAGAGATCTTCCGCTATCGACGATTCCCAGGTCGGCGTGTGGACGCCGTTGGTCACGTGTCCGACCGGGATTTCCTCTTGCGGCCAGTGCGAAAAAAGAGGCTCAAAGAGGTGCCGGCTCACCTTCCCGTGCAAGCGACTCACGCCATTGACCGCCCCGCTCCCGCGGATTGCCAGATAGGCCATGTTGAAACTTTCCGACGAATCGTCCGGGTTCTGTCGGCCCAGGGCCAGCAAATCGCGGGGTGTTATGCCGAGCTTCTGCTCGGCATAGCCACCGAGGTATTGCTCGATGAGAGCCGGAGCGAAACGGTCAAAACCGGCGGCCACTGCGGTGTGGGTGGTGAAGAGGTTCCCGGCTCGAGTGACGGCCAGTGCGACTTCGAAGGGCTGCCCGGTCTCTTCCATGAAACTTCGGGCCCGTTCCAACACGGCAAAAGCTGCATGCCCTTCATTCAGATGACAGACTTCCGGCTGGAGGTCAAGGGCACTCAGCAGTCTCCATCCGCCGATTCCTAATAGGAGTTCCTGTTTGAGGCGCAGCTCAGGCCCGCCACCATAAAGCTCGCTGGTAATCCCCCGATGAGCGGGGAAGTTGGCCGCATCATTGCTGTCCAAAAGGTAAAGCTTCACCCTACCGACCTGGACCTGCCAGGCGCGCAGCCAGACCGAGTAACCGGGGAGTACAATCTCCAACCGCAACCACTCGCCGTTCGCTTCACGCAGAGGCGTGATCGGCAACTGTCCGGGGTCGTTATACGGGAAGAGGGCCTGCTGTTCTCCTTCCTTGCCGATCACCTGGCGAAAATAGCCTTGCTGGTACAGAAGTCCAACGCCGACTACCGGTACGCCCAGGTCGCTGGCCGCTTTGAGCTGATCGCCGGCTACATTTCCGAGCCCACCCGAGTAGATGGGCAAAGCTTCGCTCAACATAAATTCCATGCTGAAATAAGCGGCGCAGGTCAGGGAATCCTGCGAATGATTCTGCTGAAACCACGCCGGCGTCTCCGCCGTTTGCCGCATGGTCTGCACCAGTTCGTCAACGTTTTTGCGAAAAACGGGATCGGCCAGCACGCGTTCGATCTGGTCGCGCGAGACCGTCTGGAGGACAACCCAGGGGTTATGCGTGATTTCCCAAAGTTCGGGATCAAGCTGCCGCCACACCTCGTCGGCAGCATGTTCCCACGACCAACGCATATCCAGGGCCAGCTCCGCCAATGAATCGAATCCCTCGACTTTCGTGGGCAGAAGGCTGTATATCGGGTGGCTGACACGTGTTTGTTTGATCATGGTTTCTCCTTCAGTTTTGGTTTGGACGGAATTTCTGATTGCTCACCACCGTTTTGCCAATCGCCGCTTCCTTAAATCCTTCAGAATGCCGATGTCTCGACGATGCCCTCGGGTCCTGGCCTCCTCTCAGCTCAGGTTTTTCTCAGCGAATTCACTCTGACAATTTTATCTATAATTGGAGATATCGTATCGAGGTATCTCAGAAATTTCAGGTGCCTGATATTGGGACAAAATTGCAGCTATCAAGGGTTTTTAAGGATCGGGAACCTTTGGTGCATAGCGGATACGTGCAATCAGGATTCGTTACAGATTGAAAGGTCGCACCTTATTCGTGAATGCACTATACCACACATTTAAGATGGAGGATACTCCGTATGTACAAATATGCTGTCGAATTCGCCGAAGCCTGACATCTGGGAATAGATGCCCCGTCCGCACCACGCAGACAGGGTACGGCCGAATGCTATTGTTAAACTGGAGCCAATAAGGCTAGCTGCTTTTTATCCATGGCTTACCAACGGGCAGATTGATACCGGCCTCCGCAAATACCACATGGGCCATCAGATACCAGGCCAGCAGTGCACATACGATGAGGTCCCAGGCAGCGATCGTACCCAGAATTTGGTTTCCGGCGAGCTCTTTGAAATCAAGTCCGATAAACCCTAAGAGCAAGGTGAGAAATATCCAGGCAAGCGTTGAATGATGCTTCATGGACGCAATGAATAAAATAAAGGTAAAGAATGTCCACATG
>JARROL010000374.1:0-2730 GCA_037383965.1 Desulfobacterales bacterium | reverse complement strand
TGTTCATCAACGATGACAAAGCCGTCGGCGTCGACGGTCACTTTGGTTGTTTCAAGTCCCAATTCTTTGGAGTTGGGTTGCCGACCGACAGCGACGAGTACCCTGTCAAAGGTCTGCTCGGACTCATCTACGTCGCCTTCAAAAACAGCCTCCACCCGGTCTTCCAGTTCATCCAGAGAAAGAACACGGGTCGATACGTGGATGGCTTTAAAAAGTTCAGTGAGTCTCCGGTTAAGCGGCATCACCAAATCTGGATCAACCTCCGACAGTATCCTGTTCTCCATTTCAACGAGGGTGATTTTGCTGCCGAGAGCCGCATAAACGGTTCCCAGTTCCAGCCCGATGTAGCCGCCGCCTATGATGAGAAGGGACTTGGGGATGTCATTGAGCTCCAGAGCACCGGCGGAATTCATGATGCGACCGTTCGGTTTGAATGCCACTCCGGGAATAGATCTTGGAACAGAACCCGTGGCCAGGATGGCATGACGGAATTTGATTCGGGCGACTTCCGAATCATGCAGGCGTACCGTGTCGGACCTCTCAAAAACAGCTTCTCCTTTCACCACTTGCACCCCGCGCTTCTTTCCCAGTGTGACGAGGCCGTTGGCCAATCTATCGATGACTTTTTCCTTCCACATGCGCACCTTGTCCAGCTCGATTCGAGGGTCGTCAAAGGTGACGCCCATGGATCCGGTTCGCCGGGTGTCATGGATAAGTTCCGCAAGAAAGAGCAATGCCTTGGAAGGTATACAGCCTTGGAACAGACATTCGCCGCCGGGCTTCATTTCCATTTCGACAAGGGTGACGTCAAACCCCAGGTCTGCAGCCCTGAATGCTGCAGTATAACCACCGGGTCCGCCCCCGATAACCAGTACATCCGTCTCTTGGACCAATTCTCCTATTACCATAACTGGCCTCCAGTCAGACCTCAATTGATCACTTTAGCTCACTCTTTATGTCATATCATTGTCATCAACAATTGCTCGGGGTCTTCGAGGGCGTTGACGACCGTCTTAAGAAATCGAATGGCATCTGATCCGTCCAGCACCCGGTGATCGATGCACACCACCATCGGCATCATCAGCCGTGGTACGATTTCAGGTTCTTTTTTATCATTCTCGACGACAACCGGCTGCCATCCGGCTGCGCCCATCCCCAAAATGGACACCTGGGGATAATTAATAATCGGGACAAACTGACCGCCGCCCAGGGCGCCGGCGTTCGTAATGGTAAACGTTCCACCTTGCATCTCTTCCAGGGAGACCTTTCGGTCTCGGGCTTTTTGAACCAGTTCCCTGAGTTCCAGGGATATTTCCTCGATACTTTTGCGGTCTACGTCACGAATGACCGGTACCATCAACCCGTTGTCCGTATCCACCGCTACCCCCAAATGATAGTAGTTTTTGAGGATAATCTCTCCGGCAGCCTTATCCAAAGTGGCATTAAAATACGGAAACGTTTTCAGCGCGGTGACTACCGCCTTCATGACAAAAACGATTAAGGTCAGTTTGCCGCCTTTACCTTCGATGTCTCCTTTATGCTTTTGGCGGAAAGACTCCAGTTTGGTGATGTCCGCCATATCCTGGCTCACTGCATGGGGGATTTGCGACCAGGCCAAACCCATCTGCCTGGCCGTGGTCCGCCTAATGGATCGCAAAGGAACGGTTTTTACAGGACCCCACTTGGCAAAGTCGGGCAATTCCGGTGTTTCGATCGTAACGGACGGGGCCGCCTTGGCCGGCTTTTCCGCGGCCACCGGCTTTTTTCCCGGTTCCCCGGCCTTTTCGGCAAAGGACCGCACATCCTGACCGGTTACCCTGCCTCCCGGACCGGTGGGCTGAACCTGCCGGAGATCTACCCCCAGCTCCCGGGCCAGGCGCCGTGTGGCCGGCGAAGCAGGAACAGGCTCTTCTTTCCGGCTGGCGGGTGGCTGATCGGCTCTCTCGGTTTCCGGTTTGGCGGGTTTTTCCGCCGGGGCCGATTTAACCACTTCGCCGTCACCGAAGGTCATCAGCACCTGACCTACCGTGACCACATCATCCGGCTTGACGTTTATTTCTGTGACCTTGCCCGTAAAAGGCGATGGAATCTCCACTGCTGCTTTGTCCGTTTCCACTTCGATGATAAGATCTCCCTCCTTGATCTCATCGCCAACCGATACCAGTACTGCTATCACTTCTCCTTCGTGAATTCCTTCTCCCAAATCCGGCAGTTTGAAAGATTGGGCCATAGGTATTGCCTCCTTATTTGCTGGTTTAGATCGTTCACGCGGCGCAAGCGCCTGCGCTGCGCGTAGTTCGATAAGATCGTTTAGATCGTTAAATCATACTAACTATCCATACAGGCGATGTTTAATATCTTTTTCGCCTCTCGCAGGATGCGATGGACGCTCGGAATATAACTTTTTTCTCTACTGAACAACGGAATGATGATGTCGAAGCCGGCGACCCGTGATATGGGAGCTTCCAGGTAGAAAAACGCCTTTTCAACCAGGCGAGCGGCTATCTCCGCCCCGGGCCCGAAGTTGCGCGGCGCCTCGTGGATAACAATGGCCCGGCCGGTTTTCTTCACGGACCGGACAAAGGTTTCATCGTCCAGCGGTGAAATGGTCAGCAAGTCGATTACCTCGGCTTGAACACCGTCATTTTTCTCGAGTTCGGATGCGGCTTCGAGTGTCGGGCGCATCATGGCGCCATACGATATCATGGTGAGATCGTTGCCCTGCCGGAC
>JARROL010000373.1:0-2732 GCA_037383965.1 Desulfobacterales bacterium | reverse complement strand
GTTGATAGCGGCGGGCCAAGGCGGACGCTCCGGTCCCGATGAGCAGGAGCCCCGGCAGAGTGCCGATACCAAAGGCCGACAGCAACAGTAACCCGTGCAGGAAACCACCGGCTGCAAGCGCCCTGGAAAAAGCCGCAAAGGATAGACCACAGGGTAGAAACCCCATCAAAAGTCCGGTAAAGAGCATTTCAGCCGCTCCTTGATTCACGAAGGCCAGGCGGATAATCCGCCGGTAGCCCGGTATCTTTTCCGGTGCCGCCAATCGCATCCACTGGGGTTGCTTGAAAAAACCGAGCTGACAAAAACCGAAATAGAGCAGAAACCCGGCCGACAAGGCCGACAAGACAATTTGCACGCGGGCGACGAGTTGCAAATGATCGGATCCTGTGACAGACGACACCATGGCCAGACCGCTGCCGATGCCGCCCATTACCGCGCCGATCCCGCTGTAAGTGACGATTCGCCCGAGGTGATAGAAGAAATGCGGCGTATACCGGCCGGTGCGGCCGGGAAAGGCCACCACCAGAGGGCCGCACATCCCGATGCAGTGGCCTGTACCCAGCAGGCCCAAAAGGAAAAGAGATATCAGATCGAGATCACCCATGGCAGCGTTTGATATAAAACAAATAGCGTTGACAGTCTATTTTAATTTCCATAGTTGTAGAAGTCTGGAGTCGCCATAGAAGCTTGATTGCGTGTCCAACAGAGATGCTTGACGAAAGGAGAACGATGATGTCCAATCGCCTGACGCTTCACCCGCCGTTTCTAGTCGCCCTCTGTCTGACGGGAGTGCTGACCTTTTTGCTATGGGTCACTGTCAGCGTCCGGGCTGCCGGCCCTGGGAGTGGACCTGAACCCGGCCGCAAACCCCTCGACGAAAATAACCGCATGCAGATCAGCGCCCAGGACCGATGCCCCGTGTGCGGTATGAAGGTGGCCGAGCATGCAAAATTCTCCAGCGCAATTCAGTTGACGGACGAAACCACCTTTTATTTCTGCGGCACGGGCTGCATGATGCGCTCGTGGCTGCACCCGGAAATCTTTCTGGCGACAGAAAAGGAACAATTGCAAACGCCGGTGGTCAGGGATTACTTCACCGGAAAAGAGGTGGACGGTCGGGATGTATTTTGGGTCGCCGGCTCCGATGTCATCGGTCCGATGGGTCCGGCACTGGTCCCCGTCAAGGGTAAAGAAGCCCTCGAAGCATTTAAACGGCGCCACGGTGGCAAGGCCGTCTTCCGGATGGACGAGATGAACGATGACAAATGGTACGCCATCACCGGTCGCAAAGCCGCCAAATGAAACGACAGGCTCTGCAGCCCCTGCTCGCATGGGCGCTTCGTGATCTGATGCGTCGACCGCTGGAGAGTGGCCTGCTCGTCACTGCCCTGCTACTGACTGTTACAGTAACCGCTGCCCCGCTTTTGTTCACCCAGGCCCTATCGACCACCACCAACCTGATGCTCAGGGACGCCCCGTCTCTGATCGTCCGGAAATTTAACGCCTTGGGCTGGACTCCCATTCCATCCGATCAATCCGTTATACTGGCAAAAAGTGTTCCGGGTGTCATCGCCGCCCGCCCGCGCGTCTGGGGTCGGGTTGCCGGCCCCGAGGAGCCGCTGACGGTGATCGGTGTCGATCGATATGGACCGCCTTTACCGCAATCGACCGCATTGCCCGGGCGGGGAGAAGCCGTGTCCGGTACTGATGTAAAAATGGAGCGTGCGGCGCCGTTTTTAACCCTCTCCGGCCAGAGGACGACAACTCTCAGGGTCGTCGGTCACAGCGAAGTAAAGACAGACATCGCCGAATCGAATGTCGTGCTGCTCCACATCGATGACGCGCGCAACCTACTGGGAATTCCAGACGGTTATGCCAGCGATTTGGCGATCGAAGTCTTCAACCCGGCGGAGGAAAGCGCGATCCTGCCCGATCTAACCGCCGTTTTTCCTTGGACCGTTCGGATCACGACCCGGACGGAAAGAGCCGGAATCTATGACGCGGGGCTCGCACGAATAGGCGGTATGGCCGCCGCGTTTCTTGTCCCCGCGCTACTGTCCCTTTGTCTGCTCGTGGCCGTGACGGTCAGTGACCGTTTCGGCCGCCGGTCCGAAATCGGTCTGCTAAAGTCCCTGGGGTGGACCACCGGTGACATTGTCCGCCTTCAGGTCTCGAGGGCGTCTCTGATCGGCATCCCCGGCGCAACCGGCGGTATGATGCTGGCATTTTTGCTGGTGTTCTGGCCAAATGCGAACTGGCCCGGCCGCCTGTGCCCGGAATGGCAGGGGCTGGCCTCCCGGCTCGTTTTCAGTCCGGGCGACGCCGGGTTGATTTTGCTGGAGGTAACGGGGCTGGTCGTCTTGCCTTTTCTTGCAGCCACGATCGGTACGGTGCTCCGCTGTGCCGTCGCCGATCCCCAGGAAATGCTCGAAAGGACGAATTTCTGATGGAACGGGGCATCGAATGCCGTCGGCTGACGGTTGCCCGCCGCACTCCGGATGGCAGGGAAAAGCTTGTGATCGATGACCTGTCTGCACAATTTAAAACCGGGCAAATGGGGGTCATATCAGGGGCAACCGGCTCCGGCAAGAGCACCCTGCTGCATGTCTTGGCCGGTCTGCTGCGCCCGGTTCAGGGCGAGGTCGTGGTCGACGGCGAGGCCGTTTCCCGCTGGGTGAGTTCACATCGTGATCGCTGGCGGCGAAGGGTCGGCATCGTTTTCCAGCACGACC
>JARROL010000372.1:0-3055 GCA_037383965.1 Desulfobacterales bacterium | reverse complement strand
GCGGGGATCAAATGGGGCACCAGTGTCGAGACCCTCAGCAATTTTAAAGAAATAAGCTCACACGGCGAGATTGGTTACTACGTCAATCCGGATGTCCTCCATATGATCGGAGGTTTTGAAGTTCCCCAGGTCATCTATGGATTTTACGCCAAGCGGTTGTTTGCCGTCTACGCTCAAATCGATTCGCTCGAGGTGTATGCCCGTATCAAGAACGAGATCCAATCGCATTACGGCATTCCGAAGGTCGTTTACGGTTCGACCGGTCAGCCCGAAATCTATCGCTGGAAAAGCGGCCAGATCAAGATCAAGCTGAAAACCGACGATTCCCTGCGTAAGATTAAAGTCGGTATTTACTACACGCCGCTGTCCGACAAAGTGAACGAAGAGGGTGAAGAAAAGTATCGTGAATCCGAGATTAAATTTCTGCCGATCGAGCGGGATAAAGAGCCGCTGAGGTTGCCGCTGCTTGAATTCTAAACTGATCGGTAGGTATTTCGGTAATCCGCAAGGTTGGGGCATCCGGATATCATGTTCGAACATGTCGTTATCGTCGGCGGCGGTGGAACCGGTGGGGCACTCGCACACGATTTGACCTTGCGGGGATTCCGGGTGACCCTTTTCGAAAGAGGCGAACTCCTTTCGGGCACCACGGGCCGGCACCACGGGCTGCTGCACAGCGGGGCCCGGTACGCTGTCAACGACCCGACGGCGGCGGTGGAGTGCATCGAAGAAAACCGGATCCTCAGAAACATCGTCCCCGAAGCCTTAGAGCAAAACGACGGTCTGTTCGTGGCGCTTGACGATGAGGACTTAGCCTTCCGGCCGCTTTTTCTGGAAGGGTGCCGGGCGTGTGGGATTCCGGCCCAAGAAATGACACCGGCTGCCGCGCTGGCACTGGAACCGGCGCTCCACCCCGGCTTGAAATCCGCCGTGCGTGTTCCCGACGCCACCATGGATGCCTGGCGTCTGCCGATGCACTTTTTCGCCACTGCCAGGGCCAACGGTGCCGATATCCGGCCGTTTACAGCAGTGGTCGGCTTTCAAACCCGCAGCGGTGGGATCACGGCGGTGGAAACCGTCGATTACAGGACCGGCAGCCGCCGCTCTTATCGGTGCGACATGGTCGTCAACGCCGCAGGACCGTGGGCCGGACAATTGGCCGCGCTGGCGGGTCTCAGCCTGCCGCTTCAACCCGGCCCCGGCGTCATGGTCGCCGTAGAGGGGCGTGTGACCAACATGGTGATCAACCGGCTCCATCCGGCCGGGGAGGGAGACATCATCATTCCTCAACGGCGCCTATCGCTTCTCGGCACGACCCTCTGGCTCGCGAACGATCCCGATATTATCAGCCCACCGGCCGACCAGCGCCGGCGTATCGTCGATCTGTGCGGACGCATGGTGCCGGCGGTTCGGGAGGCGCCGGTGAGAAGCGTATGGTGGGCGGTGCGACCGCTGATGGCCGAAGGTGGCGCCAAGGATGCCCAGGCCATCAGCCGCGATTTCGGGTGCATCGATCACTCGGAGCGGGATCACCTGGAAGGGCTGATCTCGGTGATCGGCGGCAAAGCCACCACCCTGCGGGCAATGGCGGAAACCGCGGCCGATTTGATCTGCAAGAAAACCGGCCGCAGCCGTGCTTGTCGCACCCGAGAGACCCAATTGCTGTCCTACCGCCTTTTTTACAAGTGACGCGACCCGGGAAGACCTTATGGCACCGACGAAGATCAAATTCAAAATCCTGCGTTTCAAGCCGGGTCGGATCGATCCTCCCCGGCACCAAGAATTCGAGCTGGCCGTGGGACTCCACACGACTGTTCTGGACGGTCTGGAACAACTGCGGCGCGAGCAGGACAACCCCCTGATGTATCGACATTCCTGTCACCACTCCTCTTGCGGGACCTGCGCTTGCATGATCAACGGTGTTCCCCGACCGGCGTGCGTGACCGGGGTACTGGACCTCGGTACGACCGTGGTAACGCTGGAACCGCTAATCGGATTTCGCACGATTGGCGACCTGGTGGTGGACATGCGCGATTTCTATGCCGACCTATCGGAGGAATGGAGCGGTTTGCGACCCGTGGAAGACACGCCCGGTAAACGGTCGCCTCAGTCCCACCAGAATCCTGTGCGGTTCGAAAACTGCATCGAATGCGGGTGCTGTGTCGCTGCGTGTCCGGCCCTTGGAGACAGCGACGGTTTCATGGGGCCGGCCGCTCTGGCGGCGATCCACAACGAGATGCTCAAGTTTCCTGCCAAAAAGACCGCTCTTCTGCCGCTTGCCGATGGAGAGCGCGGGCAGCGGCTGTGCCGCAGGGCGTTGAACTGCAGCCGGGTCTGCCCGACGTCTGTTTATCCGGCCCGACATATCGCCGATCTGCGACGAATGGTGGCGGCCGCTGAAGGAGACGAACAGTGAGCAGGCCGGAAACTTACGACGAAAAAATAACGAAATTGCGGCGCAAGGCGCGTAAGCCGCCCGCTGCCTCGTTCCGGCCGTTTGGTTTCATGTAGCCGCCGCAGAAGCCTTACCGTTTGCGGAGCGCGCGGTCGACGCCTGTTTCATGGGAATGGTGCTCCATGAAACCGCGGATCCCGATCGGGCGTTGTCGGAAGCCAGACGTGTCGCACGCAATCTGGTGGCCGTTCTGGAGTGGCCGCCGGCGATGCCGACCGATCCACCGCCTCCCGCCCGCCGTTTCGAGTATGACGAAATCGAGCGGATGGGTCGAAGGGCCGGTTTTAGATGTATCTCCCTGCTCCACCTGACCGATATGGTGCTCTATCTGATGATGGTTTGATTTTCCCGCCATGCGTCAATCAACAGTGGGTTGAACCCGCGGAGCGGCTATGGTATGGCTTTTAAAAAGGCGGTCAACCAACCGGCACAACCGCCGTTAATCACGCCCTTTCCAAGGATAAAACCCCGAGGCAATGCCGTGGTCTCTTACGCCATACCCGATCCGGACACCCTTCAGCGCGAGATCAAGGCATCTCACCAACGGTGCCGCGATCTGGGCGTGAATCCTGCAGAAACCCGCAATCCAAGGCAAAAAAA
>JARROL010000371.1:0-2760 GCA_037383965.1 Desulfobacterales bacterium | reverse complement strand
TTAACTTTTTGACGGCAGCCGGGCCCAGTCCGCTGGCAATTTTCAAATGATGTGTGTGGTTGGTGAGCGCCAGATAGTCATATCCCCTGGCCGCTGCTGCCTTGGCCATTTCGTCCAAGCTGTTGCGACCGTCACTGTCTGTCGTGTGACAATGAAGGTCACCGCGAATATCCGTTAAAGCGACCAGGTGAGGCAGGCGCCTCTCGCAGGCGGCTTGGATTTCTCCGCGATCTTCGCGCAGTTCCGGTTCGATGTAAGGCAGATCGAGATTGGCGTATACTTCTTCTTCGGTCTGTCCGCCCGTGCGGCGGCTGCCGCTGAAAACACCGTATTCATTGATTTTGAGACCCTTCTGCTGGCCGATTCTGCGGATGGAAATGTTGTGGGCCTGGGAGCCGGTAAAATAGTGCAGGGCGGCACCGTAACTTTCTTGAGGGACAACCCGCAGATCCACCTGGAGTCCAGACCGCAATACAATCGACGAGCGCTTGTCGCCTTGTGAGATCACGCGGTCGACACCTTCATAGGCCGTAAAGGAATTCATGACCGTCGCTGCTCTCCGGCAGGAAATCAGAATGTCGAGATCGCCGACTGTTTCTTTTCGGCGTCGGAAGCTTCCGGCTACGGTGATATCCGCCAGCAGGTGATCCTGCTTCAGATATTCGGTCAGCGTCCGGGCGATCGCTTCGGCGGTGAACCACGGGGTACGCTTTTCGCTGTGAATCAGCCGCTGGATATCTTTCAGGATTTTCCCTTCCGTCTTTTGCCCGAAACCTTCTATGCTCCTCACACGTCCTTCCAGGGCTGCTTTTCTCAAGTCCTCGAGACCCGTTATCTTGAGTACTTGATAGAGGGCCTTGACTTTGCGCGGACCCAATCCCGGAATCTTGAGGACTTGATGCAGGCCCGGCGAAAGGCGGTTTTCGAGTTCCTCCAGCTTGGCCAACCGACCGGTGCGAACAATTTCCTTGATTTTTTCATTGAGCTCTTTCCCGATACCGCTCAACTGCGTCAGATCGCTTTCCGCTGCGATCAAATCGGCGATGCTGTGTGCCAGGCCGGTTATGGTTCGGGCGGCGTTGCGGTAAGCCCGAACCCGGAATGGATTGGCGCCTTCGATCTCCAGAAAATCAGCGACTTTCGTGAAATAGTCGGCAATCTCGTCATTTTGAATCATTGCCATATCCGATATGCGTCCAAGCGCCCCCAGTGTATGGTCGACATGCGGCCGATACGACAAAATGCCCGGCAGGAACGGGCTTTTTGGAGGATGTCAATTGTGGGTTCCGTCACCTTTTTATCTTTAATACGAAAATACGAAAATAAAACCAAATCCGCTGGCGAGGTAGGCCCCTCCGTCCGGATAAACGGTTTCGAATGTCGCCTGAAACTCGATGCCAACAGGCCCTATGACCGGACCTCGCCCGGCGTTGAATAAGTGTTCGGTTTCAGACTTGACGATTGTGCTTTACAGGGCGCATCGACGTTGGGTCCGGTCTAAGACCCTGTAGGCATCTCAGACAGTCAGTCGCCTTCTCAACCGCTCATCCGGGCTCTGGTGCAACATTTTCATGCACGGTGGTGGCCGGGGCCATGAGTGTTTAACAAGCAAATTTGGTATCCGGATGTCGGAATGTCAAGACTCGCAAGGGTGGTTGTCACCAAGTGCGCCCGACCCGGGAGGCCGACGGAATAGAAATCGGCCATACGATTCCACACAACGCATATCTGGCCTAATTTGTTGATTTGTGGTATAAATCAATAGACGGGTTTTCATCGAATCGTTCTCCTTCATGGCGCGGGGCACCAAAATGGCGATACGGCTAAGAGACATGACAGACAACGGCGGTCGGCGCCGATTGGCAGACAGACGTAAACGCTCATCGGCTTATCGTTTCCCGGAACGCCGATGGCAGAGACACCGCAGGAGCGGATCGGATCGAAGAGCCGCCTTGATGCTGCGGCTCCGGCAGGACCTGGAAAGAAGAGACGCATACCTTGAACTCTATCAAGAGCCGGCGCAGGAAATCGAGGAGAGCGAATGAGCCGAATGCCGCAAACAGAGGCCGTCACCGGCGAGACATTTGTATCTATATCATTTCGATCAGGATTTTGGTCAGGTATGATAAAAAGATACCATAAGTGAAACTCATCAGGGTGCCGATGATAATGTATTCCGCCAGCATCATCTGACGATGTTCACGGATGTCGCCGAACCTGAATATCGACTTTGCCGTAATCAGGAATCCCACCGCGGCCGGCTGGTCCATCATGATGAAGAGATATACCAGTGCCCGTTCGAGCTGACCGATCAACTGACCGCCACCCGGAAGTCCGCCGCCCGGCGCTGCGGGCAGGCCTTCGGATGAAACCGTGTTTGGGGACGGCTGTGGGTCCGTGAACTGCGCCAGCAGCGGTTGCACGGCCAGGCCGATCAGAAAGCCGCCCGCTTGAACGGTAGCGACAGCACCGGCAACAAATACAACGGTTTTTACAAATGGGGGACCGAACAGGTGAACCCAGTAAAGGGACAACCCTCCACCATAACGAACCACCAGGACGGCCGTCAACAGCGTTACGCCAACATGGGCCAATTGGTCGATGACGAAAGCCAGCGTGGTTTTTCCGCCGCTCGTGACCTTGACACGGTCGATGAGAGTGTGGCTCAGAAATATGGCGAGCGGAATTTCCCAATGCATCCAAGCCCCGCACAGCAGATAACTCAGGCCGGCCACGATAGCCGAATGCTGAAGCAGTGGG
>JARROL010000370.1:0-2776 GCA_037383965.1 Desulfobacterales bacterium | reverse complement strand
CCCTAAACGGATGGTTTCTATAGCGATGGTCGGTTAATAGATGCTGTCTGAGCGCTTTGCCTATCGGCCCGGAAGGATACAACCCATGCCTCAACCGACGCATTCCCAGTCGATCGAACCCACCCGCATCAAACCGCTTAATCAGAAGAAGATGACCGACGGTGACTTCGTCCTTTACTGGATGCAGCAATCCCAGCGGGCCGAAGAAAATCATGCCTTGGAATATGCCGTTGAACTTGCCAACCATCTCGATCGGCCGATGGTGGTGGTGTTCGGACTGACAAACGGGTATCCCGAGGCCAATCTGCGTCATTACCGTTTCATGCTGGAGGGTTTGCGCGAAACGGCCGACACTCTGGAAAAGCGCGGGATTCAACTGGCGGTGCAGTTGGGCTCACCGCCCGATGTGGCTCTAAAGGCGGGGCAGAGAGCGGCTGCCATTGTCTGCGACTGCGGCTATTTGCGTTTTCAGAAGGCCTGGCGTCGAAGCCTCGCACGCAAGGCCGCCTGCCGGGTTGTCCAGGTTGAAGCCGACGTGGTCGTTCCGGTTGCGGTTGCCAGCAGCAAGGCCGAATATGCCGCCCGCACTCTGCGGCCGAAAATCACCCGTCACCTGAAAGAATACCTGAAAGAGTTTCACGTCGTGCCTCTAAAGAACAGATCCCTGGGGCTTGACATAAAGAATTCAAGGGCGAACCTGAACCTGGAGGCGATCGACGCGCTGCAGTCCCGACTGGATGTCGACCGCAGCGTCGAGCCGGTCAACCTGTTCTTCAAAGGCGGTACCAGCGAGGCCAAAAAAAGGCTTGAGAGGTTTTTAAACCAAAACCTGAAGCATTACCCCGACCACCACAACCAGCCGCAAACAGATGATATTTCCCACATGAGTCCCTATCTTCATTTCGGCCAGATCTCCCCCCTTTACCTGGCGCTGCAGGTCAAGGCCGTAGACGGCCGAAAGGTCGGTTTGGACGCTATCGAAGCATATCTTGAACAGCTGATTGTGCGACGGGAACTGGCGGTCAATTTTGTCAACTTCACTCCAAACTACGACACATACGACTGCATACCCGGCTGGGCTTCGCAAACGCTGTCCGACCATCTGTCGGACGATCGCCCAAATCGCTACAGTCGGACGCAACTGGAGAATGCCGAAACTCACGATCCTTACTGGAATGCCGCCATGTTGGAGATGAAACATACCGGTTTCATGCACAACTACATGCGCATGTACTGGGGTAAAAAGATACTCGAGTGGAGCCGGACGCCGCAGCAAGCCTTCGATATTACCCTTGCGCTCAACAACAAATACTTCCTCGACGGGCGCGATCCGAATTCTTACACCGGTGTGGCCTGGATTTACGGCGTTCACGACCGGGCTTGGCCGGAACGGCCGATCTTCGGCAAGACGCGCTTTATGGCGGCTTCCGGTCTCGAACGAAAATGCGACATAATGGCATACGTGAAAAAAATTAATAAAACGATCGGAAAAGACTGAGAAATTGGATATCGAATTGACCATCATCGGCGCGGGAGTTGTCGGCTTGGCCGTTGCCGCCCGATGTTCACAGAACCATAAAAATGTCTTCGTGATCGAGAAAAATGAAAAGTTCGGTCAGGAAACAAGCAGCCGCAACAGTGAGGTGATCCATGCCGGGATCTATTATCCACCCAGCACGCTTAAAGCGCGCTTGTGCGTGGAGGGCCGGCAAATGCTTTACGCCTTGTGCGAAGCAAGGCGGATTCCCTTTCGAAATTGCGGCAAGCTCATCGTGGCGACCAATAAGACCGAAGAAGACTTCCTGGCGTCGATCGAAGCCAAAGCGCGGGCCAATGGCGTCGAAGACCTGCAATACCTGAGCGGTGATCAGATGGCCCGGATTGAACCCAACGTTAGGGCGGTTTCAGCCTTATTTTCTCCGTCGACAGGCATTATTCACTCGCACCGTCTAATGCGCCATTTTGTCGCACAGGCCCAAAGAAACAACGTCCAGTTCGTCTATCGGTGCGTTGTTGAAAGAGTCGAGCCCGTAGCCGGACCGCGCTACCGGGTTCACGTGCGCTATCCCGACGGACAGACGGAACAATTTACGAGCCGTTACCTGGTCAATTGTGCCGGTTTGGAGTCCGATCGGATCGCCGCCAGCACGGGGATCGACGTTCACATCCACCAATATGAGCAGTTTTTCTGGAAGGGGGAGTACTTCAGCGTGGCGCCGGCTTCCGGGACCATTGATCACTTGATTTATCCGGTCCCGCTGCCCAACAACGAAGGGTTGGGCATCCATGCCACAATTGACATGAGCGGAAGGGTCAAATTGGGCCCCAACACCATTTTTCTCCCGCAGCGCAGCTACGATTACACTGTTGATGCAGCACACCGGAATGATTTTTATGCAGCGGCGCGGCGCTACTTGACAGGTTTGCGGCTTGAGGATCTTACACCGGACTATGCCGGCATTCGGCCCAAGTTGCAGAAACCGGGCGATACGGTCAGGGATTTTATCATTCAGGAGGAATCTGCCAAAGGGATGCCGGGTCTGGTCAATCTGATCGGCATCGAGTCACCGGGGTTGACGGCCTCACCGGCCATCGCCGAGCATGTTGCGCACCTGCTGCCTTGAGCAGGAGTGATCGGTGTTTGAGAGGTACTTATTAAATGAGGTGGACTGATGCGCCGTCGATTACCCCGGCTCGGTAGAAGGCCGCATGGGAGAACTCGGCGTGCGAAGCCGAAAGGCGCTTGAAATTTACAGTATTGTTTGTTTTCTACAAC
>JARROL010000369.1:0-6207 GCA_037383965.1 Desulfobacterales bacterium | reverse complement strand
GGCTGATATTCCGGCAGGACATCGAACTTGTTGAATTCGAAACGGATGTCAGGCATCTTCACGCCGGCGATGCGGGTTTCCGTGGTGGTGACGACATCTTCGGTGGACTTGACCACATACAGAAAACCGGCACCGTACACAGGCTTCTTGTACACGTCATCGAAGGGGATCACCCGTGAGCAAGCATTGACGCCCGCCATGTCATCCAGCAGCTTCTGCGGTTTTCCGGGCTTGGCCGAGCTGATAAAATAAAAACAAACGTCGTGATCCTGGGCGACCTGCCGGGCGGCGTCCATGGGCCAGAGTTTCTTCGGCGCCACGCGCTGGTAGGTGCCGTCGGTGAAAACGAATACCTCCGTGCGGCCCGAGAGTTTCGAGAGGATCGGGTTGAGCCGGTCGATGCCGTCGGCCAGCGGTGTGGGTTGCTGGACGATGTCACTCGAGGTTCTGGTGGTCGGCAGGCTGTCGATCGCCTGACCGTAGGCTTGCTTGTCGTAGGGCGCCACGCCATAGTACTCCTTCCAGGGCGTGAAGGTGTACAGCCCGGCGTTCCAGTCCAGGTTCGGCAGGATGGCGTTCTGCTGGCGCAGGATCTCCTTGGCCGCCTCGATCTTCTGCCCGCCGCTGCCCGGATAGGTTTCAGCCATGGAGCGCGAGGAGTCGAAGAGCACGATGAAGTTGTCGGCCTGCTTGATGAAAGCATCCTGGGTGACAACATTCTGCTGAATGTCCTCTTGAGTGATGATTTCAAAGGCCGACACAGACGTTACTACTGCGAATAAAAGACCAGTGAGTAAAATGGTTACGATGGCATTCCTGTTCATTTTTTGATCCTTTCTCAAAAAATTCATAGCCCGCAGGGCCCTCATGGTTAATGAACACTTTACTTTAGTTGAAAATTTTAACGGTCTTCAAAATAAATACTGCTGCTCAAAAATGCTGGTTTTTAAGATATTTATTGACGCCATGTTATCAAATCTGCCGTGCAGTGAAACCACTGATAATTTACTCGCCACCCCCTTTCTCTTACCTGTTCGACACAAGTCATTACACACCACGGCGCTTTCCACAGAGTCTTCCGCCTCACTCTCTATTAAAAATCGGGCGGAACATTCGGGTCTTTGTCGATAGTGATCGCGGTTTGCCTGTCGATCGCCAGCGCTAAAAAGAAAAGGTCAGCAGAAACCCCGAATCCGATTCCACCTGGTATAGAACTTCTGTATGAGGTTTTCAGGTCAGGTGGCCGATGCTTTAGCGTCGGCTGTCTTACAGAAATTGAGATATTATGGGTTGAATTTGAAAATCCAAAAAATTTACAAAGATAACAGTAGATGATTTTCATACTTACTTTGTATAGTCTAGGTTAAGGCATTGTAAGTACACGAGTGCCCGTTGTCAAACTTCTTACTCCACGCACGGGTGCAGCGTATCATCCAGCGTTCCGAGGCAGATATATAACAATATAAAATTATTAGAATTTTATGATTTAGTACAATATCCGTGATAACAGTATTGAACTGTCAAGGGGTGGAATAGGCACCACGCTGCTGCTCGATAACGGTCAACAGC
This sequence comes from Desulfobacterales bacterium, assembly GCA_037383965.1. Taxonomy (GTDB): domain Bacteria; phylum Desulfobacterota; class Desulfobacteria; order Desulfobacterales; family SG8-13; genus JARFQH01. Next base: position 4,638 of record JARROL010000369.1, on the reverse strand, counting down.
CGTTCCCCGGCAGAGCGGGAGGCCGGACTGTCGATCATCTTCTCGGCGAGCTGCTGCGCTTTTTCGAACTGCTGCCGTTGCAGGTAAAAAACGGCCAGGGCGTAAAGGTATTCGGGCTGGTTCGGTTCGATGGCAAGGGCGTGCTTCAAGGCATTTTCGGCTTCCGTATCCCGTTGCAGCTGCTGCAGCAAGAGCCCGAGGTTGTAGTGTATCCGGGAGCGCTGCGGCAGTCCCGCCACCTCGCGGAGCAGGCGTTCGGCCTTCGCGTTCTCCCCCAGCCGGTTGTACAACATGGCCAGATTCACCTTGGCCGGGTAGAACTCCCGGTCGATTTCGATGGCTTTGCGGTAGTTTTCGATCGCCTTCTCATACTTACCGGTATTCGAGTAAAGGTTCCCAAGGTTGTATCGGGAAGCGGGAAAATCGCCCGTATAGGCCATTGCCTGCTGGTATTCGTCGAGCCGGGTGAGAAACTGTTTTCGCACGGCCGCCGACATCTCCGATGATGGGACCGTCGTCAGGAGTCGCGCCGCTTCGATGCGAACGGCTTTTACCGGATCGTAGAGAAGCGGCGTCGCGGCCTCGAGGCGCTTGCGCGGGTCTTCTTCCGGGAAGTATCGCAGGGCGGTGTAGCGCATGAGCGCTTCCTCGTCGGAAAGCGCCCGCAGATAAGCCTGTCTGCTTTCTTTGCCGGGATAGGCCGCCAGGCTCGACAGTGCCGTGGCCCTAACGATGGTCGGATACAAGCGGTCGTCTGCTAGGCGGACAAGCTCGGACAGGGCTTCCGGTGTGAGCCGGCGACCGTCGGCGAGAATGGTGCCGTAGTGGGGCCTTTTGCGCTGACCGTACCATTTGCCCATGGTCTCCATCGACCAGTCGGTGGTCTTGTCTACGTGGCAGCGATTGCAGGCATTGGGCGTCTCGATGGCGCGGCTGAGGTCGGGCCGCGGGATGCGGAAGCTGTGGTCAGGTCTGTAATCGATGCCCATGTAAGTGCGGCCGGGCATGTGGCACTGCTCGCACTTAGCGCCGGTGCCGACCTCGAACAGCACCTCCCCGGTGCTGGATTTGATGGATTCCCCCTTTTCCCCCTCTTTTTTGTGAAAGTGGTGGTCCTTGGTGTCGTAAACGGCTGCCTTGTGGCATTGGAGGCACAGCGCGTTGCCCTCGCGGACGCGCTTTGTGCTGTGCACATCGTGGCAGTCGCTGCAGCGAACGCCCTGCCGGTACATCTTGCTCTGCATGAAGGAGCCGTAAACATAGACCTCTCCAAGGATCTGCCCGTCCGGGAAATAATTCCCCTCGGACAGCAGCTGCGGAACGGCATAATCGAGGAAGTCGATATTGGCATGGGGGTTGTTGCCGAGCGATGAGCGGCGGGAATGGCACGGGGCGCACAAGTCGATCTGTTCGCGTGAGCTCAGGCCGCTGGTTTTGACCACGAGGGCGTGGTTTGAAACGACCGGCCGGCCCATCTCCGGCATTTCGGCCCACTTCACATGCGCGGAGCCCGGACCGTGACAGGCTTCGCAGCCGACGCTGATCTCGGACCAGGTGGTCTGGTAGGTGTCGGTTTCGAGATCGTAGTTTTTCTCGAGGTTGGTGGAGTGGCATTCGGCACACATGCCGTTCCAGTTCTGAGCCTGCCGGGTCCAGCTGAGCCAATCCTCGGGGTCTATCGGCTCGTCCGGGTAGAGGTGGTACCAGCGCTTTTTTTCGACATCCCAGGCGATGGGCAGACATTGCAGTCGCCCGCGGGGAAAGGGAACCAGATACTGCTGCAGCGGGTACCAGCCGAAGGTGTGGGTTATCTCAAACTCCGCTAATTTACCGTCCGGTCCCGGGGTGGAGACGAATCGGGCGTGGCCTCGGCCATGGCCCGTTCGTGATGGGACCCCCGCCACTTGTCGTATTCCGGTTTGTGACAGGACCGGCACTGGGCGCTGCCGACGAAGGCGGCTGCGGGTTTGCCTGCGGTTCGGGCGGAGGAATCGGAAAGGTTGCGCTCTCTTATAAGGTACAGCGGAAGCGAGAAGATGACGATAACAGTGGCGATCACCCCCGCCGTTTTCCAACGCGCAAGTGTTGCCTCCTTCGTGCTGTCTGCGTCATTTGTTGTCGGTATGTCGCCTTTGGGTGTCACCCTTTTTTCGTCCCTCCTTGCCCGAACGCCACTTGCTCCGGCCTGAATTCACTCCTGCGGATCGTTCGACCGGTATCGACCAGGACGACCTCGTTCTCGATCGTTATCGGATAGATGTCCAGCGGGCGGGGGGCTGGGGAACGGACGACCGCACCGCGGATGTCGAATGCCGACGAATGGCAGGGACATACAAACTGTTGGTCCTCTGTGATCCAGGGCACGGTGCATCCCAGATGGGTACAGCGCCGGGAAATGGCCAGAAATCCGCCGTCTTCCAGGCAGGCCAGGTAGAAATGACCGCGGGGAAATGCCGTGACCGAATTTTGGGTAAACCCATCCACCGGCCCGGCTGTCACGATCGCACCGAAATCACCCGCGGGTGGGGGCGTCCGGCGCGGTTTCAAGAAAGAGGTCACGGTCCAGACCAGTTCACCGAACACGACCAGACCTAAACCGAACCAGAGCTTCGTCAGAAAATTGCGTCTCGGCAGAGCCGCAGTTGTTTCCTTATCGATGTGTTTTTTGGACACCGGACGTTTTTTCCCCAATGTCAAATCCTCAATTAAACTGCTTTACAGTTACGGCCACACCAGTTTCATACCCACCCCGCGGAACCACACCCCGGTGATGGTCATGATGATAAAGGCCGCGAGAAGAAAGATAAAGACCGTCTGGACGGTCTCGTTTCGGGATGCTGAAAACCGCCGTCTCAACATCCGGTAAAAAAGCGCCATCGCAGCCAGCAGACAAACGAACGGTATCAAACCGTCTCCGATGACCGCCGGAATGCTGGAAAATCGATTGCCGGGACGCGTGAGCCATTCGTCGAGGATGATCAGAATCGGGGTCATCACCAGGGCGGCAGAAGCGGTGATGATCCCTGCGATGCGGCCGGTCCGGGACGCAAACCAGACGCCGCCGGTATCGGATTCATACCTCAGATACGGTAGCGTGAGAAGGGCTGCCGCGGCGACCAGCGGAAGGACAAAAACCGCGAAAAGGGGATGCAGGTGCAGCAGCAGTTCCTGGAGCCCGGCGAAGTACCAGGGAGCCTTGGTGGGGTTGGGACTCAGCCCCGGGTTGGCCGGATCGTCCAGCGGTGCGTCGAAGAAAATCGCCAGCAGCATGACGACGGCGATCAGGGCCATGGCGACAACCGTCTCGCGCAGCAGGAGATCCGGCAGGCTCGGCACTCTTTTAGGCGGGTCGGGCGGCGCCTCGCCCGGTGCATGAGGGATGACCAGTCCACCGGCCTTGCGCACGCGCCAGAAGTGAAACCCCATCAATAAGAACAGCAGGATCGGAACGACGGCGGTGTGGACGGCAAAGAAGATCCGCAGGGTCGCCGGTCCGATGTCGGGTCCGCCGCGGATCAGCTTCTGAACGGCAAAGCCGAGCCAGGGAACGTACTCCAGCATGCCGGTCGAAACGGTCACGGCCCAGTAGGCCAATTGGTCCCAGGGAAGCAGGTATCCGCTGAAATTGGCGAGGAGCACAAAACTAAACAGGGTCAAGCCGATGATCCAGTTGAACTGTCGCGGTGGATGAAATGCGCCTGTGAAAAACACCCGCAGCATGTGCAGCAGCACCACCAAAACGAGCAGGTGGGCGCACCAGTGATGCATGTTGCGGATCAATCGACCGAACGGCACGCCGGCTACCAGGGATTGAATCGATGCATAGGCGGCGACGGGCGTCGGCGTGTACGCGAATTTGAGCAGCACGCCGGTGCCGATCTGAAGCAGCACCAGCACGGCCGCCATTCCCCCCAGGCCCCAGGTGAGCGAAAAGCGCAGCGTATCCAGCGGGACGGTTGCCGGGCGAAAATGCAGAACCAGGTTTCTGAAAAGATACCGTTTGCGCTCGGCATCGGTGCGGGGGATCACGGGATCGGTGAGGATCGAGAGACGGATTCGTTTAAAAAACCCGGGATCGCTATTTGGTCGGTCCGGCGGAGATGTCATGGGTTGGTGCAATGGGCTGAGTCGGTGAATGGCATCATGAGCGCTAGTCCAGAGGAACGAACACCACCTCGAAGGTCTGGCCCGCCGTGGGCTGGTAGTAAAGGCCTTGGAGTATGTTTTGTCGGGGATTGTAGATCAGCGAGTAGGTTGCCCCGGGATAGCCGACATCCCGCAGTTCGATGAAGACCTTCAAGCCGTCGACGTCCCGCGATGCTTCCGCCCGGGCGACGTTGATCGGACGGGGATTGAAATACCCGGCATCGATTTTGCCGTCGGCATCGATGCCGCGGACCTCGATCACGTATCCGCCGTCCGGGCGGCGCCAGCGGCCGATCAAGGGTTGGAAACCGTGCGCGGCGTCCTGTGCAGCAGTGGGCTGGGTTGCGGCGATCGGATCTTCAGAGCGGTCGGCGCCGGCACCCTTCCTGAAAAAATAATAACCCGTCACCGCGGCCACACAAACCCCGGCCACCAGAACCATGAGCCCAACCCGATTGGATCTGCCTTCTTTGCCCGAAGCGCCGATTTTGG
>JARROL010000368.1:0-5283 GCA_037383965.1 Desulfobacterales bacterium | reverse complement strand
GTCTGGATTATCGATGTGGATGCGCACAAAGGCGACGGGACAGCTGCCTTGACCGCCGGTGATGCGTCCATCACGACGCTGAGCGTTCATATGGCCCATGGCTGGCCGCTGGACGGCTCGCCGGTTCTGCCCGACGGCAGGACCAACCCTTGCTTTATACCGAGCAATATCGATATTCCCATCGCTTCAGGAGAAGAACCGCATTATCTGGAGCGTCTCGAACAGGGTCTTGGGCAAATGAAACGGCTGGGCGAACCGGACCTCGCCATCGTGGTCAGCGGCGCCGACCCTTATGAAAAAGATGAATTGCCCTCCGCCAGTGGATTGAAGCTTACATTGGATCAGATGGCAGCCCGCGATCGGATGATCTATCACTTCCTTCGGGAATTGCGCATACCGGCGGCCTATTTGATGGCCGGAGGATACGGCGACCAGGTCTGGGATGTCTATGCGCAGTTTCTGTTGTGGGCGCTGAAAAAATAAAAATCAAAGCCTATAGGACTAGAATTACAATGATCAGCCTTGGACCGGTTCATTTTCCGCCGGTTCTTCGGATTCCCGGCCCCGGGAATGATCCGCACCCAGCAGCATGTACATGGCCGGCACGACAAAAAGTGTGAACAGGGTCCCGATGGCAAGGCCGGTCATGATGACCAAGCCCATGTTGAAGCGGCCCACGGCACCGGCACCCGTTGCTATTACCAGGGGCAGCACACCCAGAACCATAGCGGCCGTGGTCATCAAAATCGGCCGTAGCCGGATTCCGGCCGCCATCTCAATGGCTTCACGCTTGGGTCTTCCCGCCCGTTGCTGGTCATTGGCGAATTGAACGATCAGAATCCCGTGCTTGCTGATCAAACCGATCAAAGTAACCAATCCCACCTGAGTATAGATATTCAAGCTCGCACCACCCACCCCAAGGCTGATGAAGATCAAGGCCCCGCAGATCGACATTGGCACACTAACCAGTATGATCAGCGGGTCGCGAAAACTTTCGAACAATGCGGCCAGCGCCAAAAAAATAATGATCAAAGCGAATATAAACGTGATTATCAGTTGGCTTGACTCGTGTTCGTATTGGCGGGACTGGCCGCTGTAATCGATGCTGTATCCTTTGGGCAACACTTGCTTGGCCAGGTTATTGAGCGTGCCCAGGGCCTGGCCGAGGGTGACGCCGGGCAGCGGCACGGCGGATATTGTGGCGGAGTTGAGTTGCTGAAAATGGTTGAGTGATTCGGGGACAACGCTGGTCTTTAATTTCACGATGGTGGATATCGGAACGGAAGCACCTGAAGCCGTTGTTATATAATAGTGCTTGAGTTGGTCGGGGTTGAGCTAAGAGTGTTTGAGTTGGTCGGGATTGAGCCGGTAGCGCTGCATGACCTGGGGGATGACTTTGTATGAACGGCCGTATAGACTGAAGTAATTGACGTAGCCGCCGCCCAGCATCGATCCCAGTGCATTGCCCACATCGCTCATGGTCAATCCGAGCTGTGAGGCCAGATTGCGATCGATCTGAACGGATATCTGCGGCTTATCGATTTTAAGATCGGTATCCATATAGGCGAAAATGCCGGTGGCGCGAGCCTTGTCCATCAGCGCCTGCGTCACGGTGTTCAATTTATCGAAGGAATCGGTGGTGCCGATGACAAACTGCACCGGCAGGCCCCTGCCGCCTCCCGGCAGAGGCGGTCTCTGGAAGGCCACGGCCCGAACCCCCGCAATGCCGTTAAGTTGCTTTTGTACCATGGGCTGCAACTGCATGGTCGTGAGCTTGCGTTGGTCCCAAGGTTTAAGCACCATACCCGCGATGCCCGAGTTGACACCGCTGATGCCGTCGAGTTGGAATACATGGTCGGTTTCTTTGTGCCCGGCAAAAATTTTGTATACCTGCCGGGTATAAAGCTGTGTCTGCTGAAGGGACGCATCGGGCGCTCCGGTGATCAGAGAGATGACAAGACCTTCGTCCTCCTGGGGGGCCAGTTCGCTTTTGGAAGAAACATAGAGAAAATAGATACTGCCCAGAACAATCAAGGCAAACACGATAACCACCGGCAGGGAATTGAGTGCGCCGTGCAGGAAATATTCATAAGTCCGGCGAAGACGTTCGAACTGACGATCGACAAAACTCACGAAACGACGATGGTTGCCCTTGTCGTCGGATTTTAGAAAACGCGAACACATCATGGGCGACAACGTCAGTGCGATAACGGCCGATACGGTCACGGCACCGGCCAGCGTAAAAGCAAATTCCGTAAACAGCGCGCCGGTCAGGCCGCCCATAAATCCAATGGGCGCATACACCGCCACCAAAACCACCGTCATGGCCACGATGGGCCCGGCGAGTTCTCGCGCACCCATAAGGGCCGCCCGCATGGCAGGGATGCCTTCTTCCATATGGCGATGCACGTTCTCCACAACGATAATCGCGTCGTCCACAACCAGACCAATGGCCAGCACCAGGGCCAGAAGGGTCAGCAGATTGACGGTGAAACCGAGCACCAGCATGATAAAAAAGGTGCCGATGAGGGACAGCGGCATGGCAATGACAGGTATGATCACCGACCGTACCGATGCGAGAAAGAGAAAGATCACCAGGGTCACGATCAGCAGCGCTTCGGCCAGAGTTGCGATCACTTCGTGGATTGAGCTGTCCACGTATTTGGTAGCGTCATAGACGATGCGGCCGTTGAGACCTTCGGGCAATTGCTTTGCGATGGTTGGAAAAACTTTTCGCACGCCTTTGATGACGCTGATCAGATTGGCATTGGGCGTTACTTTGATGCCGATGTAAACAGCACTCCGTCCGTCGAAGGCCACCGCCGTGTCGTAGCTCTCCGACCCCAGGGTAACATGGGCGATATCCTCCAGCCGGATGATGGCGCCGTTTTGTGACTTGACCACCAGATTGCGGAACTCATCCACCGAGTGCAACCCGGTATTGGCGAGCAGATTCACCGTCACCATCTGCCCTTTGGTTCGCCCCAAAGCGGAGATAAAATCATTGGCCGCCAGGACGTTGCTCACATCGCTGGCGGTTACGCCGTATGCTGCCATTTTTTTCGGGTCGAGCCATGCCCGCAAGGCAAACTGACGACCGCCCAGAATTTCAGCGGTTTGCACGCCGTCCACGGCCTGAAGCTTCGGCTGCACGACCCGGATCAGATAATCCGTGATCTTATTGCTCGGTAAGGTGGTGCTGTTAAAACCGATATACATGGCGTCGATGGTTTCACCGACGGAGACGCTGATTACCGGCTGCTGTGATTCCCTGGGCAGTTGATTGATAACGGCATTGACCTTGGTATTGATTTCGGTCAGCGCTTTGTTGGAATCATAGTTCAGTCTCAGATTGGCTTTAATCGTGCTCAATCCCTGGGTGCTGGTCGAATCGAGATAGTCGATACCGTTGGCCTGGGCAATGGAATTTTCCAAAGGGGTCGTGATAAAGCCGGATACCAGGGCCGGGTCGGCCCCTGTGTATACCGTCGAGACGGTGACCACGGCATTCTGGGTCTCCGGATACTCGCGGACTCGCAACAGTCCCAAGGAGCGCAATCCCAAAACGAGGATGAAGAGGCTGACGACCGTGGCCAGCACCGGCCGCTGAATAAAGATGTCGGTGAATCGGGTACGGGAGTGTTGCATGTTATTGATCCGTGGGCTCGGGAGCGGCCTCGTTGCTGGGTTGAATATTGTTGTTGATGACCACATGACTGCCGCTTTTGAGTTTGAGTTGACCGCCGGTGACGACCGTGTCGCCCGCTTTAATGCCCTTGAGAACGGCGACCTGATCCCCCCGTAAACTGCCAATGGTTACAAAGGTCTGTTTGGCAACCCATTCAGGCTTTCCTTGCGGTCCCTGCCCGGACTTCACGACCATCAGTCAGGCAACCTTGGATGTCTCGCAGGCGGATCTCAAAAGCAAAAAGGCTCAGGTGGATCAGCAGGCGGCCGTTGTCGACAAGAAGACCATTCGAAAGATTGGAGCGTAACAATGCGGTCTCCCGGGTTCAGGTATTGACCGGGATTGACGGTGCTGATGCCCACACGACCGCTAAAGGGTGCTCGAATGGTCTTCTTGTCGACAACAGCCGCCTGCTGATCCACCCGGGCTTTTTTGCTTTTGAGATCAGCCTGCGAGACATCCAGGGTCGCCTGACTGATGGCCTTGACATTGAACTGTTGTTTGTCGCGCGCATAAGTGGTTTTCGCCAATTCGGCCTCTGCTTCCAGCGAATGGAGCAAAGCCCTGTCTGCATCGGCATTGAGCTGAACCAGCACCTGGCCTTTACGCACATCGTCACCGGATTTAAAATAGATGGATCGCACAAGACCGGCAATTTCGGTGGTCACGTCCACACCGCGCATTGCCCTTACCGTACCGACCGCTTTAAGCTGCGGTTGCCAGGGCAGCATCCGGGCCGTGGTTGTGGATACGGTTACCGCCGGAGCCTGTTGAGAGGCCATGGCCTTTGCCATCTGATGAGATACTAATGCCTTGTAACCGAAAATGCCGCCGAACAGCAGACCGGCACATACCAGCATAATAAACCTCCGTTTGAACATTGGGCCTCCGTTTTCAATTTTGAGTTGTGAGACCAAGGTCTCGTTCTGATGCAAAAGCAATCAATGTTTTGTTTTTGCGGTTTTGTGTTCTGAAGCCGAAGCCGTATGCCACTCTCCGGTGCCGACGGCCTGAAACAGCGCAGCCGTATCCGCAAATCGGGCAGCCTGCGCCTGAATCAGACTGATGCGCACCTGCTGGTACTGGCGCTGGGCATCGAGCAGCGAAAGGTAGCTCACGGCGCCGAATTGAAACTGCTTTTGGGTTAACGCCAGTGTATCCTTGGCCGCCGTTTCAGCTTCGAATTGTGCCTTGAGCGTGCGGGCATCCGACTCCAGGGCTCTCAACGTATCGGCAACATTGAGAAATGCCTGCAATACCGTCTGGCGGTAAAGCGCCAGGGCCTGATCATAGGCGGCAACGGCCGCCCGTCGTTTGGCTTTCAGCTCACCGCCATGGAAAAGTGGCTGCAGCAGCCCGCCGCCAAAATTCCAGACGACCGTGTCGCTGTTGAAAAGATCACCGATCTTGTTGGTTTCCGATCCGTAGCTGCCCGTAAGGGTGATGCGGGGATAGAGGTTGGCGGTCGCCACCCCCACCTGGGCGCTGGCCGCATGCAACAACGCTTCGGCCGCCTGTATGTCGGGACGCCGACGCACCAAAGAAGACGGCAAACTCACCGGGAGTTCCTTCGGAAGCGATATGTTGTGGATATC
>JARROL010000367.1:0-2812 GCA_037383965.1 Desulfobacterales bacterium | reverse complement strand
CCGAAAAAGCATCTACGGCCTGGCGTTCCAACGCCCAGAATCATCTCTTTATTTTATCATGAATCCTTATCCGCCGACGGTGGGCAAGGCTAATCGGTGAGAAGTGGAGTTGCGACCGAGCAGAAAATAGAAAAGGGGCAACACATCGAGATGTTGCCCCATGAGTGCTTTAAAAATCAGACCTCGCAAGAACCGCCGGAGCCGCAGCCGCCGCAGCCAGAGTCGATTTTGATGCTGCTGGTCAGCCTGAAGCCGTAATCGATGAAATCGACTTTTACGGGCTGGGCTTGTTTAAGAAATTCTTTGTCGATGACATAGGTAAACCCGTCGACTGCCTTGACCTCATCGGTTTCTTTCGGCTCATCCAGAGCCATCGCCAACGAAGGTCCACCTCACCCGCCCTCATTTAAAAAAATCCGGATCGGTGAAACCTCTCGGCCCTTGAAATATTCGCTGATCTGCCGCGTTGCTGCTGCTGTAACCTCAACCATTTTATATCCTCCTCACGTATCAAACCGAACTGCGCAATCGCATTTCGTTTAATTTATCAGCGTCGCTAACTTAATTATACCGCTCGTATTTGTCAATCCGAAAAATTTCCGAGGCGCGCCAGATAATCGGCGTACACCGTGCGGTCTCCTTCTGAAAAAAGAACGAATATGACTTTATTAACGACTGATTCGGTTTCAAGAAAACGGATGGCGGCGTCGATCGCAACCCGGCAGGCTTTATCGATCGGGTACCCGTAGACACCGCAGCTGATCGCGGGAAAAGCGATCTGTTCGACACCATTCTGTGCCGCCAGAGCGAGGCTGTTCTCGTAGCAGCGCCTCAGCAGTTTTGCGGCTTTTTCCGGTGTCGTACTGTAATAAACCGGACCGACCGTGTGGATCACGAAGCGAGCCGGTAAATTGTAGCCTCCGGTAATGCGGGCTTCACCGGTCGGACACCCTCCAATGGTGCGGCATTCCGCCAGAAGCTGTGGTCCGGCAGCCCGGTGGATGGCACCGTCGACACCACCGCCGCCTAACAGTGACGTATTGGCGGCATTGACGATGGCATCGACGGCAAACCGCGTGATGTCGCCGCGCCGGATGTCGATTTTGTCCCGAACGATGGTGGTCATTGGCTTTCTCGTCATTTCGTCATATTGTCACAGGTCATACAGTTTTTCATCCCTGGCCGGTTGTGATGTCGCCGAGAGACCGCCGATCGATTTTTTAGCCGGCATCAAAAACGGGTCTTCGCCTTCGAGCAGATCACCCATTTCAGCCTCGATCTTATCCGGGTCTTCCCCCCGTTCCATTCGGCTCAGCGCTTCCTGCATCCCGTCACCGAGTTTCATGCCCGTCATGTCGGTCAGCTTGCGCATGAGGTTGGCGGCCTGGCGCGGATCGTCCTCGTTTATTTTTTCAGCCTCGCCGGCCAGCATGCCCATCGCCTGCTCCATTTTGCTTTCGTCGAACGGCAGGTCGTCCAGGCCATCCTCCTCTTTGGCCTTGCCGGCGATAGCAAAGGCGGACATTCGGCGTTGAAGTTCCCTTTTGTTGCATTTTGGGCACTTGGGCTTCTTTGTGGTGTTGACGGTCCTGGAAAAGAAGTTAAAAATCGTGTTGCAGCTATCGCAGTAAAACTCGTAAATCGGCATGCGGCTCCCTCCTCTGAAGGTAACTTAGGTGCTGAAACGACAATACATAAAATGATAAATTTTGGCTCTTTTTTTGTCAACTCTCTAAAAAGGCGCTCACCCAGTTGACCACCTTAAAGGTTCATGGTTGTTTGAGGCGTCCTCCACGGTTCATGAAAATTCTATTTTCGTGTTTGAGCGGTTGCGCCAGTTGAGTCGGTTGGGTCGGTTGAGTCGGTTGAGCCCGTTTAGCCGGTTTTGCCAGTTGAAGGGTATCATCGATTTTATTTCAAGACCGTCCCAATGAGATAAGATGACTCACAGGAACCACCGCTGGTAACGCGTTCAGAGTTCCGAGTTTCAAGTTTCACGTTTCAAATTTCTATTTGCGTGCTGATTCTATTTCCGTCACGAATCGGTCACCCGGCTCCAAGTCCAGATTCACCGAGAAATCATGGAGCGTCGCGGCCCGTATTGACTTGCCGTCGGCCATTTGATATTTGGGCCTGAAATCAAGCGTGCTCGGCGCTCTTCGCGCCACCACCTGCCTGAGGGCTTGTTCGGCCCGACTGGAAATTATTGTCAAACAGGGCCATCAGAATCCCGCTTGCCGTTAACATGACCCGGCAACCCGGCAGTATGGCGGCCTCTCGATGAAAAGGATGAACACGATGGAAAGAACTCTTTCGATTGTTAAACCGGACGGCGTGGCGCGTGGGGTAATCGGTGAAGTTGTCCGCCGGCTCGAGAAAAACACGCTCAAGATCGTTGCCATGAAAATGATTCAAATGAACAAGGCTCAGGCCTGCGGGTTTTACGCTGTGCACCGGGAGCGCCCTTTTTTCGACAGCCTCACCGACTTCATGTCTTCCGGGCCGTGCGTGGTTATGGTCCTAGAGGGCGAGAATGCCATCGCCCGCTACCGCGAATTGATGGGGGCCACCAACTACAAGGAAGCGGCCGAAGGGACCATCCGGCGTGAGTTCGCCACCGACATTGAAAAAAATGTGGTGCACGGTTCGGACGCGCCCGATACCGCCGCTTTTGAGATCGGCTACTTCTTCAACCGGCTCGAGATCGTCAGCTGATGCGAAAAGGCGTTGAACTGGACCAAGTCACCATCGTCCTCAACCGGCCCCGCTATCCCGAAAACATCGGCGCCGCCGCCCGAGCCATGCGTAATAT
>JARROL010000366.1:0-2817 GCA_037383965.1 Desulfobacterales bacterium | reverse complement strand
CCTGCGGCGCCGTGCTGCCCGCCGCTCTGCTGCCGTTTGTCGACGAAGGCCGGCTCATTGTCGTCGCGGCGCTCGTTCCCCTGCTGACCCTTTTTCCGCTTCTCCGAGCCGCGGTACGGCCGCCAAGCTCGGTCCGCGCCATATTTCGAGGCACGACGGGGCGCCTTCTGGCGGCAGCGGTCGTCATCACCGGAACCGCGGCCCTGCTCATAACGGCCGCACCGCAGGCCGTGTCGGTCCACCCGTCGCCTTACAAAGCCCAAGCCCAGATCCTGCAACTGCCGGACAGCCGGATCACGGAAGTCCGCAACAGCATCAATGGTCTCACGACAGCCGTGTCGAGTCCATACATGCGTTTTGCACCGGGTCTGAGTCTGAAATTCGGCGGCGAGCTGCCGCCACAAACCGCGGTGTATCGGGACGGTGACCATCAGCTGGTGCTCTACGAGGATCTGACGCCGCGCAGTGCGGAATTCGCCGCTTTCACCCTGCCCTGTGCCGGTTATCGTCTGGTCTCCGTTCCGGAGAATGTTCTGGTAATCCAGAATGGCGGCGGCTTGGGCATGGCTTGCGCGACGGCCGCCGGCTCACGGCGGATCACCCTCGTCGATTCCCACCCGGAACAGGCCCGGATCACGGCCGCACATTACCGGATACCGGTCGTCAGTCAAACGCCGCGCCACTTCCTGAGCCGAACCACCGACAGCTACGATGTCATTCAGGTCGAAACCTGGGGTGCCTCCCTGCCCGGTTCCGCCGCGCTCAGCCAGGAGTATCTCCTCACGATCGATGCGCTGAGCGCCTACCTCGACCACCTGAGCGATAACGGCGTGATCATCATCTCGCGCCGGCTGCTGCTGCCCCCTTCCGACCTGTTGCGGCTGTGGTCGACAGCCGCCGAGGCTTTGGTAAAGAGCGGGATAGCGCAGCCTGAAACTCATCTGGTCGTGCTGCGAAACTGGGACACGTACGTGATGCTGGTGTCGCGGCGGCCCCTGCATGCCGAAGAAGAATTGATCCGATTCGCCGAAGATCTGAATTTCGACTGGGTCTACCGCCATGACCTGCGGCCCGAATGGTCCAACCGGTTTTACGTCTTTGACGCACCCTACCACAGTCTAGCCGTCAAGCAACGGTCCGAAGCCTATCGCGAAAATCGCGAAAAAATCTTCTTTGACGACTATTTCATGGACATCAGGCCGCAAACCGACAACCGCCCGTTTCCCAACCGTTTCTTGAAATGGCAACGGTTGAAAGAGACGTACCGCGCAACCGGCAGCCGCATGTACACCCTGCTGTTGTCGGGAGAAATCGTGGTGGCCGTTATTTTTCTCGAAGCCGGCCTCTTGTCACTGGCGCTGTTGGCCCTGCCTTTCGTGACGCTTCGCAAAGCCGGCGCGCGGCCCGGCGCAGCCGAAATGACCTACTTTCTATCAGTGGGGATCGGGTTCATGTTCGTCGAGCTGTACTTTATCAAGCAGTTTGTGTTGCTCTACGGGGATCCGGTCGTCAGCTTTACGGTGGTGCTTTCCGGTATGCTGGTCTTCTCGGGAGTGGGCGGTTTTTTCTCCCAGCGCTTGACCGACAGGTTCCTCGTCGTCAGTTTGGTCCTGCTGGTCACTCTACTCGCATTGTCGGCGCCGGCCACTGCGTGGTTGACGCGAACAATTCTCCCTTATCCAGTCGCGATGCACTTTGTGATCGGCCTGGCGTGGCTGGCGGTTCCGGGTCTGCTGACCGGACTCCCCTTCCCGCTCGCCATGCGCCATCTGCTGAAAACACCGTCATCCCGGGCCTATGCCTGGACGGCCAACGGCTGTGCATCGGTGCTGGCATCGATCGCCGCGGCCCAGCTGGCCTTGAGCCGGGGCATCGCCGCCATCGTCATCGGCGCGGCGGCAGCGTACAGCGTCGCACTAATCTGTGCGCTCGTTATACGATCATCGACTGTGGCCAAAACGGCAAAGGAGCAAACAGAAACCTATCCATGATTCCTATCGATGTCGATTGCTACGCGGGTTATCGCGGCGAGGAAACCCCCCGGCGAATCCGGTTCAAAACCCATGCGGTGGCGGTTAAGGCGGTGCTCGACCGCTGGCTTTCCCCGGACCACCGTTACTTCAAGCTCGAAGGCGATAACGGCGATCTCTATATCATCCGGCATGATCCCCACCAGGGGCTATGGGAGCTGACTTTTTACCGCACCGCCGAAATCCCCTGAAGACGGCTGCCTGCTTCAATGCCGGAGTCTCTGAGTTTCTCATACACTTTAAATTATGTTTGCCGGGCATAATGTATACGGGATAGATTAACCAAGCATCATTGTTTCCCTATGTGTTCACTAACCGCCCAGGCACGGACCGGATTAAAAGGTTTGACAAGGCCTGGAAACAGGCTTGAAAAGATGCCAGGATTGGGGTATGGTATTTCAGCTATTTCAGGGGCAGTACGCTAGGAAATCGGGAAAGAGCCGGGATACCGGTGCCGGTCGTTATGAATCTAAGCGGCCGTAAAACAAGGCCGGTATTCGACCGTTACGCCATTGTAGACGAAAAGGATTTACAAGCGGCCGCAAATCGTCAACCGGCTTATTTTGAAATATCGGGCATAAACTCATCGATAACCAGAAAGAACATTCACGCAACGGTTTGAATTGATCAGATTGGCCCCCGTAGCTCAGTGGATAGAGCAATGGATTCCTAATCCATGTGCCGCAAGTTCGATTCTTGCCGGGGGCACCAATAATATCAAACAGTTAAATCGCTTGCCTTCTCTCCGGTTTTTTCGTCTGTCACCAAATTGTAACCAATAATCAAC
>JARROL010000365.1:0-5534 GCA_037383965.1 Desulfobacterales bacterium | reverse complement strand
AAGGCGGGGAGCAGGTCACACTGACGTTCCCCGAATAAAGAAACCGCGTCGTTGAATTGGTCGCCTCAGGTCAATTCAACGGCACCTACCTGTCTGACCCTTACCGTCCGTATTGTCGGATCGTCGTGTATATTTGCGGCCACCAATAACCGGTCAGGCAGATACCAACCGGCTCGTCGACGGTGATCGAACCGTTGCATTTTTGGGACAGTGATCGCAGTAGCGATGCGAGAGACAGTTCACAAGTCAATCAAAATGAACGGATATTTCTTTCCGCGAGCTTAAAGCCTGTGAACCACACGCAAGGCCGGAGAGCACTAAACCAGCTTTTTGGCTGCGGAAACGACGGCGTCGTAGTCAGGTTCTTCGGCGACCTCCTTCACAAGCTGGACATACCGAACGACTCCCTCGGCGTCGACCACGAATACGGCCCGGGCCAAAAGGCGCAGTTCCTTGATCAGTACGCCATAAGCCTTACCGAATTCGGCTTCACGGTGATCGGAAAGCGTCACGACCTTGTCGACACCCGCCGCACCACACCATCGCTTTTGGGCGAACGGCAGGTCCATGCTGATGGTCAGTATGACGATATCGTCACTCAACTTTGCTGCTTCACTGTTGAAGCGCCGGGTTTCCATGTCGCAGACCGGGGTGTCGAGGGAGGGTACGGCAGAAATGATGACCACTTTGCTCCGAAAAGACGACAACCGCACGGGCTTCAACTCACTGTCCAGCGACTCGAAATCCGGCGCCGGGTTTCCTGGTTTAATTTCCTGACCGATCAAGGTCAAGGGGTTGCCTCGCATTGTAATCATTCCGGCACGTTCGTTCATGTCAGCCTCTCTTTCTTTCTGATTGGGTTCAGTTATAAGGGCCTTTAAAACAATTTTCTTTATACTAACGCTGAAAAGCATCAAGTCAACGTGACCTCGCTAGATGGTCCCAGACGCTCAACCCACCGGTCGGCATCGGACGCTCTTGTATCTTAACATCGGTCTGCGGGATGCATCTGCGACGCCTCCACCCGTTTCTTGACTTAACCCGTGCCTGTGGTATGAACCTCTTAGGGGAGGAGAAGCTGCCCCTTTGTCGTGAACGGCAAGCCAGTCGTAATGGGAGGGGCCGTGAAAAAAGTCATTGGCTTATGTCTTTGTGTCGTCATGTTCACGGCTCTTGCCGCGCCGGCGGTTTGGGCCGAATCGGGTGAGGTGACCATTGGCTACCAGCTCATATTCAATCCCTGGAAGGTCGCGATTGCGAGGGGCGACTTCGAGAAGGCCACCGGATATAAAATCAACTGGCGCAAATTCGACTCTCCGGGCAAATTGTTGCCGGCCATTACATCCGGCGACGTTCAGATCGGCCTGTTGGGGTCAACGGGTGTGGCGACGGCCATGTCAAATGGTCTCAACGTAGAACTGTTCTGGATCGCGGAGGGCATCGCCGCCGCCGAAGCCTTGGTGGTGCGCGACGGGTCGGGAATCGTCGCACCGCAGGATCTCATCGGGAAAAAATTGGCGACCCCCTTCGTGTCGACGACCCATTTCCACCTCCTCTTTGCATTGGAGCAGTTTGGCATCGACCCGAAGAAGGTGACCCTCTTGAACTTGCCACCCAATGCGATTGCCGCTGCCTGGCGGCGCGGCGATATCGACGCCGCCTTTGTCTGGGACCCGGCCCTGTCGACCATCAAAAAGAGCGGCAAAGTCCTGATCACCTCGGGCGAGCTTGGACGCTGGGGCAAACCTACCTTCGACGGACTGGTCGTCGAGCGCGAATTCGCACGGAACCATCCGGAATTCATGCGGCAGTTCGTCCAGATCCTGGCGCAAACCGATGCCGTGTATCGCGACAATCCCGATGCCTGGACACCGGACTCCCCTCAGGTGCAGTCGATCGTCAGTCTCGTCGGTGGCGAACCGAAGGACGTACCGGCGGTCTTGGCGAGTTACATATTTCCAACTCCGGCACAGCAAGTTTCCTGTGAATGGCTGGGATGCGGCAAGGACGGCGGCGCTGCCCGGGCCCTGAAAGCGACCGCCGAGTTCTTGAAGACCGAAAAGAAGATTCCTGCGGTGCTCCCCGACTACAGTATGTATGTAAACGCCCGATGGGTTCAATCGGCTATCAAGGACCGGTGACCGCTCACCGGCTTTTCGTTAAATCTACACCCGGCTGGCCGCGGTCTTCCTGCTTTACTGATTGCACCCACTTCCAGCACCGGACCGGTTGTCGATGTGAAACTGTCTGAAGGGCCTGCAATGAAAGTCGATCGAGGAATCTTTGGCCAAACTGGAAATCCGAAATGTTTCGCTTGCATATCCCGGCCGTAGAGCCGGTGAAGATGTTTTGGTCCTCGAAGACGTCGATCTGGCCGTGGAAGGGTGGGAGTTCGTCGTTGTGCTGGGACCTTCGGGGTGCGGCAAGACGACACTACTGAACCTGCTGGCCGGTTTCATTCCACCCACTGGCGGGCAAATAGTGCTCGACGGAAGGAAGGTGCGGCGACCAAACAAGGATCGGGGGGTGGTTTTCCAGAAGCACGCCCTGCTGCCCTGGTTGAACGTTCTTGAAAACGCCGAGTTCGGGCTCAGACTTCAGGCTGTTCCCCGAAAAGAACGCGAAACGGCGGCACGCAGGTTTTTATCATTGGTCGGGTTGGATGACTTTCGCCACTACCCGGTTTACAAGCTTTCCGGCGGAATGCAGCAACGACTGGGCATCGCCCGGGTGCTTACCAGCGACCCGCACATCCTTTTGATGGACGAGCCTTTCGGCGCCCTGGATGCGCTCACACGCGACACCATGCAGGAGCTGATCTTGAATGATCACCCATAGCGTCGAAGAGGCCCTTTTTCTGGCGACGAGATTGGTGGTCATGTCGCCGCGGCCCGGCCGGGTCATCCATTCTCTCGAGCTCGATTTTTCACGCCAATACCTCCAGGGCCGCAATTCTCGGACGATTAAATCCCAGCCGGACTACATCGCCATGCGTGAAAAAGTGTTTGCTATCGTCCGGAATCAGGATCGAGCACCATAGGCTCTCATATAAAGATTTTGGACTGCGTTACCGCCGATCGATGGATGACTTATACGACTTCCTCGCTCTGCCGTGCCAAAATCATGTAAGCGTTCACAGCGCGTACCGCATCTGCTTTGTGTCGGGCACTTGAAGTACAAAAAAAGTACATCTGCGCGCCCGACGCCTTGCACCGGCGGCACCCTGTAAACGTCAACAGTTAGGTGGTTCGAAGCGCATCGGACGTTGCACCCTTGTCGGTTACAAAATCACTATTTGGAAGTCTATAGCAAAAAGGGTCGATAATGCAGCCAACGGCATCGATATCGTTGTTAATGCGAAAATTACAAAGCGTCAGGGTCCCGGTAACGGAGGTTTACGGCGCTCCCGGAAGAGGCCGCAGCCTGGCCATCAGTGTCGGAACGGCCTGCAGCCTAATGATTTTATGGTGGCTGGTCACCCGCCAGAAGTTTGTGGATCCGCTTTTTTTGCCTTCGCCCGGAGCCGTCTGGAATCGGGCGGTCGAGGTCGGCACAGCCGGCTTCGGGGGCGCCTCACTCTGGCAGCACACCTGGATTAGTGTGTACAGGGTGTTTCTGGCGTTTGTCATTGCCTGCCTGACCGCGGTCCCGATCGGACTGGCCATGGGAATGAGCCGCATTTTTAGAGGTATTTTCGATCCGCCGATAGAATTCTACCGGCCAATCCCACCGCTGGCCTACCTGCCGCTGGTCATTATCTGGTTCGGCATCGGAGAGGTCTCCAAGGTCATTTTAATATATCTGGCATGTTTTGCCCCGATGGCCCTGAGCACGCGGGCCGGGGTTCGATCCGTATCGATCGAACAGGTTCACGTGGCTTACTCGCTGGGGGCCACACGGTCACAGGTCCTCCGGCACGTGGTTTTCAGAGCCGCTCTGCCTGAGATTTTAACCGGCATGCGCATCGGCATCGGATTCGGGTGGACCACCCTGGTGGCGGCGGAAATGGTAGCCGCGGCGGCGGGTTTGGGCTACATGATTCTGAATGCCTCTGAGTTTTTAATGACCGATGTGGTCGTGATGGGAATTGTGATTATCGGTCTGGTCGCCCTTTCCAGCGACCTGTTGATGCGCTATCTTGAGCATAAACTGGTGCCGTGGAAAGGCAAGATGTAAGGAGTCCGAAATGGCGACTTTTGATTTCGACATCGGGGTCATTGGCGGCGGGGCGGCCGGCTTGACCGT
Source organism: Desulfobacterales bacterium (assembly GCA_037383965.1). Lineage (GTDB taxonomy): Bacteria > Desulfobacterota > Desulfobacteria > Desulfobacterales > SG8-13 > JARFQH01. The sequence continues at coordinate 1,289 of JARROL010000365.1, read as the reverse complement.
TACGGCCGGTGCCGCTCAACTCGGTGCGAAGACCCTTTTGATCGAAAAGGATAAGGCACTGGGAGGTGACTGCCTGCACTACGGCTGCGTTCCGAGCAAAACACTGATCAAGAGTGCCCATGTCTACCATCAGATGAAGACCGTGGATCGTTTCGGGCTGCCGCTTGTGGACCTGCCGCCGGTAGACTTTCGCCAGATCGCCGAGAGGATCAAGTCGGTGATCGACACTATCCAACAGCATGACTCCGAACAACGATTCTGCAAGCTCGGCGCCAAGGTGGTCTTTGGAGAGCCGCACTTCATCGACGAGCACAGTCTTCGGCTGAACGGCCAAACGTTTGCGGCCAAAAATTGGGTCATTGCCACCGGGTCCTCGGCCGTTGTCCCGCCGATTCCCGGTCTGGCCGAGACGCCGCACCTCTCACACCGTGACATTTTCTATCTCGATCGCCTGCCGGCTTCCATGATTATTTTGGGCGCGGGGCCGATCGGGGTCGAAATGGGACAAGCGTTCAAGCGCCTCGGCACACGGGTGACGATCGTCGACCGTGCGAATCAGATCCTGGGAAAAGAAGACCGGGACATGGCCGACGCGGTCAAAGGCGTGATGGCTGCTGAAGGGGTCGTCTTTTATCTGGAAGCGGCAATCGAATCCGTCGCGGATCTCGGCCACCGTAAAAGAGTCGCCATAAAGACGCTTGACGGTCAACGTCTCGATCTAGAAGCCGAGAGGGTCTTCATCGCCATGGGACGCGGGGCCAACACGAGCGGACTCGGCCTCGAAAAAATCGGTGTCGAACACGACCGGCGCGGTATCAAGGTCGACCCTCGCCTGAGGACAACCCAGAAGCACATCTATGCCGCCGGAGATGTTGCCGGCGGCTATCAGTACACTCATGCGGCCGGATATGAAGGCGGCATCGTCGTCAGCAATGCTGTTTTTCACCTACCGCGCAAGGCCGACTACGCTTATATGCCTTGGTGCACCTATACCGATCCACCGCTGGGCAGTATAGGGATGAACGAAACAATGGCCCAAAAAGCCGGTATCGACTACTCGTTGTGGACCGAGGAATTCAAGGACAACGATCGCAGCCTGGCAGAAGGTGAACAGATCGGGAAAATCAAAATGATTCTCGATGACAAAGAAAAGCCGATCGGTGTCCAGATCTTCGGGCCAAACGCCGGGGATTTGCTCGGCGAATGGGTGGCGATCCTCAATGGGAAAGTGAAGCTGTCCACCCTGGCAGCGGCGGTGCACCCTTACCCGACGATTGGAGAAATCAACA
>JARROL010000364.1:0-4993 GCA_037383965.1 Desulfobacterales bacterium | reverse complement strand
TTTATACTCGACCGCGCTTTTGGGTCGGCATCTACTGTCGATTCGGAAGGCATTTTGACAGGACAAAAAATGAGTTGGGATTGGGAAAAGTTAAAGGAACAGCAGCAGAAGATGGGTGGCGGTGTGCCGCCAAACGTGGATGAATTCGTCCAAAGGGTCAAAAACATTAAATTTCCGGGTGGCCCGATTCTGATTGTCATTCTGTTGGTTCTTGTGGCCGTCTGGTCGTCGATCTTTACCGTGAAACAGGATGAAGTCGGGGTTGTCCAACTCTTCGGGCGATACGTGAGGTCTGCTCAACCGGGGCTGAACTTCAAATTGCCGCTCGGAATCGAGCGGGTCACCAAGGTCAATGTGAAGGGCATACGCACCGAAGAGTTCGGATTCAGCTCCGGTGGTAGCACAGCCCGCTCGCGGTTGGGGACCAGCGAGAATGAAACTGTGGCGCTGATGCTAACCGGCGATCTGAATGTGGCGGTGGTTCCCTGGATTGTCCAGTATCGCGTCAAGGATCCGTATAATTATTTGTTTAAAGTGCGCGATGTTCGGCGGTTGCTGGTGGACATGTCCGAGGCCACGATGCGTTTGGTCGTAGGTGATCGGAGCATCAACGAGGTTATCAACAAGCGCGGAGAAATCGCCATCGAGGCCAAAGACTACCTGCAGAAGGAAATGGATTTGGCCGAATCCGGTCTCCACATCGTCACGATCGAAATGAAGCGGACGAACGTTCCGGGGCCGGTGCAGCCGTCTTTCAACGAGGTTAACCAGGCGACCCAGGAAAAAGAGCAGATGATTTACCAGGCCCGCGAAGACTACAACAAGGCCATACCGACCGCCCGAGGTGAGGCGGAGCGTACTATAAGAGTCGCCGAGGGGTATGCGTTGGACCGTGTCAACCGTGCAAAGGGTGATGCTTCACGGTTTACGGCTTTTTACAAAGAGTATGCCAGAGCCAAGGATGTCACCAGGCGTCGGCTCTACCTCGAAGCGCTGAACGATGTCTTCCCGAAACTGGGGGACAAGTGGATCGTCGATTCCGACCAGAAGAACCTGCTGCCCCTCCTCAATCTCGGCAAGCAAAAACAGAACGGGACTGCCCAATGAAATTCAAAGGTCCAATCATAATTATTGTGCTGCTGGTTGTCGCCGTTGTCGTCTACCAGGCGGCTTACATCGTAAACGAAACCGAACAGGTGGTGGTGACGCAATTCGGCCGGATTATCGGCTCCCCGGTGACATCTCCTGGTCTGAAGTTCAAAGTGCCCTTCATACAGAATGCGAACTATTTTCCAAAGATTTTACTCAGTTGGGATGGCGATCCCGGGCAAATTCCGACGCTGGACAAAACCTTCATATGGGTGGATGCTTTTGCTCGATGGAAGATCGTCGATCCGGTGAAGTTTTTTCAGACCGTCAACAATCCATTCAACGCCATTGGCCGCCTCAATGACATCATCGACCCTGCGGTGCGCAATTTCATCACGTCCAACCGGCTCATCGAAGTGGTTCGCAACAGCAACCGCGAATTGGACACTTACGAGTTCGGTCGTGAAGATGAACAGACGCAGCGACGGCCGTCAATGGCCGTCACCGTCGGTCGGCAGGCCATCACTGAGGGTATTCTGAAACAGTCGCAGCCAAAGTTGGAAAAGTTCGGCATCGAACTGGTCGACGTCAAAATCAAGCGGATCAATTATGTCGAAGAAGTGCGGCAGTCCGTATACGACCGCATGATAGCGGAGCGGAAACAGATTGCTGAAAAATTCAGGTCTGAGGGAAAGGGTGAGGCCCAGAAAATACGGGGTGACAAGGAGCGCGAGCTGAAGCTGATTACCTCGGAAGCCTATCGAAAAGCCCAGGAAATAAAAGGGAAAGCCGATGCCGAGTCTACAAAGCTTTACGCCGAAGCTTACGGAGTGGATCCGGAGTTCTATTCATTCGTCCGTACGCTCGAAATTTACCGCGAATCACTGGACGAAAAAAATTCGCTCGTGCTGTCGACTGATTCGGAATTTTTGAAATATTTCAAATCGCTGCCCGAGTAGCGCCGATTTTACCGGTTAAAAAAGCCACCGACCGCTTGTTTCAGGCGACCGGTGGCTTTTTTGTAATCAGAGAGAATCGCTGTGAGACCCACATTATTTGCCCTTTCGCCACCTCCTTTCCTTCGATTTTCTAAACACTATCGTCTAACATGACGGCTGAAGGCTTGTCCACTATTATTTTACATGATGGATACGTTGCAACCCTGTCGGGTGCAATCTCTCAATGCAGGCCGGTCCGGTCGGCACAATGATGCATGGCCAGAATAACTTAAAATAAGCTTGACACCTGTAAAAATATTTATTAAAAACTGCGATTCTTTAAGACAGGAGCGAGGTACCGTGAAAAAATATACCGTCAGTGCAAAAAATTCAGACAACGAAGGTAAATGGTGGGTGATAGACGCGCAAGGCGCGGTTTTGGGCAGGTTGGCTTCACAAGTGGCGGCCCGGATCAGGGGAAAACATAAACCGATCTACACCCCGCATGCGGATACAGGCGACTGCGTGATTGTCGTCAATGCCGACAAGGTGACGCTTTCGGGGCGGAAATGGGACCAGAAGACCTACTATCGCCACAGTGGATACATCGGTGGGCTTAAGGAGATCACCGCCAAGAAACTTCTCGAAAAAAGGCCTGAAGATCTCTTGCGTCTTGCGGTTAAGGGGATGTTGCCCAAGAACAAGCTCGGACGAAAGCTCTTCAAAAAGCTTAAGGTCTACACCGGCAGTGAGCACCCGCACGAGGCCCAGAAACCCGACGTGTGGACGCTCTAACCGACTTTTGATTTGCGCGTGGTGTATCACGCCCCAAGGCCTTCAACCAATAAAGAGGCTTTAAGATAAAGATTTTGGCGAGGCCAGAGGGAGGCGGAAGTATTGCCATGCGCCAACGACCCGACTGATAACACAGTCAAAACTTTTATCGTATCTTAAAGTCTACAAAAAGAGGGACATTCATGGCTCAGGAGACAATTTACTACGCGACGGGAAGACGAAAAACGGCAATTGCCAGAACATGGGTGAAACCCGGCAATGGTGATGTTATCATAAACGATCGTCCGCTCGACGATTATTTCAAGCTCGAATCGTCCAAAACTGAAATGCTCCAGCCTTTCGTTATCACCAACACCTCCGGCAAGTATGATGTCAGGGTGCGGGTGCTTGGCGGCGGCGTCAACGGTCAGTCGGGCGCCATTCGCTTGGGAATCACCAAGGCCCTGATTCAGATCGATCCTGATTTCCGCCAAACCCTGAAGCGGGCGGGTTTCGTCAAACGCGATCCGCGGGCCAAGGAACGTAAAAAATACGGTCAGCGCGGGGCACGGGCACGCTTCCAATTCTCGAAGCGCTAAAGAATGCGGTGCACACCGCCGATTTGAACAGGGGGCCGGGATGATTTCCCGGCCCCCTGTTTTTATGGAGCCAACGCAAAAAGTTTTACCCAGTGCCATCTGAAGAATTCTCATTTTCACCGAGATTTTCTCGGCATAATCTGTGGTTTGAATTTTTACCTGACTTGTGCCATAAAAATATGCGGCTCACTTTGAGTAAAGGAGAAGGATACCATGTCAGCCCGTCAAATCGATCTCAATTCGGATGTCGGCGAAAGTTTCGGAAACTACAAGCTCGGGCTCGACGAAGACCTCATTCCGCTGATCAGCTCCGCCAATATTGCCTGTGGGTTTCACGCCGGTGACCCGACGGTGCTGCGTCGAACCGTTGCCTTGGCCCGCAACAACGGGGTGGCGGTGGGGGCTCACCCGGGGCTTCCGGACCTGATGGGTTTCGGCCGCCGGGCCATGGAGGTGTCTCCTGAAGAGATCAGGGATTACGTCACCTATCAAATCGGCGCCATTCAGGCATTTGCAGTTGCGGAAGGGGTGAAGCTTCAGCACGTCAAACCGCATGGTGCGCTTTACAACATGGCGGTTCGAAATCCGGCCATCTGGGAAACTGTTGCCGCCGCGCTGGCCGATCTGGATAAGGACCTGGTTCTGTTTGTTCTTGGCGGTGCCGACCGGGATGACCTGCGGGCCATGGGTGCGCGCCACGGGATTCGGATCGCCTTCGAGTTTTTCGCCGATCGGGCCTATAACCCGGACGGCAGCTTGGTGTCGCGAAAAATACCCGGTGCTGTCATCAAGGATCACGACCAGGCGGCGCAGAGGGTCCGTAAAATGGCGACCGAAGGCAAGGTCACCAGTGTCGACGGCTCCGACATTGCGCTGCATGCCGACACGATCTGTGTCCACGGCGACAATCCGGCGGCACTTCAGTTGGTCAGGAAAATTAGGGAGACCCTGACTGCGTCCGGGGTCGACATAAACCCACCGCAAAACTTCCTGTAATTATGGAATTTGAACAACCGAGATTTAGGGCCATGGGGGACCGTGCCCTGCTCGTGGAACTGGGGGGTGACATCAACCGTGAAGTCAACCACCGCGTACGGATGCTCTATTGCAGTCTGGTCGACCGCAAACTCGGTGGCGTCGTCGAGCTGATACCCAGCTACGCCGCGCTGCTGATCGTTTTCGATCCCCTGAAAATGTCACTGGCCGGACTCAAGGCCGGCACCCTTCGGCTGATGGAAACCGCCGATCCTTCCCGGATACCCGAACCTAAGACCGTCAGGATTCCGGTCGTCTACGGTGGAGATTTCGGGCCGGACCTGCTTTGGTTGGCCGAACGCCATCGGATGACACCGGACGATGTCATCCGGTATCATTCGGGAATTACTTACCACGTCTACATGATCGGTTTTACACCCGGTTATCCGTATATGGGGGAGGTGCCGATCGAAATTGCCACCCCTCGGCGTGAAACCCCCCGGACCCGCGTTCCACAAGGCTCGGTAGGGATCGCCCAACGGCAGACCGGCATTTACCCGGTTACAAGCCCAGGCGGGTGGCAGATCATCGGTCGCACGCCGGTCATGCTGTTCGACC
>JARROL010000363.1:0-2860 GCA_037383965.1 Desulfobacterales bacterium | reverse complement strand
CTATAAGCTTGAGGACGCAGAGCTGGTCATCGTCTCCATGGGCTCTGTGGTAGGGACCATCAAGGATCTCATCGACGAGCTGGAAGAAGAAGGCAAAAAGGTGGGGCTGCTTCAGATCTGCTCGTACCGGCCGTTTCCCCGGCACGCGGTGTACAATGCTTTAAAGGACAAGATGAACATCGTGGTGCTGGAAAAGTCGGTGTCTTTGGGACGGGGCGGGATTTTGGCCAGCGATGTGCGGTGGTCGTTTCCGCGGGCGGAAAAGCATGAGCGCAGCATTTCCAGTTTCATTGCCGGCCTGGGGGGCCGGAACATCCCCATGGACGATCTTAGGTACATGGTGGAAAAGGTGGAGAAAGAGCCGGTGGAGCTGGAATTTTTGGGATTAAAAAAAGACCTCATAACGGATAAGGAAGCATAATCATGAGTCAACATATTGAAGATCTGGACAAGGTCGAGAAAAAGGATTTGTTTACCAGCGGTCACCGGGCCTGCGGCGGTTGCGGCCAGGCCCTGGCCGCGCGGTTGGTGGCCGATGCCTCCGGAGAAAATACCATTGCCTGCGTGGCCACGGGGTGTCTGGAGGTGTTCAGCTCGCCGTATCCGGACCCGGCCTGGCGCATCCCGTTTTTGCACAGTCTGTTCGAGAACGCGGCAGCGGTGGCATCCGGGGTGGAAGCGGCCTACAAGGCGCTGAACAAAGGGCCGGTGAACATCATCGCCCAGGGCGGTGACGGGAGCACGGCGGACATCGGGTTTCAGTGCATCAGCGGGATGTTCGAGCGGGGCCACAACGTATTGTACGTGTGCTACGACAACGAAGCGTACATGAACACGGGGGTTCAGCGGTCCAGTTTTACGCCCTTTGGTGCCAGGACCACCACAACGCCCATGGGCAACAAGACCCGGAAGAAGAACCTGCCGCTGATCGCGGCGGATCACGGGATCCCGTATGTGGCCACGGCCACGGTGGACGATTTTCGGGATCTTCAGCGAAAGGTCAAGACGGCTCTTTCCATCGAAGGCCCGAAGTACATTCACATCCTGGCGCCGTGTCCGCTGGGCTGGGGTCATGCCGGCGAGCTCACCGTCAAGATCTGCCGTCTGGCCAAGGACACCGGATTGTATCCGGTGTTCGAGATGAGAGACGGCAAGGTGATGAACGTGAAAAAGATCCCGGTCAAGGTGCCGGTGGAAGAATATTTAAAACTTCAGGGCCGGTTCAAGCATCTGTTCAAAAAAGGGGTGCCGACCCCGGAAGTGGCCGAGATCCAACAAATTGCCAACGAAAATATAGAGAGGTTTAACTTATAATGGAAAAGCTACCGATAGGATTAGTCCTGGATTTGAATAAAGTGGTGCCGTACAAGACCGGTTCATGGAGGACGCTGATGCCGGTGAACATCATGCAGACGCCGCCGTGCACCCACAGCTGCCCGGCGGGCAACGACATCCGGGGATTTTTGCGGGTGCTGGCGGACAGCAAAGACTATGAAGCGGCCTGGCACATTTTGACGCGGACCAATCCATTGCCGTCGACGTGCGGCCGGGTGTGTCCGCATCCGTGTGAAGGGGGCTGCAACCGCCGGGATTTTGACGAGCCGCTGGCCATCAACAGCGCCGAGCGTGCGGTGGGGGATTTCGGGCTCAAGAACAACCTGGCGCACAAGAAGCTGGTGTCGGGCCGGAAAGAGAAGATCGCGGTGGTGGGCTCCGGACCTGCGGGGCTTTCGTGCGCGTTTCATCTGGCCAAAAGAGGGTTTCATGTCAAGATTTTTGAGTCGGCGGCCGAGCCCGGGGGCATGATGCGCTACGGGATTCCGCCGTATCGTCTGCCCAATTACATCCTGCGGCAGGAAATCGAAAAGATACTCAACTTAGGTATCGAGCTGGAGTGCAATGTCAAGGTGGGGGTGAACCTGGCCCTGGACCAGCTGAGCCGGGAATACGATGCGGTCTTTCTGGGGCCCGGGGCCCAGAAAGGGTTGGCCATCGATCTTCCGGGCAAATTAGCGGAAAACGTCTATACGGGCGTGGATTTTCTCAAGCAGGTCAACAGCGGCAAGTGGATGGAGATCGGCAAGGACGTGGTGGTCATCGGCGGCGGGAACACGGCCATGGACTGCGCCCGAGTGGCCAAGCGGCTGGGCGCGAACGTGAGCGTGGTGTACCGCCGGACCCGTGTGGAGATGCCGGCCATCACCGCCGAGATCGACGAGGCCATGGAAGAGCGGATCCTGTTTCGGTATCACACCAACCCGGTAAAGCTCATTGCGGACGAGGGCCGCGTGGTGGGGCTGCTGTGCGTGCAGATGGAGCTCAAAGAGCCCGATGCCAGCGGCCGTGCCCGGCCGGTGCCCATTGCCGGGTCGGAATCGTTCATTCCGGCGGACACGGTGATCATGGCCACGGGCCAGGCCGTGGATTATGACGGTCTGGACATTCAGACCGTGGACGGCCAGTGGATGCATACCAACGAGAATCTGATGACCAGCATGGACGGGGTTTTTGCCGGCGGGGATGCGGTTGTCGGCCTGGAGACGGTGTCGTTGGCCGTCGGCCAGGGCACCCGTGCGGCGTCGGCCATCGAAGATTACATCGACGGGAACCGGGAAAGCCAGCTGGCCCAGCCGCCGGTGATATTTTCCAAGGACCTGAACACGTACTACTATGACAAACAAAGGCGCTTTGAAAAAGAAGCGGAATCGATCCACATGCGGCTGAAGAATTTCCGGGAGGTGTATCCGGCCATCGACCCGGAGGCCATCATCGAGGAAGCCGGCCGGTGCTTCAGCTGCGGGTTGTGTTTTGACTGCGGCAACTGCCACATGTACTGCCCGGACAGCGCGGTCAAGGTGTC
>JARROL010000362.1:0-2886 GCA_037383965.1 Desulfobacterales bacterium | reverse complement strand
ACGGTTTTTCTGAAAAGCTGGAAAATCGACATCGGGCATCGCAGACAGCGCCTCCAGGCGGCAACGGAAGCCTTTGCCATCGATCTCGATCTGGTGTCGCTGAAATCACCGGTGTTGCACGGCGATCAGGGTTACAGCCGCAAGGGCGACACCGCGGAGCGGGCCAGCTGCTACTACTCTTTTACCCGCTTGAAAACCGAGGGCACCATCAGACTGCACGGTCGGGAACTGGCGGTGAGCGGCTTGAGCTGGATGGATCACGAGTTCAGCTCGGCCGCCCTTCAACCCGGCATCGTCGGCTGGGACTGGTTCAGTCTTCAGCTGGACAACGGGACGGAGTTGATGCTCTACAGGCTCCGCAAAGAGGACGGACGGCCGAATCCGGCCTCCAGCGGCACCTTGGTCAATGCCGATGAAACGATCCGGCATTTGTCGGCCGATGACGTCAAGCTGACTGTTCTGGAATACTGGCAAAGTCCGCGTTCGGGGGGGCGTTATCCGGCCGCCTGGCAGGTGACGGCGCCTTCCGCAGAACTGAGCCTGGCGATCGTGCCGAACCTGGCCGATCAGGAGATGCGCACGCCGGGCAGCACCGCGGTCACCTACTGGGAAGGCAGCGTGTCGATCACCGGTGAGGTGGCCGGCCGACCGGTGAAGGGCAAGGGATACGTTGAGCTCACCGGGTATGCGCAGGCTTACGAGCAGCCGCTCTGATTCGGTTGAGCCGGTTGAGCCGGTTGAGCCCGTTAACCTGATAACGGACTTGGGGAGCGCCTTCGAAGATCTGGATTATGACATCATGTAGAAAAAGGTAGAACTTGTTATCGAAAAGACATCCTCCCCGTTGAACCGGCTAAACCGGCTAAACGGGCTAACCGGCTCAACGGGCCCAACGGGCTCAACCTTCATACAGTACCGCCAGTATCGTGGCCTTACCGGTTTTGGCCGAGATGTGATGCGGGGTCGTCGACAGATAGTAGACGCTGTCGCCGGGCTCCAGGTCGAAGCCGTCCTGTCCGATCTTCATTTTGACCGTGCCGTCCAGAACGAAGATGAACTCTTCCCCGTCGTGCACGGAAATTTCTCCTTCCGGGTCCTGCTCGAGCTGAACGAACAGGGCTTCCATGTGACGGCCCTTGACCTCCGGCGCCAGGCTCATATAGGTGTATGCCTTGCGGCGGCCCTCATGCGACGTCGAGCGTGACACGATCTTGCGTTCATTTCTGCGCGTGATCGAGTAGAGACGGTCGCCCACACCCGACACGATTCGACCGAAAGCGGCATCCAGAGCCTTGGAGAGCTTGATGACCGTGCCGAGCTGCGGTTGAATCTCGTCCTTTTCGATGCGCTCCAGCATTGCCACCTCGAATCCGGTCATATGGGACAGTTCATCGAGGCTCAACCCTTTTTCTTCCCGCAGCGTTTTGATGCGACGGCCGACCTCTTCGACACCTTCCTTGGGCGACTCCGGAATCACACCGGTCAAGTCCTCGAAAAAATCGACGTTGATGTAAGGTTTTGTGGGCTGATTTGCCATTGTTCTCTCCTAAAGAAAATCGATTCAGTTTACAACGCACCGATGTGGCGTGCGATGACAAGGCGCTGCACCTCCGATGTTCCTTCCCCGATTTCCAAGAGTTTCTGGTCCCGGTAAAACCGCTCGACATCATACTCTTGCATCAGACCGTAGCCGCCGTGGAGTTGGACGGCATGGTTGGCGCAGCGGTACATCACCTCGGAGCAGTAGAGCTTGGCCATAGCGGCTTCTCTGGAAAACCTCTTGTCGTTGTCCCGCAGCCAGCAGGCGCGGTAGAGCATCAGGCGGGCGGCGTCGATCTCGACGGCCATGTCGGCCAGTTTGAAAGCGTTGACCTGGAATTTGGAGATCGGCATGCCGAACTGCTCCCGCTGCCGGCTATACGTCAAGGCCATATCGAAACATCCCTGGGCCCCGCCCAAACCCATGGCGGCAATCGACAGACGGCCGCCGTCCAGGGTTTTCATCATTTGCTTGAAGCCTTCTCCGCGCGGTCCGAGGAGGTTCGTTTCAGGTACCCGGCAGTCTTCGAAATAGAGCTCGCTGGTGTTGGAAGACCGCCACATCATCTTGCCGTGCATTTCCCTGGCGGTGTAGCCCGGCGTGCCGGTTTCGACCAGTATGCAGGAGAGCTCCGGTTTGCCGTCCGGCCGGGTGCCGGTACGGCACATGACCGTGACACCGGCACTGATTTTAGTTGACGCATTGGTGATAAAGATTTTACTACCGTTGATAACCCATTGGTCGCCGTCCAGCACGGCAGAGGTTTTCGAGGCCACCGCATCCGATCCGGCATTGGCTTCGGTCAGACCGAATCCCCAGAGGGTTTCTCCGCTGCAAAGTTTGGGAAGATATTTACGCTTCTGTTCCTCACTGCCGAAATAGTAGAGAGGACCGATGCCAAGAGAGTTCTCGGCGGCCACTGTGGCCGCGTGAGATCCGTCGACCCGGGCGATTTCTTCTGTGGCGATGATATAAGAGAGGTAATCCATTCCCTGACCACCGTATTTCTCCGATACGAAGATTCCGAAGAGTCCCAATTCGGCCATTTTCTGCATCGTCTCGTAGGAGAACTCCTCTTTGCCGTCCAGCACCCGTGCTACCGGTTTGAGTTCCTTTTCGGCAAAGCTTCGGACCGAATCACGCAAGATTTCCTGCTCGGGCGACAGTGTGAAATCCATTTTTTCTCCTGGGTGGGCATTACCAAAACGGCGCAGGTGTTTCTGCACGTCTCTCCATTTTCGGGCCTGTTCTCCAGTGTTCAGGGAGGGGCGCGCATATCTGACATGAAGAGGATTCATTTTATAGGGAATCGTCATGGCATTGTCAATGCCAAAACATGGTGCGGC
>JARROL010000361.1:0-2887 GCA_037383965.1 Desulfobacterales bacterium | reverse complement strand
ACTTCCTTGGTAAGGAAGAGGTTCACCGGTTCAAGCCCGGTCGTGGGCTCCATAAATATCTTTGCTCATATATGAGGAGGAACCATCGTGGCCAAGAAGAAATTTGAGCGGACGAAGCCGCATGTGAATGTAGGGACGATCGGTCATATCGATCATGGCAAGACGACCTTAACGGCGGCGATCACACGGGTTCTGTCTTTGAAAGGTCAGGCCAAGTTCACCGATTTCGGTGAGATCGACAAGGCGCCGGAAGAGAAAGAGCGGGGAATTACGATCGCCACGGCGCACGTCGAGTACGAGACCGCAAATCGCCATTACGCCCACGTGGACTGTCCGGGTCATGCCGACTATATCAAGAACATGATCACCGGGGCCGCCCAGATGGACGGTGCGATCCTGGTCGTGGCCGCCACCGACGGCGCCATGCCGCAGACCAGGGAGCATATCCTTCTGGCCCGCCAGGTTGGTGTCCCGGCGATGGTGGTATTTCTGAACAAATGCGACATGGTCGATGACGATGAGCTGATCGAGCTCGTCGAGATGGAACTGCGCGAACTGCTGGACAAGTACGAGTTTCCCGGCGACGATATACCTTTTGTCCAAGGTTCGGCACTGCTGGCTTTGGAGAATCCGGAGGACGAAGAGAAGACCAAGTGCGTCTGGGAGCTGATGGAGGCGATCGACAGTTATATCCCGGAGCCTGAGCGCGATGTCGACCAGCCGTTTCTGATGCCGGTCGAGGACGTGTTTTCGATATCCGGCCGCGGCACGGTAGCGACGGGTCGTGTTGAGCGCGGGGTTGTCAAGGTGGGCGAGGAAGTTGAGATCGTTGGTATCCGTCCGACCAGCAAGACGACGGTAACGGGAGTCGAGATGTTTCGCAAACTTCTGGACCAGGGTCAGGCCGGCGACAATATCGGAGCGCTGCTGCGCGGTATTAAGCGTGACGAGGTCGAGCGCGGCCAGGTTCTGGCGAAGCCGGGTTCGATCACGCCGCATACGAAGTTCAAGGCCGAGTGCTATATCCTGAGCAAGGAAGAGGGCGGCCGTCACACCCCGTTTTTCAACGGCTACCGTCCGCAGTTCTACTTTCGTACCACGGATGTGACGGGAGTGGTGACGCTTACCGAGGGAGTCGAGATGGTGATGCCCGGAGACAACGTATCGATCGAGGCGGAGTTGATCACGCCGATCGCGATGGATGTCGGTCTTCGTTTTGCGATCCGGGAAGGCGGCCGTACGGTCGGCGCCGGCGTCATCAGTGAAATTCAGGCCTAAGGTGCAGAGATGATACCGACAGAAAAAATTCGCATTCGCCTCAAGGCGTATGACCATAAATTGCTGGATCAGTCCACCCATGAGATTGTCGATACGGCGCGCAGAACCGGATCTTCAGTGGCGGGGCCGATCCCGCTGCCGACGTCGATCAAGAAGTTCTGTATCCTTCGTTCGCCGCACGTCGACAAGAAGTCGCGCGAGCAGTTCGAGATGAGAACCCACCGGAGACTTCTGGATATTCTCGAGCCGACCCAGCAGACTATCGACCTGCTGATGAAGCTTGAGCTCTCACCCGGGGTGGATGTGGAGATAAAGCTGCCGTAGACAGGGTGTCAGCAGATAAGACAGATTAAATGAAGCATCGGATACGATCATGCCAAAGACGATAGGTATATTGGGTAAGAAAGTTGGAATGACCCGCGTCTACGACGAACTGGGATTTGCTATTCCGGTCACCGTCGTCGAGGCCGGCCCCTGCACGGTTCTGCAGGTAAAAACCATCGAAGGTGAGGGCTACAATGCCATTCAGCTCGGTTTTGACGCCAAGAAACCTTCCCGGGTGAATAAACCTCAGGCCGGTCATTGTAAAAAGGCGGGTACGGACGGATTCTACCACATCCGTGAGTTCCGGGTGGACAACCCCGAAGAGTTTGAAGTGGGGCAGCAGCTGCCGCTCGACACGGTCGTCAAAATCGGCGAGCTGGTTGATGTTCAGGGAAAAAGCAAGGGGCGCGGTTTTCAGGGCGTCATGCGCCGCCATGGTTTCAAGGGCGGCGGTGCTGGCCACGGTTCCGGTTTTCACCGGGCGCCCGGTTCCATCGGCTGCAGCGCCTGGCCGGCCCGGGTTATCAAGGGCAAAAAAATGCCGGGACGCATGGGTAACGATTCGATTCTAAAAAAGAATATCAAGGTAGTCGATGTCAGGCCCGAGGATAACGTCGTGCTCTTAAAAGGTTCCGTCCCCGGGGCCAAGAACGGTTTGCTGAAAATTTTTTCTAAATAACAATCAGTTAAAACCGGTCCAAGGAGAAACAAATGTCAACGGTAGAAGTCAAAAATATAAAGAACGAGAAGGTCGGGGAGGTCGAGTTGAACGACCGGATCTTCAACCGTGAGGTCAAAACCTACCTGCTCCACGATGCGGTACGGCAGCAGCGGGCCGCCAAACGGGCGGGAACCGCCAGCACCAAAACCCGCAAGGAGGTCAGGGGTTCCGGAGCCAAGCCCTGGCGCCAGAAGGGCACCGGCCGGGCTCGAGCAGGAACCAGAAAATCTCCCATCTGGCGCGGCGGCGGTACAACATTTGGACCCAAACCCCGTGACTATAGTTTCAAGCTTAACCGCAAGGTTCGCCAGCAGGCGGTGGCAATGGCAATGTCGGCCCGCTTTCAGGAAGGCAACCTCGTCGTTCTCGACGATTTTACCATGGAGGCGATCAAGACCAGGGATTTCGTCTCTGTTATGGAGGTTCTCGAGTTGAACAACGCCCTTATCGTGGTCGACTCGGATAACGATACCTTGACTAAATCATCGCGCAATGTGCCCGGATATAAAGTCATAAAGACTGACGGCGTGAATGTTTACGACATCCTCCTGCATGAAAAACTGG
>JARROL010000360.1:0-2901 GCA_037383965.1 Desulfobacterales bacterium | reverse complement strand
CGTAGTGGCGCTCACCGATGTGAAAAGCCCTGGCGCGGCTCTGCGGATTGGTCAAACGGGTTTTAAGTGCCGCCCACAAAACGGCTTTTGAGCGGCGCACTTTTTTGTCGAGCCGGGCGACCATGATCCGTTCGAAGAACTGATCCAGTGCTTCACAATCCCACCACCCGTCCATGTAGCTTTCGCCCAAAGCCAGTGAACCGCCGGCAATGACGCGCGGGTAGAAATCGGGGTTGTGGACCTGGATGTCGCACGGCTTCACTCCGCCTATCCGCACTCCGGCATGATCCAGAAGGTCCTGCATCAGTTGCTTTTCTGCAGCGTTTTTCAAGTCGCCGTTCCCGTTTTCAATTGACAGCGAAGATCCGAAAAGTCATTTCAATGGCCGAAAAGGACTTTCCTGCCACCTTATATCCTGAGCGGAACTTGTCAACCTATCGTTTCTGTCCTTGCTGCCGCGGCGGGTCACCTTCTTCCCATGCTTGGATGGCATCGAGGAACCGTTTTCCGAATTGGGCGGCTTTTATTTCACCAACCCCAGTAATCTGCAACAGGTCCTTGCGCGTTTGCGGGCGGCGGGCGGCCATTTCTTTGAGCGTTTTATCGTGAAAAATCACATAGGCCGGTAATTCCATTTCTTTGGCGATTTCGAACCGCACCCGGCGCAAATGCTCCCAGAGGCCCATAGAGCGATCGTCCAAGGAGGCCGGTATCGCATGGCGCGTGTCGCGGCCGATCCTTGGGGATTTAACGGCCTCCGAGTCCTTGCGGAATCGAATCGTTTGTTCACCCTTTAGAAGCGGCCAGCTTTTATCGGTCAATTGAAAGCCGCCTTGTCCCGCCGGATCCGCCGCCAAATAGCCCGCAGCCATCAACTGGCGAAATACGGAGCGCCACTCCCTGTTCGATAAGTCCTTGCCGACCCCGAAAGTCTTGATCCTGTCGTGTCCGAACCGTTTCATGCGATCGGTGGTTTTCCCGAGCAAAACCTCGGTGAGATATTGGGCCCCGAACCGTTGTCCGGTTCGATAAACCCCGGAAAGCGCCTTCTGGGCCGCTATCGTGCCGTCCCAGGATGCCACGCCTTGCTTGCACGTTCCACAGTTTCCGCAAGGGACAGCCAGCGATTCACCGAAATACCGCAACAGCACCTGGCGGCGGCACTCGATGGTTTCGCAGTATCCCAGCAGGGCATCGAGCTTTTGCTGCTGAACGCGCTTGAACCTTTCGTCGCCCTCCGACCGGTTGAGCAGTTGGCGCACCGCGACCACATCTGACAATGAGTAGAGCATGCAGGCCTCTGCCGGCTCACCGTCTCGTCCCGCACGTCCTGTTTCTTGATAATAAGCTTCCATGCTCATGGGGACATCGAAGTGGACCACGAATCTCACATCCGGCCGATCGATACCGAGACCGAAGGCGATGGTGGCCACGACAACCAGGGCTTCTTCCCGGGCAAAGCGCTGCTGCCGGTGGTTCCGCTCTTCGGAAGACAGTCCGGCATGATAGGCCGCGGCATTAACGCCTCTTTGCGAAAGCCACGCCGCGATGTCGTCCACCCGTTTGCGGCTGCGGCAGTAAACGATACCGGTCTCTCCCGGATGCCTCTTTGCAATGAAATCGTGCAACTGACGTTTGCCGTTTTCCTTCAGTTGCACCCTGTAGCAGATGTTTGGCCGGTCAAAGCTCGACACGAACTGCGTTGCCCGACTTAAATCCAGCTTCTCGAGGATATCCCTGCGGGTTGCCGCATCGGCCGTGGCCGTCAACGCCATGCGGGGAACGTCCGGGAATCGCCGGGTCACGGAAGCGATTTGAAGATACTCCGGTCGAAAATCGTGCCCCCACTGAGAAACGCAGTGGGCCTCGTCGATGGCAAACAAGGCAACCGGAAACTGTGACAGAAAGCGCTGGAACGTGTCGGACAGCAGACGTTCCGGCGCAATGTAAAGCAGATCGGTCTCGCCCGACGAAACGCGCCCCTCCACCCGCCGGGCGGCATCTGGTGCCAGGCTCGAGTTCAAATAGTCGGCACGGACCCCGTTCTGTCGCAGACCGGTAACCTGGTCCTGCATGAGGGCGATCAACGGCGAAATGACAAGCCCCACTCCCGGGCGGATAAGAGAAGGGACTTGAAAACAGATCGATTTGCCGCTGCCGGTCGGCATCAGAACGAAAACATCCCTGCCGGCCAGGGCCTCTTCGATAACATCGAGTTGATGGTCACGAAACGTGTCGTAGCCAAAAAATTTCTGCAGAATGTGTTGCGGCGTCATGCACTCTCCAATGTTCGTGTTCATCCTGCGGCCAACCGGGACCTCTCGGACAGATTCTAAAAAGGCCGCATGGATGGGCGCTACGGCTTGGGATGAAGACATCGGATAATTTGCAGAAGCTTCTGCAAACTGAAAAAAGCGCGGTACTGTCGAAGGGCCGTAACGTAAAATGATGTATGCTCCGGGTGGGGCACCGGCTCGACTCGAGCGAGTCTATTTTCCATCCATAAATGGTCCTTTTCCGCAATTTCGGCGTCAATCGGCGAAATTGCTTATGCGGCGTACAGAACCGTCCGCCTCCGCGCAATGCCGCTGATTTCCTTGAACTTGAAGAAAATTTCACATTTCTGGATTGGAAACTTAACAGTGCCCTTAATGAAACCGTGGATGGACATGCGTCTATAAAGGGGTCAAGGCGGCGGATGTCGCTTTTGATCGGTGGGCCGCTTTCGGTCGGAGGAGAAGGGCGAATCGTTACTTATCTTTCTTTTTTTCCTGCTTTTCCTTCTTCTTTTCTTTAGCGGTTTTGCTGGGCTTCTTTTTCGTGTCTTTCTTGGTGTCCCTTGATTTGGCCATCCTCTCCTCCTGGACGAATCGTGTCATCGTCAGTAGCCGTACTTATCGG
>JARROL010000359.1:0-2918 GCA_037383965.1 Desulfobacterales bacterium | reverse complement strand
GCCTTTACGGGAACTCAGCTGTCCGCCGATCAGCACCTCGCAGCGGACCTCCCTGCCGACCGGTTCCAGCACCTTGAGCTGGATAAGGCCGTCGTTCAGAAAAAGTCGGTCCCCCGGTCGCACGGCCTGCGGCAGTTCCGCAAAGGTGACCGAAACCCGGTCTCCGGTCCCTTCGATCTCTTCCGTTGTCAGGGTAAAGGTGTCGCCGACCCTCAATTTGACCGGTTCTTCCGCAAACTGGCCGAGCCTGATCTTCGGGCCGGGAAGATCGGCCATGAGGGCCACCCGTTGGCCCGTGGTCCGTGACGCCGCGCGAATTCGCCGGATGACGGCCTGGTGCTCGGCAAAATCACCATGCGAAAAGTTGAGACGGGCCACGTTCATTCCGGCCCGGATCAAGCGTTCCAGGAGATCCTGTGAATCGGAAGCCGGTCCGATGGTGCAGACGATTTTGGTTTTGTTAGCGGGAAATGCCACGCCACCCTCCCTTCGGGCTCAGGATGTCTTCTTCAATTGGTCGGCCACGGCCTGGGTGGCCTTGCGAACCACTTCGGGGTCGCCCAGATACGTGTGATCGACCGGCGTCAAATCGTCCTTTAGTTCGTAGACCAACGGGATTCCGGTGGGGATATTGAGTCCGACAATGTCATCATCGGCGACCTTGTCCAGATACTTTACCAACGCCCGCAGGCTGTTGCCGTGAGCGGCAATCAGGACCCTCTTACCGGCCTTGACCTCCGGTGCAATAGCGGCGTGCCAGTATGGTAGAAACCGATCCACCGTATCCTTCAGGCATTCGGTCAACGGGATCTCCTGCGGATCGAGATCGGCATAACGCGGATCTCCGGCGGGGTTGCGCTCATCCCCAGATGCGAGGGCCGGCGGCCGGATGTCATAGCTGCGCCGCCAGATGTGCACCTGCTCCATACCGTGTTTTGCGGCGGTCTCGGCCTTGTCCAGACCCTGCAGCGCGCCGTAATGGCGTTCGTTGAGCCGCCAGCTTCGGTGCACCGGGATCCACATCAACTCCATTTCTTCCATGACCAGCCAGAGCGTCTTGATAGCCCGCTTCAATACCGACGTAAAGGCAATGTCGAAACGATACCCTTCACTCTTCAGTGTCCGGCCGGCCTCAACGGCTTCCCTCGTACCCTGCTCGGTGAGGGCCACGTCGGTCCATCCCGTGAAGCGATTTTCTTTGTTCCAGACGCTTTCGCCGTGGCGCAGTAGAACAAGCTGTTTCATTTATGCTCCCTTTCTTCTGGCTGACCTGCCGACACAATGACCTTTTCCAAAAAGCCTGAAGGGGTTCGACATCGGTTTCAGCAGCATTCAGGTGGATAATCGCCTCATCTCCTTGAAAGCATTGATCAGTCCATTGGTCGATGAATCGTGGGACGCCACGGCCGCCTCGTCTTCGAGTTCCGGCAGAATCTTGCCGGCCAGTTGTTTGCCCAACTCGACGCCCCACTGGTCGAAGCTGAAAATGTTCCAGATGACGCCCTGGACGAAGATCTTGTGCTCGTACATGGCGATCAGGCGGCCCAAGGTGCGGGGCGTTAATTTTTTGAACAAAATGGAGTTGGTCGGTTTGTTGCCCGCAAAGACCTTGTGAGGGGCCAGTTTTTCAATCTCCTCGTCCGACTTTCCGGATTTCCGCAGCTCGGCCGTCACCTCCTCCCGGGTTTTACCACGCATCAGGGCCTCTGACTGGGCAAAGAAGTTGGACAGAAGAATGTCGTGATGCCGGCCGATGGGGTTGTGGCTGATCGCCGGTGCCAGGAAGTCGGCCGGAATCAGCTTCGTCCCCTGGTGAATCAGCTGGTAGAAAGCATGCTGACCGTTTGTGCCCGGCTCGCCCCAGATGATCGGTCCGGTCTGATAACCGACCCGGCGGCCCCTGCGGTCCACCGATTTGCCGTTGCTCTCCATGTTGCCCTGCTGGAAGTAGGCCGGAAAACGGTGCATGTATTGATCGTAGGGCAGAATCACTTCGGTCTGGGCCCCGAAAAAATTGTTGTACCAGATCCCGATCAGGGCCATGACGACCGGTATATTCTTATCGAACGGCGCGTCTCGGAAGTGCCGGTCCATGTCGTTGGCCCCCTGCAGCAGTTCGGTAAAATTCTCGAAACCGATAGCGCAGGCGATAGAGAGCCCGATGGCGGACCACAGCGAATAGCGCCCACCGACCCAGTCCCAGAAGACGAACATATTCTCCCGGTCGATTCCGAATTCCTCGACTTTCTCGATATTGGTCGAGAGCGCCGCAAAGTGCCGGGCCACATGGGCAGTGTCGCCGGCGTGGTTCAGAAACCACTGGCGGGCCGTGTGAGCATTGGTCATGGTTTCCTGGGTCGTAAAGGTCTTCGAGGCAATCATGAAGAGCGTGGTCTCCGGATACAGGTGCCGCAGGGTTTCGCTGATGTGGGTCCCGTCGACGTTCGACACGAAATGGACTGCCGGCTTGTCGGAATAGGGTTTGAGGCACTCGGTGACCATCACCGGCCCGAGGTCGGAGCCGCCAATGCCGATATTGACGACATCGGTGATCGGTTTGCCGGTGTAACCTTTCCAATCACCGGATCGCACCCTGCGGGAGAACACCTCCATTTTGTTCAGGACGGCATTGATCTCGGGCATCACGTCCCGGCCTTCCACCACGATCGGCGTGTTTTCGAGATTGCGCAGGGCCGTATGCAGAACGGCGCGCCCCTCGGTCTCATTGATGGCATCGCCTTTGAACATGCTCTCGATGGCACCCTTGAGGTCGACTTCCTCCGCCAGGCCGAGAAGAAGGTCCAGCGTCTCGCGGATGATGCGGTTCTTGGAACAGTCGACCAGGATGTCGTCGAATCGAAACGAAAACGCCGCGAAGCGCGCCGGATCGGCGGCAAAGAGCTCCTTCATGTGAAGAG
>JARROL010000358.1:0-2927 GCA_037383965.1 Desulfobacterales bacterium | reverse complement strand
GTTTGAGCCAATCGACGATTTTGCACGCCTCCGCCTCGTCTTTGAGAGCGTTGACAGCAATCCTGCGTCCGTGCACCGTTATCAGCTTTCCGTGCGCTTTGAATGTAACCGCGGGCGGGTCTTGAACATACTCGAATCCGCCCAGCACGGAATTCAAATCAACTTTCCTCGCCCTCTTCCCGCAGTTGTTCTAATAACCGGCTCGCATCCGTAGAATCGAGATATGGTAGGCTCAATAAGGATCCAGTCGGTCTATACCGTCCTTTCAGACAAATCGCAGATGCTTTGTCAAGCAGAGGGATAGCCGTATTGCGGATGGATGATCGAGGAGTTGGCTGCTCGGAGGGTGGGGATATTGCAAATGCAACGATACCCGAGAGGGTTGATGATATAAAAGCAGGGATCCGCTACCTGAAGAATCGGAACGAGGTCGATGCTGAGAGGATTGGGCTTATCGGGATAAGCGAAGGCGGCAACATAGGGCCGATGATTGCCTCTGAAGATCCAACAATTCGCGCTATAGTTATTATGGCCGGATCAGCTTCAACCGGGAGAGATATTCTATAGTGGCAGGTCCGTTATGATACAGCCTTGATTGAGGGAGTTTCAGACTAGGAAACTTCTTGTGCCGCCTTGGCTCGAATAATTAACAACAGGATGTCAAGTCCGATGGGTGACATCAATTTAAGAGAGTGCCCCCAGTCGATTTCCGGGTGGCATTATCGAAACCGATCCGGGCACCTGGCATAATCAAACGGATTTTAGTTCCGGCTGGAATTGTGACTGACCGCAGCTGTCAGCCGGTGGCGGTACTTGACAAAGGCGGTTAAATAAGGTCAAATTTCACATTTCTGATTTTGAAACCAGGGGTGAAACCGGTGCCGGTTGGTCTCTCCTTCGGTGCCACCGCTGACCCTTTTAAACCCGCGCTCATTCTTTCGGCCATTATGACAAACGACACTGGTTCGCCTGGTTCGCCATCCGATAAACTGCTGAAGCTTGCCGGTCATTTGGGAATCGATCCGGAGGATGCGGAAACGTTCGCCACCGACATCATTCCGTTCCTGAACCGGCGCTTCGCACTGCTCACCCACGCTGCGAGCCCCAACGAACCAGTCGAAAATCGAATTCAAACGATCCTTCAGGAGGAGCTGCCGAGAGTGCTGTCGAACTACGCACTCGATGATCTGAAATTGAACAAGAGCGTCATGCTTTTTCTCGTCAAACTCTTGGCTCCGGAATTGACCGACCTGCGGGTCAAACAGCTCGTCGACCGGCAGGCCGGTCAGGCCGACCAGTCACTGGCCGATCAATTGTCCGATCACCTGGGAATTCGGACCGAACAGGTCCAGCATTTCAAAGATAAAGTGATTCCAAAACTGAAGCAATATACCAAGGCCATGTATCGCAAAAAAGTACAGAGCCGGGAACCTATCGAAGATTCAAAAGCCTTCAATCAGTTTATTATCGATAATGTCTTCATCGACGAATTCGAGAACCACCCTTACATCCGGTCGGTTACGGACAAGAACAACATGGCCATCTTGCTGCCGGAGGCCAAGTCAGTCGCCATGCAGCTCATTTCGGCCTGGATGAACGAGGTCATCGCCGAGGAAAACCGGAAGTGAAACCGGCGCGCCCGCTTGAATTTGGTCTAGTATTGACGTCCTTTAGCGTCTCGCTTCTGTTTTTTCAAACCAGTCGATCAGCCGGCGGGCAATGCTCCATCGTCCGGGAACCGGTGGCAACGCGTCGGCGGAAAACCAGTCGGCGGCTGCGATTTCCGATGGATTCAAGCGGATGTCACCTCCGGCATATCGAGCGGTGAAGGCAACCATCAATGCGTTTGGAAACGGCCACGGCTGGCTGCCGAAGTAACGGATATCCGTGACCCGCAGACCGACTTCTTCGCGTATCTCTCTGCTGACACATTCCTCCAGAGTTTCCCCCGGTTCGACGAATCCGGCCAGGACGCTGTAAAAACTGGCCCCTATCCGCGTCGAGCGGGCCAGCAGGATGCGGCCGGCATTAAGGACCGCAACGATAATCGCCGGCGAAACCCTGGGGTAATTGATGAGACCGCAGGCCGGGCAAATCTTGGCGCGTTCTTTTTCGGCGTCCCGGGTAACATGCCCGCAGAGGCCGCAAAACTGATGGGTCCGCGCCCAGTGAATCATCTGGTTGGCCCTTCCGGCAACAGCCGCCAACTCGTCGTCGACCGCACCCAACAATTGCCTCACCGACTGCAATTCGACAGCTGAAGAGACCCCTGCTTCGGATGACAGCTCGGCAGTGAAGCAATCGATGTCATTCAGACATCCGAGATACTGACGGTGCATCAAGCCCGCTTCGATGAAGGACACATCGGTAAAAAAGGGACGGACGGACGCATCCGCGCCGCGGCGGATCAGGATCCGGTCGCCACGGAACAAAAACCACCTCTGCGACCGGATCGAATCGGACGCTGGGTGAAGTGCGGGGGTGAAGGTCATCACTGGCTATCTGCTGGATTGGTGATCGGGTTTGACGCACCATTTGGCTTACCACTGAAATTGAATTCGGCTCGACCAGATGTTGCGTATATATTTTTCCAACACCACATGATCAATTGCGCCGCCGGATGTTGTGCTTCGGTTTCATACGGCGCAGAACACAGCGTCAAGTGGGTCTAAACCCATCGCAGGTCCGGTCTTGATAATGGGGTCGTGGCCGGTTAAAATTCGCAAACCCCGATATAGTTTTCCGGTGTGATCCCCAGGAGTTCTGTTTTGACCTCATCGGCAACATCCAAACTTTGAATAAAGTCGGTGATCGCACCTTGATCGATACGGGTGTGGGTGCGGGTCAAGTCCTTCAAGGCTTCATATGGTTCGGGATACCCCTCGCGCCGCAGCACCGTCTGGATGGCTTCGGCCACTACGGCCCAA
>JARROL010000357.1:0-2936 GCA_037383965.1 Desulfobacterales bacterium | reverse complement strand
GGGGTGCGCCCAACCTTTTTCCCGCCATGCGGTACCGTCCTATCGATCCGCATCGTGGACGATCAACCGGTCGTCGGCTGGTGGACGAACGGGTGTCATTTGCTGTATGATCTCTGGTCAAAGACGTTTTGGTTGTAAGGTGCCGGTCTTCGGCCGCTGGACACCATACCGGCGGACCCGGTTCGGTTCGGTAAATTTTCTTCTCGAGCCATAAGATAATGCCGTCATTGCCCTCGATCCCAAATCTGCCTTGGTCTCAGGGAACTTTCCCCGCAACTCTGCCGCGCCAGGTCTATCTTGTCGGCGGGTCGGTCAGAGACCTTCTGCTCGGTCGCAGGCCGCTTGATCTCGACCTCGCCGTGGCCGGGAACCCCCGCACTTTTGCCCAGCAGCTGGCAGCCCACACCGGCGGACGTCTGGTGCCGCTGGGCAAACCGGGACTGATGCTCTATCGCATCGTAAGCGGTTCCCGGATTATGGACGTCTCGGCCGTCGCCGGACGGTCCATATCGGAGGACCTGCAGCAACGTGATTTTACCATAAACGCCATTGCGATCGACTTGGCCGGCGGAGATATCATCGACGTGTGCGGCGGCAGAACCGATCTGGCCGCCCGTCGGGTCCGGATGGTGTCGCGCTCGGCCTTCGAGCAGGACCCGGTTCGGTTGATCCGGACCTTTCGAATGGCAGCCGTTCTCCGGTTTGAGGTGACACCCGAAACCGCTGCAGCCGTTAGAAATCAAGCCAACCTCATCACAAAACCGGCCGGTGAAAGGGTCCGCGATGAACTGCTGAAGATTTTGGAAACGGGGCGTGCGGCAGATGCGATTACTCAAATGGCTGACTGCGGTCTGCTGTCGGCCATGTTTCCCGAACTTGCGGCGATACGCAGAGAACCGCCGGATAAAAAACCGCGCTGCAACCGCTTCGAGCACACCCTGAAGGCCTTTTCCGAAATCGAAAATCTGCTGGCCGACCCGCGATCCGTCATGCCTTGCGATATCGATCCGGTGGTGTGGTCGTTGGCCTCTATCCCGGCCGCCATTTTGAAATTGGCGACTCTATTGCACGAACTCGTTCGACCAGCGGCCGACCGGAATAATTTGTGTCGGTTTCTGAGACCCCCCGTTGACTGCGACATCGTAAAAACGATCTGCGCTCGGATCAAATTGTCCAATCGTCAAACGCATTATGTCGATTTCATCACTCGAAAACACCGCTGGCCGCTTTTGCTGTTCGAGGCTCACCGACGCAAGCGTTTGTCCGACAGGACGGTCAGCCGTTTTTTTATGACGGCCGCCGACAAAACGCCGGACCTTTTCATTCACGCTGCAGCCGATGCGGCCGGTGGAACCTGCGAAATCGTAGGTCAGGAAAAGACATTCGCCAGCTTTACGAAAGGTTTGTTGCGGCGTTATTTCACCGAATTCTTACCCCGCAAAAACGCACCACCGCTTCTGACCGGAAGGGATCTGATCGATCTCCTTGGACTGCAACCCGCTCCGTTCTTCACGTCTCTGCTGACGCGCGTCGAAACCGACCGTCTTGCGGGTCGTCTGCAAACAAAAGAAGAGGCGATCCGCCGGGTTAAAAATATGCTGCAACGCCGGCCGACAGCGCTGCGCTGACCGGCGCACCGCCGGGCGCAGTGTCATCCATAAACGGCATCTTCCTGCCTCGGCCAGTGTTTACGCTCCTTGCAGTCTTTAACACAGCTCCGCTGCGCCTGCGATTGCAAAATCGCTGCGGCCTCGACCGGAGACGAAATCGACAATTTCTAACCGAACGCAATACAATGAAAAAGGTTTCTTCTTTACCGGAAGAAACCTTTCTTTGCGGGTGCGTGTGGCATTAATCGGACTTGACGGCGTCCAGCTTCTTGAAAATATTGTCCCGAATTTCATCGACCTTGCCGATGCCCTCGATCCGGATGTATTTCGGGGCGTCCGCACTGCCGGAAGACTCCCATTTCTTGTAATAACCAATCAGGGGTTCGGTCTGGTTGTGGTACACTTCCAGGCGCTTGCGAACCGTCTCCTCCTTGTCGTCGTCCCTTTGAATCAGAGGCTCCCCCGTGACGTCGTCCTTGCCGTCAACTTTAGGCGGGTTGAAGGTGATGTGATAGGTGCGGCCGCTGGCCAAGTGAACCCGCCGACCGCTCATGCGCTTGATGATCTCCTGGTCCGGTACATCGATGTCGACCACGGCATCGATCGCAACACCGGCATCCTTCATGGCATCCGCCTGCGGTATCGTCCGCGGGAAGCCATCGAACAAAAACCCTTTCTTGCAATCGGGCTGTGTGATCCGTTCCTTAACCAGACCGATAATGACATCGTCCGGCACGAGTCCGCCGGAATCCATAACCGCCTTAGCTTTCCGGCCCAGTTCGGTCCCGGCCTTTACAGCCGCCCGGAGCATGTCGCCAGTGGAAATCTGTGGTATCTGGTATCTTTCCTTAATGTAATTGGCCTGGGTTCCTTTGCCCGCTCCGGGGCCGCCCAACAAAATCAGACGCATCTTTTTTCCTCCTTATTATTGAGTCGATCTTATCCAAACGCAGTCTCTATATGTTTGTCCGCTTTCTCGGAAACTTAAAAAAAGACAACGTCCGGGGTGAAACGCAGTCCTCACCGGGGGAGCTGCGTCAACGGCAATCGCGCCGGTTTAGCTGATACGCGCAGCGGCAGTGGGCTCCATATGACCTAAAACCCGCAGACCTGTCAAGTCAATTATATGCGATTCGGCGGCCCTGTCCTCGGTTTGCTGGGCGACGACATTGCGGCGCCGTATGGAAATATTTCTGGGAGTGATTAATTTTTTACTTGCGCATCATGGATGCTTGAGTTATATGTGCTTGTTTATTGAATACTTGGACAAATTGACCAACCATCGAGTCGCACTGCAGCGCAAAATGCCGCTCGATGGACAGAAGG
>JARROL010000356.1:0-2951 GCA_037383965.1 Desulfobacterales bacterium | reverse complement strand
CTGGTCTTCATCGAGGGCTTTTCCATGCCAGCCGTCCTTATCCTCCAGAAAAGAAACCCCTTTTCCCTTCAGAGTCCGGGCGATGATCATCAGGGGGCGATCCGGTTCGGCGCCGTCCCGGCGAAACGCCTCGACGATTTGCTCCATGTCGTGACCATCGATGATCCGGGTTTGCCAACCGAACGCCTCAAGGCGCCTTTGATAGGCCTCGAGATCGTGTCCGTACATGGTTTCGCCGCGCTGTCCCAGACGGTTGACGTCCAAAACTCCCACAAGATTGTCCAACCGGTAGTGCCGTGCCAGTTGAACGGCCTCCCATTGGGATCCTTCGGTCATTTCGCTGTCTCCCAAAAGAACATAGGTTGTGTAGGGCAGGCGATCGACGTATTTGGCATTCAACGCCATTCCCAGACCAATGGAGAGTCCCTGACCGAGCGAGCCGGTGGCCGCTTCCGCATATCGGAAGGTGTAGGTCGGATGCCCCTCGAAGGGGCTGTCGAATTGGCGCAGTGTCATAGCTTCCTGCTCGGTGACCTTGCCGGCCGCCACCCACAGGGCATACAGCAAGGGAGCAGCATGTCCTTTGGAGAAAATCAGCCGGTCGTTGTTTGGATGGTCCGGCTGATTGACATCGTAGTGAAAAGCGCCGCCGAACATGAGCCCGCACATCATATCGGTCGCAGAAAGAGACGAGGTCGGATGGCCGGATCCGGCGGCGGTGGTTGTTTTTAAAATCAGATAACGGACGGTTTTGGCGATTTCTTCCAATCTGGGTATATCGGTCATGTTCTTAACTCCTCTCTTCTGGAACCCGATGCGCATTTCTTGCTACAAGTCGGTGGTGCCGTGTTATTGAAAGCTTTGTGTTTATCATTATTATACTCGTTAAGTTCGCTCTCTACCGGCGCAAAATAAATACCGTTGACCACCCATTTGATTCCCGCATCGTATGTATCCGCTATAATCAGCGCCAACGGTAGGATGAGAGCATGCACAAAACGAATGAACCAAAATTGCCGGCACCCTGGCGGCCCATGGCCCCATAAGTGTCTCTCCTGAAAATCACCCACCTTCAGGAACAGGCCTGAATGGCCTTTCTCTGCATGGGCCTACATGTTGCCTCGCCGCCGAATACAGGGTTTCACCCATTCCCTATCGGCCACGGGCTGAGCATGTTTTCAGAGCAGCGTAAAAAAAGATGAAATCAAACGTCTAACGACATCTTTCCACCGGGGGATGGAACCATGAGTGGAGCGATCGGCAAATCGGTATCCACGGTTGAAAAATATCAGAAGCTCCGTGAAGTCGCCGGTGCCGGCGACACGCTGGCGATTTTGGTGAACGCCGATCCTGACGCTCTGGCGAGCGCTTTGGCGCTCAAACGTCTGTTCTGGCGCAAGGTAAGGCCTGTGCACATCTTCCGCATCAACCGGATCGATCGCGCCGACAACCTGGCGTTTGTTAAGCTGCTCGACATCCGCCATCGTCACATCCGCTCTCTCAAAAAATCCGAGATCACCAAATGGGCCCTGGTTGATTCCCAACCGTCTCACAGCCCGCAATTCGCTGCCATCGACTTCGACATCATCATCGACCATCATCCCCTGTCGAAAAACCTGAAGGCCAAATTCGTCGACATCCGGGATGACTACGGTGCCGCTGCGACCCTGATGACGGAGTACCTCAAGGCCGCCAAAATCAAACCTTCCCCGCGCCTGGCCACTGCCTTGTTCTATGCCATCAAAACGGATACCGATAATTTCGTCCGCCCGACGGTCAACCGGGACATCATGGCGTTTCGTTACCTGTACGATTTTGCCAACCTGAACATCATCAAGAAAATAGAGTCATCGGAGATCACGCGCACCACCCTGTCCCGCTTCCACCAGGCCATGGAGGACCTGGAGTTCGTCAACCAGATTGCCGTCGTTCACATGGGTGCGGTGCAGAAGCCCGATACATTGGTCCAAGTAGCAGATTTCTTTTTAAAAATGGCGGAAGCGACCTGGAGCATCAGTTCCGGAATCTACGACCATCGGCTCATTGTCATCTTCCGCAATGCCGGTTTCAGGCGCAACGCCGGGAAGATGGCCCGCACGCTTTTCGGAAAGGTGGGATCGGCGGGCGGCCACGCCCAATCGGCCCGGGCGGAGGTTCCCCTGGAAAACATCGACTGCGGGTCCGGCAGCGGCAACGACTGCCGTCGCTATGTGTTGCGGAAAATCCGCAAGATGTCGGGAGCGGTCGACTGACATGGTCGGTCGGCAACCCCTTCGTTCAATCAAGGCGCGGCTCGCATTCGCATGCGGAGCGAATTGCATGGCGCGCTGCCGTGTGAGGCTCTTTCAACTCAGGCTCTTTTATCAGTCAACTACAGGACCCACCGTATTTCATCTGCCGATGACAGGCCACGATGGGCCTTCAGTTGAGGGTCGCCGCACAATTGGCACGAAAATGAGGCGGGTGCCGGCGCATCATTTTCGTGTACCATGGCGGCCAGCAGGATCATGATCATGTGGGTTTACCGCGGTCTCGGATCTGAAATAGGTTAAAGCATGTATTTATTGGTCGCCTCGTTGGTATTACCATTCCAGAAGTCATCACCTGTAACTTAACCATCCGGGCACCATGGACGAATAAGGAGCGCGCATGAATTTACATCTTCAAGGAAAAACAGCGCTGGTGAGCGCTTCCTCTGCCGGAATCGGTTTTGCCATTGCCCAGGCACTGGCCGAAGAGGGCACCGAGGTCATTATCAACGGCCGCACCGTCGATCGGGTCGAGCAGGCCCGCCGCCGGATCGCCGCCGATGTGCCGCATGCGCGAACCAGCGGCATCGCGGCCGACCTGTCGACGGCGGAAGGTGTGCAACAGGTCACGGACCGGTTCAGTTCAGTCGATATTCTGGTCAACAACCTGGGCATTTTCGATGTAAAGCCGTTTCCCGAGAT
>JARROL010000355.1:0-2955 GCA_037383965.1 Desulfobacterales bacterium | reverse complement strand
ACTCCGGTTCCGGATTTTTCTATTCCGGTTCCCGATTTTTCGATCCCTGTACCGCTTTTTTCTATAGTCCAACGAGACATAGTACTTCTCCTCTTTCTTCAGGTTTTGGTCTGTCGTGGGCTTTATGCCTTCTTCGACTGACCCGGCTGCTAAACGAATACCCGAGAAGATTGTGAGTATCTAAATCCCCCTTCTACTCTTCCTCCTCACCAGGTTCATGGTCACTCCATTGGTACCAACCGATACCGACGGTTATTTGACCAGGTTGCTTTGTCGCTTCCTCGAATTCCTCGAGTAACGACTCCCCTTGTTTAATCTGTTTTTCCAGAAGTTCTCTCGTGCGCCTACGAAATTCCTGATAACGATCAGGATTTAATCTGTAAGTCCATCGCCCCTGTTGAGGAACGCGAGTCTCTGATGTCGCTCGCATGTTGTGGATGACCGCGCTCAGAACTCGCGAGGCTTCCAAAAGACCAATCTCGGTCCGCTTTATTCTGTCGTCAGTTAGTGGCAGATACGTCTTGGACACGAGCTCTACTGTATCGACATCGCCGCGATGTACCTTAATCGCACCCCATGCGAGTAGACGATCCATAACTGTCTTGACGGTGATATTGCGCCCAATCGATTTCAAAACTAAACCCTGAAATGTCCTGCCACGGCCAGAAATCGGTAGCAGGGCAGGGCTGTCGGTCTCCGGATCCTGAAAAAAAGGATCGCTTGACCACATATCTATTAACGCGTTTTCGGGGTTTACGTTTTGGACCTGCATCGCCATTTCTGGGCTTTGATCCAAAATCGACGACACGACCCGCGTGTCCAGGCCGGTCATCAGCGCGATTGCGCTCTTGGTCGGCTTGGAGCCTTCGCGCTCGAGTTTCTTTTGAGCTTCCTCGACGTAGATGGCTTTCAGAATGTCGGTGAGGGCGGGCAGGGATACGGTGCCGATAACCAGACGCACGAGTTTCCGGAAGACACGTCCCAGAAACAAGGTGATGGATTTCGCGTCATCTTGTTGATTAATATTATTTTTCATAATTGCGCCAGGCATAGTTCAGTCTCCTGAAGTATCCCCTACAGCAGTATTATGAAATCCATCTCGTGAATGCCCGTTCGTGCCCTCGAACGGGTTTTGGAGCGAGACCGCGCCAATTTAGCTATAGGATATCCTTTTTTTCAAAGACTTGCCAAGTTTATTTAAACTTGGTCTAGTGATTGAAAACAGATGACTGCTACAGTAACGAAATTGCCCCCCCAGGTAAATGTCGGTTTACTGATCGATCGGTGGAACGTCCCTGTTCCCGGACCGGATATCCCTTCCGCATGTTTTTTAGCTACCCTTTGGCAAGAAAAGCGGGTAACGTTATGAAAAGTCGATTGAAAGTTTCTCTATTTCTGCACCTTCGAGGTGGGTTCAGCAAATGAAACCGTGCGCCGTGGCATCCTTGCCGATCGGCGCGAGCGACACCAAGGTCTGTGAGCATCCATGCTCCGTCAACACGTCCTGTGTAACACCAGACCAAGCGCCCAATACCGGCCGACGTCCGTTGTCGTAGCCGGTCCCGATGCCGGTGCCGTCCTTCTCGATCGTGATCATCGCATCCATGCGATCGAACCACGCGTTGGCGACCGGCGCCAGTTTCTTCTGCCACCGCGGTTCGGAAGACGAGAACGTGGCCATCCTGGCCACGGCGTTTCCGGTTGTGCGGTTCAATTCCTGATGCAGAGGAGTTGGCATGAACGGAATGTATCAAAAATAGACTCATGTGTCTATAGACAAATATGAATATAGACAAAAAAGAATTTAGACAAAAAACGATATAGACACTTGCGTCTATAGACAAAGGTGGCTATAATGCATCTCAACAAGGTTGGAAAGGGCACGGAACGCCGGCTCCAACTGGCAGAAGGATCTGCTTTCTTGTTGATGCATGGATGCACTTTGCGGGTGGCGAGACGTCCGCAGAACGGCCAGGAACTTCACGGATGACGGACCTGGCCGTTTTTTTGTGCGCGCCAGAAAATTGCGGGTCGCTCGATCCGGCCAGTCAATCGAGTTCAATTGCATGCCGCCCGGCTAGGCCGGCAGTCGACGCGCGCACGCGCCAGCTAATAAAGGTCTGCAGGCGTGACGGCGTTTGCCGCCGACCTGACTAAAAGTCCGCTTTGCCCGGAACGCGCGGGAAGGGAATGACGTCACGAATGTTCGTCATTCCGGTGATGTAGTTCACGAGGCGCTCGAAGCCGAGGCCGAAGCCAGCGTGCGGCACGGTGCCGTAGCGCCGGAGGTCCAGATACCAGTCGTAATGTTCCTTGTCGAGGCGCAATTCGTCCATGCGGCGTTCCAGGACGTCGAGGCGCTCCTCGCGCTGCGATCCGCCGATGATCTCACCGATGCCCGGGGCGAGTACGTCGAGCGCCGCAACCGTTCTGCCGTCATCGCTGAGGCGCATGTAGAACGCCTTGATCTCCGTGGGGTAGTTCATCACGACCACCGGGGCGTTGAAATGCTTTTCGGTCAGGTAGCGTTCGTGCTCGGTCTGCAGGTCCAGGCCCCATTCGGCCGGATATTCGAACTTCACGCCGGAATCGCGCAGTATCTTTATGGCGTCCTCGTAATTCACGCGGACGAATTCGCTGGCGATCAGTTGTTCGAGACGGCTGATTGCGGTGGGCTCGATCCGTTTTTCAAAAAATGCCATGTCGTCCGGGCATTCCTCCAGCACCGCCCGAAAGACGTACTTGAGAAAGTCCTCGGCAACGTCCGCCAGATCGTCGATGTCGGCGAACGCGATTTCCGGCTCGACCATCCAGAATTCCGCGAGGTGCCGCGAGGTGTTCGAGTTCTCGGCGCGGAACGTCGGACCGAAGGTGTACACGTTACTCAAAGCCAGGCAGTAGCCTTCCACGTTCAGTTGCCCGGAGACGGTGAGAAAGGTCTCGCGGCCGAAAAAG
>JARROL010000354.1:0-2959 GCA_037383965.1 Desulfobacterales bacterium | reverse complement strand
GGTCAACTGCTTGCCGAGTTCCTTGAAGTAGGGGGGCTGAAGGCCGCTCTGCCTGTAGGTCTTGATGATCTTATCCCGGATGTCTTCCTGGTCGGCGCCGAGGGCTACTGTGTGCGAGGCCAGATGCACGGTGTCTTCCACCACGCTAATCTCGCCGTCTTTGAGCATCTGATTTATCAGTAGGTTGAACAGCTTGGGACTCAGGTTCGGCGGCAGCTTGGTCTTCAGTTCTTCCTTGGGCATGCCGGCCTTGAGCGGATTGGTTTTATGATACCGCTCGAGATGTCCGGTCAGGTCTTGCTTGAGTTGCTGAAAGCTGTTGGTGTGCATGAAGATGCGGCTGTCGCGATCCACGAGCAGCACGGTTTTACGGCTCAGCAGGGCCTGCAGTTGCTGATCGAGAGATTTTTCGGAGATATTGGTCATCAAAACGAGATCGGAAAAAGCAGCCCCGGCGAAGCCGGTCTGGTCGATATTATAAGCGATCAGATCTTCCGCCGATCGTTCGGCGATGGACTGCAACCCCTGAACGACATCGGCCTTGAAGCGCTTGTGTTTTGGGGGAATCGGATTGAGCACCTGCCCGCCGCCGATGGTCCTCACCGGCGAATAACTCCGGATGACGAAGCGGTCGTCCTTGACAAGACAGACCGGTTCATCCAGACGCAGTTGTATCGCCGCTTTTTCTGCCGGCGGGAGCTCTTCGCGGTCGAGCAGCACGAGGTTGCCCAGAATCTCGCTGGTTCCGGTGTGAAATCTGACCCGGGTGCGGTTTTTGATCGGCTTTTTGTTGCTGGCCAGATACTGCAGCTGCAGGTCGACCATGAAGCTTGGTTTGAGGGTTCCCGGCAATGCCAGCATTTCCCCGCGCTTGATGGCGGCTTTTTCGAGTCCTTGGAAATTGATGGCGGTTCGCTGACCGGCTTCGGCCATATTGACGCCCTGGTTGTGGACTTGAATCCCGCGTACCTTGGAGGTGATCATCGACGGGTAAATCATGACGGTGTCGCCGACCTGCACCCGACCGGAAATCAGGGAACCGGTGATTACGGTGCCGAAACCCTTCATGGTGAACACCCGGTCAACCGGCAGCCGGAACAGGCTCGACATACTGCGATCAGGCAACTGGTTGCAGATAGTTTCCAGAACGCGGGTGAACTCCTGCAGGCCCCTTTCTTTCACAGCGGAAACCGGCACGATCGGGGTATCATCCAGAAACGTACCGGCCGTAAAGTCCCGGACATCTTCCATGGCCAGCTCAAGCCACTCTTCATCGACCATATCGATTTTGGTCAGCGCCACAAACCCGTGTTTGATGCCCAGCAGGGTGCAGATTTCCATGTGCTCCCTGGTTTGCGGCATGACGCCTTCGTCGGCGGCGATGACCATGACCACGATATCGATACCGGTGGCGCCGGCCACCATGTTTTTGACGAATTTTTCATGGCCGGGGACGTCAACGATGCCGACATGCTGACCGTTCGGCAGGTCCAGAGAGGCGAAGCCCAACTCGATGGTGATCCCACGCTCTTTCTCCTCCTTCAGACGGTCGGTGTCGGTGCCGGTGACGGCTTTTATCAATGAGGTCTTGCCGTGATCGATGTGACCGGCCGTGCCGAGTATGATCTGCTTCAATGGTCCAGCTCCCGGGTTCGCAATACACCGCGATAAGTCTTCTGTATAATGAAATACACGGCACGCCGTCGTGCTCAGTCGTGTTCAATTGCCGATCCTGAGCGGGATTGCGTGAAACCGATATCGATTGGCGGTCGATAT
The DNA here is from genome assembly GCA_037383965.1 of Desulfobacterales bacterium. Classification (GTDB taxonomy): domain Bacteria; phylum Desulfobacterota; class Desulfobacteria; order Desulfobacterales; family SG8-13; genus JARFQH01. The sequence goes on along the minus strand of JARROL010000354.1, from coordinate 1,183 downwards.
CAGCGGTTTTTTCGATGACGCAGATATTCGGCGAAATAGGCCAGCCCCACCAGAATCACCGCCAGGCCGACGATGTAGCCGATCTCAACCCGGCCGTAGAACATGCGGGTGGCTACGACAGAAAATCCCAGTCCGAGGATGGCCCTGATGACAAACTTTTGAAATCCGGTCACGTGCCGCATCCTTTCACGTATGAATCCCTGAGGTGTTCTATAGTTCGCTGGCCTTGCATCGTCAATACCCAGTTTGTTCCGAGCGCGGACAGACGGTCAGGGGGCATGGATATGCACCGACAGAAAGGTCGGTCGATGGTTGGAATTGCCCCGATTTTATGCGCCAACACCGTGCGAAGATCTCGATAAGATTACGCTTGAAATGCCGAATAGGTTCTGATAAATGGGTAAAACTTGGATATGGTGGGTGTAGCTCAGGTGGTAGAGCCCCAGGTTGTGGCCCTGGTTGTCGTGGGTTCAAGTCCCATCACTCACCCCACAAAATCTTGTCAAAAAGCCTCTGTAAAGCGCCCGTAGCTCAGCTGGATAGAGCGCCGGACTTCGAATCCGTAGGCCGGGGGTTCGAATCCCTCCGGGCGTACCAATGATTACAAAGGGTTATGGCGATTGAGCTGTAACCCTTTTTTCATTGGTTGCGGATAGGTTGCGGATTGTTGCGGAAAACGAAGGGTCATCCAACCGATCGACAGCGGCTTTGTTGCCACCGGGTGCAAGATGGCCGTATATGTCAACCGTCACCTTGATGCTATGGTGCCCCAGTTGGTCCCTGACATAAACCAGGGATTCGCCCGCCTGGATCAAGAGACTTGCGAACGTATGGCGTAGATCGTGTACTCTAACCTTTCTTAAACCTGCCTTTTCCAGGGCTTTGTCAAAAACGCGCCGCCGCCAGTGGTTAATGTCGAGCGGTGTCCCTGCCGAACTTACAAAAACCCAATCAGGCATTCTTTTCCAGCCCTGCTTTACAGTTTCGACTTTTCGGCGGTGTTTCAAATCCGATAGGACATTTGCGAGTTGCTTCGACATGTCGACTCGCCGACTTTTTCCGCTTTTTGGTGTCTCGACCTTTCCCCGCGAAAATCCTCTCTCGACACTTATAAAGCGCCCGTGAAAATCATTATCTGTCCACTTTAGTGCCAAGGCCTCGCCGTACCGCATTCCTGTCCTGG
>JARROL010000353.1:0-3590 GCA_037383965.1 Desulfobacterales bacterium | reverse complement strand
AAAGACATTTTCCGTACCGAGCGCGGCAAGAGATCGGGAACCATTTGACGCATGGGTCTTGAAAAGGTATTAGCAAAGAAACGAAACGCCATCGTCGGCGATTGGTTCGACATGGTGGCCAAGACGTATGCTCCCGACACCGCTCAATTCCTGAAACGGAACAAAGACCCTTTTTCCAATCCCGTCGGTGGATACCTCACCAAAGGCCTTGCGGGTCTGTTCGATCAACTTCTGACCGGCATGGACAGCGAGGCCGTTCGTTCGTTGCTCGATCCCATCGTCCGCGTGCGGGCCGTACAGAACTTCACTCCTTCTCAGGCCACCGCTTTTGTTCTCGTCATCAAAAAAATCGTCCGGACCCATTTGAAGTCGGAGCTTAAAAAGGGTCGCGTGATGGACGACTTGCTCGACTTCGAGGCGCAAGTCGATGCAATGAGTCTGTTTGCCTTCGATATCTACATGGAATGCCGCGAGAAGATTTACGAACTCAAGGCCAACGAGGAAAAGGACAAGATCTACAAAGCCTTCAAGCGGGCGGGCTTGATCGAGGATGAACCGGTGAAGGATCCGGCCCTTTGAAAGGGTGGTTTGGCTGGGTGTTTTTAATCACAAAAGCTGCGCGCGCCGGTTCGGCGCCGGGCTGTAAACGAGGAGCTGGTCGATGAACAAAAGGTACATGATTTCCCTCCTAGCAGTTATCGTATTGTTTCTGCTGGCCTATGTGGGGGTAACGGCGGTTCCGGCCACCAGATGGCTATTCGGCGTCTGGATACCCTATGCCGCGGTGCTGGTATTTATCGTGTTTTTCATTCGCCGCATTTTGGCATGGGCACGCGTGCCGGTCCCGTTCCAAATTCCCACAACCGGTGGACAGCAAAAATCATTACCCTGGATCCAGCATGCCAAGTGGGACAATCCCATTTCCAAGAGCGGCGTGTTCATGCGGATGTTACTGGAAGTGGTGGCCTTTCGGTCTCTTTTCCGCAACACCCGCACGAAACTGCGGGAAAATCGGGTCTCGTACTCCCTTGAGATCTTTTTATGGGTCGGGGCACTGGCTTTTCACTATGCTTTTTTTACAGTGCTCTTCCGCCACCTCAGGTTCTTCACCGAACCGGTGCCACTGCCGGTGCGTGTGTTGGAAAACGTTGACGGTTTCTTTCGATTGGAAGTCCTGCTGAATTCCGTGCAGATCGGTGTGCCGGGCGTCTATCTTTCAGGGTTGGTTCTGCTGGCGGCCGTCACCTATCTGCTGCTCAGACGGTTGTTTGTCCCCGGTGTAAAATACATTTCCCTCGCATCGGACTACTTTCCGCTGTTTCTCATCATCGGGATTGCTTTCACCGGGATCCTGATGCGCTACTTCACCAAAATCGACGTCACGGCCGCCAAGCAACTCTCCATGGGTCTGGTCACTTTTAGACCCAATATTCCGCCGACCCTGGACGCCCTTTTTTATGTGCACCTGCTCTTTGTCAGTGTCCTGCTGGCCTACTTTCCGTTCAGCAAGTTGATGCACCTGGGAGGGGTTTTCATGAGCCCAACCCGGAACATGCGGTCGGATACGCGCGTCAGGCGCCATGTCAACCCGTGGAACTATCCGGTCGAGGTGCATACCTACGATGAGTATGAGGATGAATTCAGAGACAAAATGATCGAAGCCGGACTGCCGGTCGAGAAGGAATCGGTCGAGCCGGCAGCGGAAGAACCAGCCGAAGCATCTGAGAAAAAGGAGTAATACATGTCCGACATCCCAACTGCAGAAGAACTCTTGACCAACGTCGGCCAGAGCCCATCGCCGACCGACTGGATGGATGTTCCTGTTGAAATTCGCAAGGGGATCGCCTGCTATGCCGGCAATCCCAAGAGCCTGGAAACGCTGGGCGCTCCGAATCCGAGAACCTGGAGCTGTTTCGACGATGACTGGCAGCTGCCGGAAAACTGGCAGGAGATCATCCACAACGGTTTCAAGGAACGGCTGGAAAAGTTTCGCACCTTCAAGGTTTTCATGGATATTTGTGTTCGCTGCGGTGCCTGCGCCGATAAGTGCCATTACTTCATCGGTACCGGCGACCCCAAGAACATGCCGGTGTTGCGGGCCGAACTGCTGCGCTCGGTTTACCGCAACGATTTCACCATGGCGGGTAAAATTCTCGGCAAGCTCAACGGGGCCCGTCCGATGACCGAGAACGTGCTCAAGGAGTTGTGGTCCTATTTGTATCAGTGTTCCGAATGCCGGCGGTGTTCGCTGTTCTGCCCATACGGCATCGACACGGCCGAGATCACTATCATGGGTCGCGAGCTGACCAACCTGCTGGGCCTGAACATCGACTGGATCGCCACGCCGGTGTCCAACTGCTACAAGACCGGCAATCACCTCGGGATACAGCCCCATGCTTACAAGGACATGCTCGATTTTTTCGTCGATGATATCGAAGAGATCACGGGCATCAGGGTCGATCCGCAGTTTAACAAGAAGGGGGCCGACATCCTTTTTATCACCCCCTCCGGTGACGTGTTTGCCGACCCCGGCACCTATACCTGCATGGGGTATATGCTTCTCTTCCATTATCTTCAAGAAAAATACGGGTTTGACATCACCTGGAGCACCTATGCCTCCGAGGGCGGCAATTTCGGGTTTTTCACCTCGCACGAAACCATGAAACGCCTCAACGCCAAGATGTACGCCGAGGCCAAACGCCTGGGTGTCAAGTGGATCCTCGGTGGCGAGTGCGGTCACATGTGGCGGGTGATCAATCAGTACATGGATACCATGAACGGCCCGGCCGATTTTCTGGAAGTGCCGGTCAACCCCGTCATCCTGCAACCCGGCCCGGGGCATGGGTCTCTTCGAAGAGCCACGCTACGTCATCAAAAACGTGTGCAACAACTTCTACGAAATGCCGGCCAATACGATCCGCGAGCAGACCTTTTGTTGCGGCAGCGGGTCAGGCCTGAATGCGGGTGAGGACATGGAGCTGCGGATGGCCGGCGGCCTGCCCAGAGGCAATGCCGTCAAATCCGTCAAGGAACGACACGGCGTCAACATGCTGGCCACCATCTGTGCCATAGACCGTGCGGTATTGGGAGATCTGATGAACTACTGGGTGGGAGATGTGGAGGTGACCGGGGTTCACGAAATGGTGGCCAACGCCCTGAACTTGCCGGGACAAAACGAAAGAGTCACGAACCTGCGCGGCGATGATCTGGAAGAACTGAAAGAAGACGCAGCGGAGACGGAGGAATAAGCTGATGGGTAACAAGAAACTCGTTTATCTTGGAATCGCGATTTTTTTGGTCATCGTGACACTGCCCTTTTGGTTCAACCGTGGAAAGGCCGCACCGGCACCCGAACTCGTGCTGACCGCCAAGGCCAAGGAGGCCAAGGAGTGTGTCCGTTCAAAAGAATACATGGCGAAAGATCACATGCGGGTCCTGGATCTCTGGCGTCATTCGGTGGTCCGGAATGCCGAGCGGATATACGTCAATCCTCAGGGAAAGGAATACGTCATGAGCCTTTCCAATACCTGCCTGGATTGCCATTCGAACAAGACCGAGTTTTGTGATCGATGTCACAATTATGCTTCGGT
>JARROL010000352.1:0-3019 GCA_037383965.1 Desulfobacterales bacterium | reverse complement strand
GATCGGTGGTCGAAAAGATCGGCAAACCGATCGTTTTCAACATCTGTATGCTGGGAGCGGTGGTCAGCCTGACGCAGCTTGTCAAACCGGAGTCGATCATGCAAGTGCTCGAAAGCCGGATTCCAGCCGGATTTATCGACATGAACCGCCGTGCCCTCGATGTGGGCATGGAACTGGGGCAGGGGAACAACGCGTAAGTTGACCCTACAGGCTTCTGACAGCTTTGACAAAGAAATAGGCAGTGAAATCCTGCCAGGCAACGAAACCCATGTCGGAACTGACATACCAGGCGGCTGTGAACGAACGCCGGTCGCAACTCCACAGCCAGATGCGGCTCTTCTCGAATATCGGTGCGATACAATCGTCGCCGGCCCGCGGAATGTCCCTCAAAAGGGTGATGAGTTCGTCGATTGTGGGAAGCCGCCAACCGCGGTGCCCTGCAAAGCGCTCTGTGTTCAGGCGCTCGATGAAATCCCAGGCTTGGTGCCACTGCAGCTGAAAAGGCGAGCCGGACCGCTGCCACATGCGCCGGGTGGTGCTGTCGGTCACCGTCTCATCACCTGATCGCTCAAAGTTATGCGGTCGGTACACGCGCGGCCGCCGGAGGGTATCGATGGGAAAGCACTCTGCTGCGCGCCGTGGATCGACCTTGATGCAGTGACTGCGCAATTCGATTTTATCCGGTCCAGCTTCCGACACCAGGTGGTCCTTTTCGGCTTTACCCAGACGGCAAAGGCGTTCATTGAGAGCCTCCCAGGACCGCGCGAGGTTTGCCAAGGCAGCTAACATTTCAAACGCCGATGCAAAGCGGTCCTTTACACGGCGTGCGATTGCCTTGCGGATGAAGCCGTCCCAAGTTCCGTCCAGATCGGAATTGAACTTGGCGACCGGCCGGTAGTCGTCTGACGGCAGAACGCCGGTCAGCAGGCGGTAGAAGGTGACACCCACCGAAAAAAGATCTGCGGTGGCGTCGACCCGGTCCGGATCGATCTCCTGCTCGGGTGATGCGTACCAAGCCGAACCGACCTTGAGGCTTGACGGACCGGCGAACGTATCACCACGCAGTTTCGAGAGGCCGAAATCGCAGATCTTGACGGTATCTTGATCGGTGATCAGCAGGTTGGCCGGCTTGATGTCCCGGTGAACAATACCGGCATAATGCAGACAGGCTAACCCCTGCAACGTCTGGCGCGTGTAGTGGAGCGCCTTGTCCACCCTCAGGGGTCGCGACGGTTCGTCGGGATGGTTGCTTTCACCGATCATGTGTCGCAGGTTGTTCACGAAATAGGCCATCAGATAATACGGACGACCGTCGGCCTCGTTAAAATCGAATATCTCGACGATGTTGGGGTGCCTCAGGCCGGCCATGGTGACGGCCTCGGTCACGAACATAGCCCGGATGCCGTCCATTCCTATTAGTTTGACCAAAAGCGGGTCCGGGTCCATGTATTTGAGGGCGGAGATTTTACCGATAACCGGGTGCTCGACCTTGTAGATCTTGCTCATTCCGCCTCGACCGAGGAGGCCGCGGATGATATACTTTCCGATGGTTTTCACATCATTATTTTTCGCGAGCCTTTAGTCGGTCGGGTTTTACCGGACAAGCCCTGTCCGGCATTACCGACACCACAGCCGGTCGGCGTGCGCGCGCGGCAGCCCGGCTGCAATGATTTTCTCGGCCGCGGCACCGATGTCGTAACCGACGAACCGGACCTCGAGGGTTTCTGTGTCAGCATCCCAAATGATGTACTTGGCATTTTCATCGCCGTCTCGCGGTTGACCGACGCTGCCGACACAAACAATCGCCTGTTGGTTGGGCAAAAGATCTACCCGACCCGGTCCAAGAGAGGTATTGGTCAGCATGCGGCCGTCATAGGTGATGAGGGTCAAGTCGTGGGTGTGGCCGATGAAACAGATTTTTTCGGTCATCGATTTGATAATGCGACGCCTTTCACCAGAGGGCACCTCGAAGTGATACGTGGTGACGGAGTCCGGTGGAAAGCCGTGGACAAAGCGGCAGCCGTGCGATGTCAAAGCGGCAGGAAATTCGGCTATAAGCTGAAGTGCCTCGCCGGAGAGCATTTCGGCGGTCCTGACCAGGGATTTTCGGGCCAGAAGATTGAACCAGTCCAGGCGATCCGGCTCCAGCACGGCCTGCTCGTGGTTGCCGCGGGTCGAGGGAATGCCGCGCTGCCGGAGAACCCGGATCACCCGCTCGGGCTCTGCACCGTAGCCGATGCAGTCCCCGAGACAGAATACGGCGTCGGGCCGGCTGGCGTCGATGTCGGCGAGGACCGCCGTGAGTGCATCCCAGTTACCGTGAATGTCTGAAAGGACAGCGAGTCGCATGTGGTTGAAGCCTGTCGGCCCTTATGATTGTTGCGGTGGCCGATCGGTGCGTTACATGAGCCGAAAGTACCAGGATATCAGCTGCGGGCCGAAAAACACGTAGGAGAGTGCACCGATCGAGAGAAAGGGACCGAAGGGAACGGCCAGTTTCATGTTTTGGCGGGTGGCCATCATGATGGCCAGACCCGACAACGTGCCCACGGCGGACGACACGAAAATGGTGAAAAGAACCCCTTTCCAACCGATCAGGGCCCCGATCATGGCCAGCAACTTGATGTCTCCCCCGCCCATGCCTTCTTTACGGGTCAGCAGGTGGTAGACGAGCGCTACCAGGAACAGACTCCCGCCACCGATCACAACTCCCAGAAAGGCGTCCAGCCAATTCATGGACGGAACCGCCATGGCGGCCAGAAAAAATACAACGATTCCGGGCAGTGAGATGCGGTCGGGGATGATGCGATGATCGATATCGATGAAGGTGATAACGATCAGAACGCAGGCGAAAGCAAAGTAGATCAAGGCTTCGATCGAAACACCGTATTTGAGAAACACGCCGAAAGCGACCGTGCCGGTGAGCATTTCGATCAGGGGATAACGGATCGAAATCGGAGACCGGCACTGACGGCACTTGCCACCCAGCCAGAAGTAACCGAGAAGCGGAATATTGTCG
>JARROL010000351.1:0-3022 GCA_037383965.1 Desulfobacterales bacterium | reverse complement strand
GCCATTTTCTTGCCGCCGCCCTCCAAGCAGCGGGTAAGATGATATCCTTACCGGTGCCGATTGATATCGCGACGGCAAGGTCCCGGATCCAGCGATAAACCCCCTGACGCTGACGTTTGGAGTATTTCAACTGCCTGCCCCCAAAATATGCCCGGCAGGCATTTAGGCCGTTTAGGCTGCGACGCGGCCCGTGATTCAAGTCGTGGGCGGCCGTTTCTGTCAGCAATACAAGCTCTGAGTCCGTTTCGGCCTTACACCCCCAATGGCGAAGATAGGTTTTGAACTCGCCCTGGGTGTGCTCGATGGCCCCGTTGTAAGAGGCCGTATTGACCGGATTGTTGATCGGCACCACCAGGGCGTCGGCCAGAACATCGTCCACGGCCGTGTGATTTAAGTTTCCGCCATTGTCCCGTTTACAAAAAAGCGGAGGGCCGAACCGGGAAAAAAGATGGCTCAAATGGCCTGCCACTTCTTCGCCACAGGGCAGCTGCGATGAAGCCAGCGGGCGGAACTTATAGCGGGAACAAAGATCGCTTAAATTGTGCAGATGAAGCTTGCCCCCGCCCAAAGCAGCTGGACTCTGACAATCGTCCATGGACCAGGCCAAGTTCGGCCGCAGCCAGGTGATGTGACAGAGCTGCGACGAGCGCTGCCGGTTGGTTTCCTTCCGGACGCTTGAGATCATCTGGTCCAGCTCGCGGCGGGAGATGGCGTCTTTAAAGGCGTCATGCAGCCGAGCCGCTGAACGGCTGCGCTTGGCTCCGTGTTCAAGATCGCAGATCTTTTCCCTGAGCTGGCCGAGATCAAGGGGCTTTACTTTCTTCGGTCCAGGTTTTTCCACCGGTGGCTGTCCCTTTGAAAGCCGTCGCTTCCAGCGCATCAGTGTCGCGTAGCTCAGCCCCAGCTGACTGGCAATCTCGCTGTTTGACAGCGTATATGTCTTCTTCACCTCGGCGATCATGGCCAGTGCCTGTTCGATGCGCTCATATTTTTTTCACCCGGTCGCAACCGGGCTTCAGCTTCATGTCCGTCAGCACGTCCTGTATCGCGATCTTGTGCGTGAGCAGGGCGTTTTCCCGATGGGCTTGTTCCAGCTGTTTTTCCAGGCGCTGCTGCCGGTTGTCCGCTGGCTGGGCAGGGCGGCCCGGGTTCTGATCCTCCAGAGAGCCGAGCAGCGCAGCAAGTCCCCGCTGCTCCCATTTGTAATAGGTCTTGCGGGAGATCTTTAGAATGTTGGCTGCTTGGCTGGCGCTCATGAGCCCGCAGCGCACTTTCATGATCACCTCGGCCCTCTGACGGGCTGTCTGCTGCGAACTTGGGCGTTTTCTCATCACAGCCACCCTGGACTAGATCGTATTGGTCTGTTTCGCCTTCTGGATCGTCGCAAGCCGCTTCTCCAGCTTCCCGCCGGGACCGGCCAGCTTCTTTTCGATCAGCCGTGAGAGCCGGTGGTTCAGAGGCGCCAGAGGGTCCTTCTTCTTCGGATCCAGTGCTTTGAGCATACCCTCGATGGCCAGGTTCTGCCACTGGCCTAAAAGCGCCGGGCTGATGTCCAGCTCCTGACACATCTGCGCCGTCGTGCGCCGCTCGGTCCAGATCGACAACACAGCCGTGATTTTCTGTTGCGGGTCGAATATTCTGCGGGGTGCTTTGGTCGTCTTCATTGCTTATATCCTTTCTCGCATCGTAGACAAGTTCTTTTTTATGCTGCTGATCCTTTCCGTCGACGAGCATTCTAACCTTGCCCTTTTCCGCCCGGATAACCACCGACTGGCCGCCCATGCGGCCCACCATGTAAAACGGATCCACCGGCCGGCCGCGAAGGGCCAGCTCAAGGGCATTCTCCTCGACGCCTTTCTCCAGGGTGCATCTTAGATCGTGAGCGATCTCAAAGAACCGGTCGGCCGGACACAGCCCGCCGATGCCCTGATGCGGCCGTTTATAATTGTAGTATTTAATCCAGTAGGCGGTTCTTTCCACGGCCTGCTCGAAGCTGTCGAACTGTGAACGAAAAAGAAACTCGCCTTGGATGCTTTTCCAGAACCGCTCGATCTTACCCAGAGTCATGGGATGGTGGGGACGCGATCGGATGTGCCGGACCCGATCCTTTTTCATTTCCCGCTCAAAGCGAGTCTTGCCTCGCCAGTTGGTGTACTGACGGCCGTTGTCGGTGAGCATCTCCCGCGGCACACCGTACTCGCTCACCGCACGCCGGTAGGTCTCAAGTACATGCTCGGCGGTCTGACTGCGGTAAAGACCAAGGCTGGTGATGTAACGCGAGTAGTCGTCTAAAAAGCCGATCAGGTAGGCATTTTGCCCTCCCAGCCGAAAGGTCATGATGTCGCTTTGCCACAGCTGGTTCGGACGGGATCTTTCAAAAAACCGAGGCTTGGCCGGGTTCTTGACCGGTTTGGACTTAACCTTCTTCGTCAGGCCTTTTTCTGAAAGCGTTTTGTGGACGCTCGTGGGGCTGGCGCTCACCAGGAAAAAGCGCTTGAGAACCGCCGCAATACGCCGAGGCCCGTACTCCGGATGGGACTCTTTTACGCCTACGATCCGGTTTTTCACAGCCGTGGTGATCTTAGGCTTCGCACCGGGAGCCAGCTTTGGAACAAGCCCCTCGACTCCTTGCCGGCGGTAGGCCTTTGCCCAACGTTGGACCGAGTGGCCGCTCACTCCGAACTGTTCACGCAGCACGGAGGTACTGTAGCTCTCTTCCAGGTACAGACGCACTATCTGTAACCGGAACTCATAAGGATAGGCTCGGGTCCTGCGACTTTCTTTGCCGACACCTTTCTTGGTTTTTGTTTTCTTTCCCATGGGCGGCACTCCTTTCTTTTAAAGTGTTTTTTACACTCAGGAGTGTTACCCAATTTTCTCGATTCGCCTGTATCATCATCTGGCGATTAGGACAGGTATATAGATTATAATCCTGTCCGGGATGCGGAAAGGCCGAGGGTTCAGGGTCAGGAGGAAAAACCATCCATTCGGGTTCTCACTCCCGCCGAGATTCATCGAGTTT
>JARROL010000350.1:0-4206 GCA_037383965.1 Desulfobacterales bacterium | reverse complement strand
CTCGTGTGCGACAGGCGCTTCATCGGGCAGCCCTCGGCGACGTGCCGCAGGCCGTTCGGTCCGCTTTGACCTCGCTGGCCATAGACGGCTTGACCCGGCCGGGTGAAACCGTGGCCGTTGCGGTCGGCAGTCGCGGTATCAACGCAATCGATGCGGTGGTCGGCGGCTGTATCGGATACCTGCGCGAAAAGCAGCTCGAGCCTTTCATCGTGCCGGCCATGGGCAGTCATGGCGGAGCGTCTGCGGAAGGTCAACGCGCCGTGCTCCAACAGCTGGGGATCAGCCAGGACGCGCTGGGTGTACCGGTCGTTGCGGATATGGCGGTCGAGTGTATCGCTCGTCTGGCCAACGGCACCCGCATCTTTTTCTCCCGGCAGGCGCTGGTTGCTGATCACATTGTCGTTATCAACCGGGTGAAACCGCACACCAAGTTCCGGGCCGACATCGAGAGCGGCCTGTGCAAGATGTTGACGATCGGGCTGGGAAAGGCCGACGGTGCGACCGAGTTTCATCGGCAGGCGGTTCGCCACAGCTTCGGTATCATCGAGGAGGCCGCCCGTTTGGTCCTCGGTCGATGCCCCGTCTTGTTTGGGTTGGCTTTGCTGGAAGATGGCTGCGGCGACCTGTCGCAGGTCAAGGCCCTGATGCCGAAGGATATCCCGACGGGTGAAAAGAAATTGCTGAAAATAGCGGCGGACATGATGGGCCGCATCCCCTTCGACGATATCGACATTCTCGTGGTGGACCGATTCGGGAAAGACATCAGCGGAATCGGGATGGATTCGAATGTGACCGGCAGGCATCGTGATCTCGTCGGCGATTTTTTCATCACCCCGCATGTCAAACGTATTTTCGTGCGCGGCCTGAGTCCCGGATCAGACGGCAACGGCAACGGTATCGGTTTGGCGGACGTCACCACCAGACGGCTGGTCGATGCGCTGGACATGGAAAAAACATACAAGAACGCCGTGGCGGCCATATCTCCTGAAAAAGCCGCCATTCCCCTCACGGTTGAAAACGACCGGGAAGCGATCGCGATCTGCGCGGCGACGGCAGGACTCGCTTGTCCGGCGGCTGCACGCCTCTTGCGTATCAGGGACACCAAGCATCTCGAGATGTTGCAGGTTTCGGCAGCTCTGGCAGAGGAGGTCCACCTCAACCCACACTTACAGCAGGAGTCCGCCTGGGGGACGATGGAATTTGACGCTGACGGAAACCTGATGCCGTTTGACAGTGTCCGACCATAACTAGCATCTTTTGCCCCAGGCCGGCGTTCTCGCCAATTTGAAATCCTCGCCGTAGTAGACTACGCCTACGGTTTCAAATTCGCTGCGGCCTTGGCCTGAACCAAAATCTACTATTTCTGGACGAACACAATTTCACTATTTTTCGTTATTAGAAGCGGCAGGTGACGCCCAGAGTTACGGCAAACGATTCCCAGATGACCTCATTCAGGCGTGCGGCATAGGACGATCCGTCACTGAAGAAAAAGCGGTGTGTCCCGGAACCGGTTTCCCAGTATTGGTATTTTCCGGACAAATTTATGCCCCAGCGAGAGTTGAACAGGTAGTTGACAGCACCGGTCAAGACCCAGCCGCTGCCGTCTGCGTCCTGTTCGAAACTCTTCGGGTGGGCCAGGTCCGGCCTAAGGTTCCAATCGGCTTCGGCCTCGAAATCCGCCAGGTGGTATTGGAAGCCGAAAAAAGCCTCATAACCGGGAGACGGGGCGCTGTGCCCATTGCTGTTGTAATGAAAATCCATGCCCACCCAGGGGCCGTACCAGATGGCATCGTAGCTGCTGTCCAAGCCTTGAAACGGGCCCAAGGGCGGCAGCGTTTGTACCCCATCTGATATCTGCAGGTTTTGGTCGTTGAATGCGTAACCAAGCAGGGGCGATAGCTGAAACCGGTCGCCAAAAAGGCGGATGTCATACGCCAGGCCAACGGAGATATCCCAGAGATTGCCGGCATCGGTGGCGTTGTTCGAGCGAGAGAACTCCAGGGTGCGATTGTCTCCATCGTAATCGGAATCCTGATTTTGACCGTCATAAATGACGGCATAGGCGAAGGAGCCCTTCAACCGGAAGTTGTGGAAGAAACGCCTTTGCAGGCCGAACTCGAGCTGAAAGCTCTCTACGTCGCGCCAGGTCAGTTCCGATCGCGGGTTGATACCGGGCAGTGCGAAACTCCACTCGAGATCATCCTGACGGTATCCGGCGTTCAGCGACCACTGCCAACGTGTTTCGGCGGCTGGCATTGAATCACCTGCACCGGCTTTACCCAGTGCAGCGGCGGAATAGGCATGGGGCACGGTCGCCGTGGTGGCGAGCTTGAAATGACGGCCGCCGCCCGGTTCCGCAGTCGTGGGATTACTGCCTGCGGCTGGGTTACCCGTTATTTGGCTGGCCGCAATGCAGTGTTCGGTTGCAGAAGGTTCCGGCTGTGCCTCGACACACTGCGGATATGCGCTCATTGTCGTCAAAATGGTGGCCAGTGCCAGACAGCGGCTGCATGCGCCCAGTGTCATAGTCATTTCTCCCGATGCAAAAATTGATTTACCCTCAAAGCCGGTTGCAGCCGTCGGCCGATGTCGGCAAAAAAAGCCGATGGATCGTCAAGCAGTCCGTAGCATTGGGCATTTTCTGGAGGTCAAGTCAAACGTAAATTTTAACCGACCCTCGCACCATCGTCAATGGACGTCAGTGAGCGGTATGCAACAATCGCCTTGCTTACGGCCGTTTTCTGTGCTAAATCTTACAGTTATGAAACAGTACGTTATAGATGAGCTGCGGCCCTGCGGCCGACCGATTACGAAAAACTCAAATCCTTTCTTGACGGGCGTTTCGGTCCGCCTGACCTGGGTGGTGTTTACTGGATTCCGCTCGAACAGAAAAACTTATCCGATACGCAGTCGACCCATGGCGATTGTCAGCCCTTTTATTTCGCGGTTGAACTTCAGGAACGATCGATGGCCTGCGAGTTGCTGGTGCGCACCCGCCAACGGGTGCGATGCAGCTGCATCGCCTACGCCACTCGGCCGCAGCGCAACTGGATTATACAGATGCTTGACGACATTTTCGATGAACTCAATATCCAGACCTGACGGCAGCGACGGGTATGACATTTTACTCGTTTCCGTCCATAAATGGCCCTTTTCCGCAATTTCGGCGTCAATCGGCGGAATCACTTGTGCGGCATACAAGAGTATGCATACGCGCAATGCCGCTGATTTCCTTGAACTTGCGAAAAATTGCACATTTCTGGATCGGAAACGTATCAGTGCCCTTTATAAAACCGCGGATGGACACTATCTCGGCGGCCCATGTTTCGAACCATAATCATATTCAGTTTCACCATTTTATCGACGTCGGTTCTGGCAACGGCCGTCATTGTCTTGGCCTTCTTCAGCAAGACCGGCAATGTGCCGCACCTGGTCGGCCGGTTGTGGGCCCGGTCCATCCTGTTTGTCAGCGGCATCACCGTAACGGTGAACGGTACGTCGAACATCGACACCGGACGCTCCGCCATTTTTATGGCAAACCACCAGAGCAACTTCGACATCCCCGTGCTGCTGGCGCACCTGCCGGTGCAGTTCCGGTGGTTGGCCAAGGCCGAACTTTTCAGAATTCCCGTTTTCGGACGGGCCATGCGCGGCTGCGGGTATATCAGCATCGACCGATTGAATCGCGAATCCGCATTTCAAAGTTTGGCAAGAGCCGCCGCTACGATTAAGAAGGGGACATCGGTTCTGATTTTTCCGGAGGGCACCCGCAGCCTGGACGGTACCATCCAGCCCTTCAAGAAAGGCCCATTCGTGCTGACGGTCGACGCAGGCGTACCGATCGTGCCGGTTGTCCTTCATGGAACCTGGTCAATCATGCCCAAAAACCGACTTACCATCAAACCCTGCCGGGTAACCCTCGATATCTTGCCGCCGGTCGAGACAGCCGGATACAGCAGAAACACCAAAGACGAATTGATGGAAAAACTCTGGAACTTGCTCTGCCAGCATTTCGCACAGATGGAAGGGGACCCGGCGTGCACCTAAAAATCATTCCCCTGGGCGGTCTCGGAGAGATCGGCCTCAACATGATGATTTTCGAGTACGGCACAACGCTGTTCATTGTGGACGCGGGCCTGATGTTTCCGGAAGATTACATGCTGGGTGTCGATTATGTTATCCCGGACATGGACTACGTGAAAAAAA
>JARROL010000349.1:0-4624 GCA_037383965.1 Desulfobacterales bacterium | reverse complement strand
GCCCGTATCGTCGATGAGAGCAGAGGTCGCATCATTATTGCCCTGTTTGCTTCCAACATCAATCGTATCCAACAGATCGTTAACATTGCCGTCGAACGCGGTAAAAAAATCGTTTTCAACGGCCGCAGCATCGAGATCGCCGTCAACATAGCCCGGAATATGGGATATATTCAGATTCCGAGCGGGGTGGACATCGAGGCCGACGACATCGGCCGATACCCCGCTGACGAGGTGATCATCATTACCACCGGCAGCCAGGGGGAACCCATGTCCGCCCTGGCCCGCATGGCGGCCGGCAACCACAAACAGATCAAAACCAAAAAAGAAGACACCATCATTCTTTCTTCCAAATTTATTCCCGGCAACGAGAAGGCGATCGGCCACATCATCAACAAGCTCTACAAGAGAGGCGCCAACGTCATCTACGAAAAGATTTCCGAGATCCACGTGTCCGGCCACGCCTTCCAGGAAGAGCTCAAACTGATGATCAACCTGACGCGGCCGAAATATTTCATGCCGATACACGGTGAGTACCGTCATCTGTTCCTGCACGCCCGTCTGGCTCACCAGATGGGGATCCCGTCCGAAAGTGTGCTGCTGGCCGAGAACGGTCAGATCATCGAGTTCGATGCCGCAGGCGGACGGGTGAAAGACTCGGTGATGACCGGGCGGGTGCTGATCGACGGCAAGGGCGTCGGCGATGTCGGCCGCAGCGTTTTAAAAGAGCGGCGGCTCCTTTCGGAAGAAGGTCTGGTCGTGGTCAACCTGGCTTTCGATGAGGAAACCGGCATCGTGGTGTTCGGCCCTGAAATCGTTTCGCGCGGATTTGTGTTCGAAACCGAAACCGGACATCTCGTGGAAGATGCACAGTGCGTGATTCTGGAAATTATCGAAGATGTGGGGCCGGAGGTCCGCCGCGGCGGGATTAGGCCCGTTTGAATCGGTTCTCCGGACTACAGGTTAACCGGCAAACCGGCAAACCGGCTCAACGGGCAAAACCGGCTCAACGGATTTTTTCGCATGCGCAAAGAAATCATCGGCATTCTGTTATTTTTCCTGCTGGTTTTCACTCTGGTGAGCCTGTTGTCCTTCAGCCCGCTGGACCCATCGTTGTTCAATGCCGGCGGGGCCAAAAAGATCCACAACCTCTTCGGCGTGTTCGGCGCGCATCTGGCAGCTCTCCTCATCGGTGTTTTCGGGCTTGGGGCCTTCTGGATTCCGCTTCTATTGCTTCTGACCAGCATGCATATTCTCGGCGGTCATCCGCGCGAGAGGGTTCTCAGCACGGTCGTCGGTGGTTTGCTGCTGGTATTGACGACCGGGGCGCTGCTGTCGTTGCGGCAGCACAATTACGAGCTGTTCGGCAACAGTTTTTCTGCCGGCGGGCTGGCCGGAATTCCTTTGAAGTCTTTTCTCGTTCGATATTCCAATCGGACCGGAGCCGTCATCATCCTGGGACTCATCTGGCTGATCGGTTTCATCATGTCGACCGGGTTTTCCGTGCTGGCTTTTTTCGCACGCTGCCGGAGTACCGTGGCCGCGGTGGTCGACACCCTGAAGACATTTTATCTGAAGCACAAAGAGAACGCCGGCAGGCCCTTCGGCAGCAGTCAGATTAAATTGAAGCACCGATAAAGATCATCAGCGCACCGAAGGCGCAGATTATTACAGTGCCGAAGCCCAAGCAGGAAGTGTTCGAATTCATGCGACCGCGTGCCGGTTTCCAGCTGCCCTCGGCCAACTTTCTGGAGGAACCAGGAAAACGGTCGGTTTCGGCCGATGACGAGAACCTGCGGATGCTGTCCAAACTGCTGGAAAAGAAACTCGAGGACTTCGGTGTTCGCGGCAAGGTCGTGGCGGTGTCTCCCGGGCCGGTGATTACAACCTTCGAATATGAACCGGCCTCGGGCATCAAGATCAACAAGATTGTCACCCTCTCGGATGACCTTGCCTTGGCGCTGCGGGCGGCCAGTATCCGGATCGTTGCGCCGATACCGGGCAAGGCCGTGATCGGTATCGAAGTTCCCAACGCCGTGCGCGAAATGGTGCGGTTCAAGGAAATCGTCGTTTCCGGTGCGTTTGAAAAATCAAAATCCAAACTGACCCTGTGCCTGGGCAAGGATATCGTCGGCAATCCCTTCGTGGCCGAGCTCGATCGGATGCCTCACCTGTTGATCGCCGGTGCGACAGGTGCCGGCAAGAGCGTGGCCCTGAACACCATGATCTGCAGTTTACTCTATAAGGCCGGTCCCGACGACGTCAAACTGATCATGGTCGATCCGAAACGGATCGAACTGTCCAATTATGACGGGATACCGCACCTGATCACGCCCGTTGTCACCGATGTCAAAAAAGCCACCAATGCTCTTTTTTGGGCCGTGCGCGAAATGGAAAGACGCTACGAACTGTTGTCTGAGAAAAAGGCTCGTAACATTCTTCAGTACAATCGGAAAATAGATACGGAAAAGGCCGAATCAAAGGATGGTGATGCGCCGGAGATCCTGCCGTTCATCGTTATCATTATCGACGAACTGGCCGACCTGATGATGGTTGCTTCCCGGGATGTGGAGGTGGCGTTGACCCGCCTGGCACAGATGGCCCGTGCCGCCGGCATTCACCTTATTTTGGCAACCCAGAGGCCCTCGGTGGATGTACTGACCGGCATCATAAAGGCCAACTTCCCGACCCGCTTGTCTTTTCAGGTGTCTTCCAAAACCGATTCACGGACCATCATCGACACCAACGGGGCTGAGAATTTGCTGGGCAACGGTGACATGCTCTTCATGCCGCCAGGGACCGCAAAACTCCAGCGCATCCACGGCGCTTACATTTCCGAAACCGAGATGGCCCGCATCACCGAGTATCTGAAGGATCAGAAAAAACCGGAATATGACGAAGAAGTCACCGAGACCGTCAGTCCCGAAACCGCCGCGGCCGAGAATGCGGAGGCCGACGAAAAATACGACGAGGCCGTGGCCTTGGTCACCCGCACCCGCCAGGCCTCCATCTCTATGGTTCAGCGCCATCTTCGCATCGGTTACAACCGCGCGGCGCGGATCATCGAGATGATGGAGAAAGAAGGGGTCGTGGGGCCGTCCGACGGTGCCAAGCCCCGGGAAGTGCTGGTCGGAAACTACGACAATTTACCGTGAAAGACCTCCTGTCGTTCTTCGGTCGGCTGTCTGGATCATTGGATATCGACATTCGGGATTTCATTACGAGGTCTGTATCGTGTTGCCCGACCCCGTTTTACTGCAAGACGTGAAGGGCTTTCTCGGCGAAGAAGAAGGCCGACGGATCTACACGCTGGCCCTCGAGGTCGGCGGCCGTGGACCGTGTCTTGAAATCGGCAGCTATTGCGGCAAGTCAACCCTGTACCTCGGCGCGGCCTGCCGGGAAAGCGGCAGTATACTTTTCTCTGTCGATCATCACCGCGGTTCGGAGGAGCAGCAGCCCGGCGAAGAATATTTCGACCCGGAACTGTGGGATCCGCGCAGTCACAGCATCGACACACTGCCGACTTTTCGCCGCACGATCGCAAGGGCCGGACTTGAGGCGGTCGTCGTGCCGCTGGTTTGTTCGTCGGTCGTTGCCGCCCGGGCCTGGGCCACACCGCTCAGTCTCGTTTTTATCGACGGCGGGCATGCTGAGGAGACAGTTCGAGCCGATTACCTGGGTTGGTCCGAGTATTTAATCCCCGGCGGTTATCTGTTGTTTCACGATGTCTTTGTAGACCCTGCTCGGGGCGGACAGGCACCCTTCACCGTTTATCGGCAGGCAAGGGACGACGGCCGATTCGAAGCGCTTTCCATGACGGAGACCCTGGGGGTCTTGAGGCGTAAAGGTCGCAGCAAAAACTGAATTTTCAGTCTTTTATAAAATAAAGAACAAGACTCTTGCCCAGCAGCGGGTTGAGCAGCCTGTCGAAGAAACGGGTGATCTGAGGCTGGTGCATGATGTCCCAGGTCAAAAAACGGTGATAAAGATGAACCAGCAGGTGATCGTTTCGCTGCGGGTCCACAAGGCACTTTAACCACCAGTAGGGCGTGTGCAGACTGTGGGCCCAGTGAATCCCCCCTAGCCGCAGGCCGGCGGCTGTCAGCAAGTCGATCAGCTCGCCCTTGCTGTAGATCCGAACATGGCCGCCCTGCGCGCAGCGGTAAGCCCTCGAGATCGACCAGCAGATTTTTTCCGGCCAGTAGCGTGGCACGCTGACGACAAGCGGGCATCCTGGATGCAACACCCGCACGATTTCAGTCACCGCCCGTCGGTGATCGCGGATGTGTTCCAAAACTTCGGAGCAGATCACCAGGTCAAAGATATTATTCAAGAACGGCAGGCGGGTGGTGTCGGCGGCGCACAGGCCCCACCGGCCGTTGCCGTGTCTGCCAAGCCGATCATGCAGCATCAACCGATTCTTTGCTTCACCCAATTCTGAAACACTGAGATCGGCACCGACGGCAAAGACGCGTGGCTGCAGATAGGCAGCGCAGGTGTGACGACCGGCGCCGCAACCGATGTCGAGAATACGGTGGCCGGGGCTGATCGCGAGCCGGTTAAAGTCGACCGTGATCACGAATCGCCTCTCGGTACACAGCGGCGGTCTTTTGGGCCGCACTTCGCC
>JARROL010000348.1:0-8232 GCA_037383965.1 Desulfobacterales bacterium | reverse complement strand
CAGTGTTCTTTCTGTGCCGATCGCACTGGAATATAGCGATGCCGACGATCTTCTCGAAAAAATTCAGCCGGGGATCCATGGCGTCATCATTTCAAGAGGGTGGCATTCAGCGACATTCTTACCGCAAGTCTGGGAACAGCTTCCCGACACGAAATCCTTCTTGGGGCACCTCTGCCTTAAAGCCGGTTTGGAAACGAATTGTTGGAAGGCCGGCGAGCTTACCGTCAAAGTCTACACCGTCGAATACTTTTCCGAATAGCCGGACCGGGATTACCAAGGGGAAACCGAAGAGGATTCGATGACCTCCCGCGGCAGTCTATCGACGAAGCGCGACGGGCGGCCGAAATAGAGTCCGGCACCGCGATCGAAAACCTGGCTCGGATAGGTGATGAAAAGGTTGTCTCTGGCCCGTGTGGCCGCGACATACATTAACCTCAGTTCTTCTTCGAGTTCCACAGTATTGTCGAGCGCACGAACCGATGGGAAACGGCCGTCAACAGCCCAGATGATGAAGACCGTGTGCCACTCGAGGCCCTTGGCGGAGTGAATCGTCGAGAGAACCAGCCGGTCGTCATCGCTTCCGTCAGTCGACAGATACCCTTCGACGCTGGCGGAAGGCGGTTCCAGAGCCATGTCGGATAGAAAATCTTCAAGCTCATCATAGCGGATCATAATGGTCAGCAGTTGCTCCAGGTCCTTCTGCCGTTTGGGATGGTCGTCGTATTTGCGCTTTAAAATCGGAAGGTAATAAGCCAGGACCGTTTCCCCCATCTCGGCGACGCTCATCGGTCGAGCGTCGATAGCGGCGTATAGCTCCAGGACCGTCTCTCCCATCTCGGCGACACTCATCGGTCGAGCTCCGATAGCAGCGTATAGCTCTGCCAGTCGTTCGAGTCCTACCGGTCGCTTTCTTCCGCTGACGGCGGTCAGAATTCCGGCGACTCCGGCGCGTTCAGCTGACACCGTTTCATAAATGTCGTGGGCGGATTTCGGACCGATTTTTTCCAGCAGCTGCAGCAGTCGGTACCAGCTGATTCTGTCGTAGGGATTCTGAACAACACGCATGTGGGCCAACAGATCTTTGATATGGGCCGATTCCATAAATTTGAACCCGCCGACCTTGACATACGGCACCTGCTCGCGCGACAGTTCGATCTCCAAGTCGAAAGAGTGGAAACTGGCGCGGAAAAGGACGGCGATCTGGTTCAAGGGCACGCCGGTGACCGTTATTTCCTGGACCTTTTCGACGACATACCGCGACTGGTTGTTTTCGCTGACCGTGTCCACCAAGCACGGTCGGGTACCGCCCTTCCGACGAGTAAACAGCTTTTTATCGTATTTTTCTGCCGCACGATCGATGACGGCATTGGTCAATGATAAGATCGGTTGGACACTGCGGTAGTTTTCTTCCAGGCCGATGATCGTGGTGCCAGGAAATATTCGGGGAAAATCGATGATATTCTTGAAATTGGCACCTCGGAAAGCATAAATACTCTGAGAATCATCTCCGACCGCCATCACATTATGGTTCCGGTCGGCCAGGTGGTAGAGAATTTCAGCCTGCAGATGATTGGTGTCCTGATACTCGTCGACCATGATGTAGCGATAGGTCGCAGAGAGGTTTTGACGGATATCGGACCGATCGCGCAGCAAACGGTACAGATAGACTAAAAGATCGTCGTAGTCGAGGAAGTTGAGCTGCAGTTTACGTTCCGAGTACAGGTTGAAGAGTGTCGTCAGGTCGTCGGCCGCGGAGGCGAAGTGAGGGTAATCGTTGAAGACGACCTCATCGACACTCAAGCCTTTGTTGACCCCCCTGCTGAAGATATTGGCGAGCGTCTGGTTTCGCGGAAGCGCACGCTTCTTGGCGGAAACACCGAGTTCCTTCTTGACTATTCCGATCAGGCTTACCGCATCCGCGCGGTCCATAATCGAGAATCCGGATTCAAAGCCGCACACGGCAGCGTACCGTCTCAGGCTTGCGTTGGCAAAAGAGTGAAAGGTGCCGCCGGAGACTTTTCCACACCGGTTGTCGAGCAATCGGCAGGCGCGGGTGAGCATTTCTGCCGATGCCTTGCGGGTGAAAGTTAGAAGAAGAATGGCCGCTGGCGGAACGCCTGCTTCAACCAGGCGCGCGACACGGTAGGTCAATGTCCTGGTCTTGCCGCTGCCGGCACCGGCTATAACCAAGAGCGGTCCGTCGTCGAACATCACCGCCTCGAGCTGGGCGGGGTTGAGCTCTTTCTCATAATCGATGTGTTTTGGCTTTGGGCTCATCTGTGTTATCAATTTCCGTTAAAGCCAGTATCAGCGGTCATTTTAAACGACTCAAGATGCTGTTTTGTTCGCCATGGAATACAAGTGGAGTGGGATAGAGCGGATCCCGATTCTTCATTTTTTCCAATAGCACGGATCCGTTGTGTTGTACAGCAGGAAGCTGATGTGATTTTTGGATGCACTTCCAAAAAAGCTTTCTTCACCGACCCGCCTCTTTCCACACAGAGCACCAAATACTGTTAACATGTCTTTATTGCGCTGAATTAATTATCGAAAATTCATTTTTATTTGTTGACATTTAAACAGGTCGATATATACTACAGTGAAGCAAAACGGTTAGCGTGTCAAAAATCTTACATGAACAGGGAGGAATGACGAAATGACACAAGCAAGTAATCAGTTGAAGAGTATCGCCAAACACCTCACCGCGCTTTCAAAGCAGGTAGAAAAGCTTTCGAAACAAGTCGACAAAGGCCTTGCGACGAAAAAAACCGTTTCCAAGAGCACCAAGGCGAAACCCAAGGCTAAAAAAGCAGCCCCTGCCAAACAGGTAAAAAAGGCTAAAGTAGATAAGGGTGCAACGGTTCTCAACTCGGTATTTGACGTCATCAAAAAGAGCAGGAAAGGAATTTCCATCGCTCAATTGAAAGAAAAAACAGACCTGAACCCGCGACAGCTCAGCAATGCCCTCTACAAATTGACCAAAAAGGGGTCGATTAAATCGATGTCCCGGGGGGTCTACACAAAAGCTTAATAAATTCTGCCGCATCCAAAGCGCTTCTGATCGCAGAGATCGGCGTTTTTCTCCCCAACAAATTGGGCGTGGATCGATTCGTGTAGTGAACGGCGAAGCGATCCGCGCTCCATTTGGGTTCGTCTACAAGGCGCAGTCAGCGGCGCATATCGAGATACGTGTCGGTGGCTGTAACGCGGTAGACGGACCGAAAGACCAGCAAGACGTGGAATTATTTCTTTCTGGGATCCTTATCCCGCCTCGCTTCCGACTCGAATCCCGTAAATGGCATAGAGGACCTGGTTCTCCAATGGTTCTCGATCACCCGGCGTAATCTGCCTGTTTCTTGATTTTCGTCGAAAATTGTTGCGGGTTCTCTTTCCCGTTGCAATGGCCGCTGCAATTTTATATGAAACAAAATTTAGGATAAAAAAACATTCCTGGAAAGGACATATAATGGTCACCAAGGAGATTCCAAGCGATTCTCCGAAACCCAACGCACTCTGGAGCTTTTTTGCTTCCGTAAAGCTTACCGTCACGCTTTTAATGACCCTGGCGGCCACCTCGATAATCGGTACGCTCATCCCGCAAAATGAAAGCGCGGAGAATTACCGCCGGGCGTTCGGTGAGTTCTATTACCGCTTGTTCGAGATCCTCGATATTTTCGACATGTATCATTCCTGGTGGTTCCAGCTGCTCCTGCTTCTGCTGACGGTCAATATCATTGTGTGCTCGTTGAATCGCCTTTCAGCTACCTTGAAAATCGTCTTCGTCAAGCATCCGCCGTTTAATCTTGCCCGATACCGCGGCGACAAACACAAAATCAGTCGCAAGGACCCTCGCGCGGCACAAGAACTGAGCCATGTCGTCGAGGGCCTCGTGACAAAAAAATTTAATTATCACCGCAGCGACACGACTGCGGACGGATTTGTCTTTTTTGCTGAAAAATGGCGTTGGACCCGCCTCGGTGTCTACATTGTCCATGCCAGCGTGGTGGTTTTGCTGATCGGCGGGTTGCTCGGTTCTTTGTTCGGTTTCGAAGGATTCGTCAACATCGCCGAGGGTGAAACGACCCGCACGGTTATCCTCAGGAACTCGGGCAAGCCGATTCAACTGGACTTCGGCATTCGCTGCGAGGATTTCGATGTCAGTTTCTATCCTTCCGGCATGCCCAAGGAATATCGCAGCCGCCTGTCGATTGTTGAAAACGGGCAGACGGTTTTGCAAAAAGATGTCTTGGTCAATCATCCGCTGCGCTATAAAGGGATCAATTTTTTTCAATCCAGCTATGGTGAAATGCCTCCAGAACGCTCGAAAACCGCTGTACCCGAAGAGATTGCTTTGAGTTTCACCAGCAAAGAAACCGGTATGATCTATAACAAGAAAGTGCGTATCGGGGAGAAAATCAGTATACCGGAAGGCCTCGGCGAATTCGAAATCAAAGAATTCAAGGATGGCTATGACTTCCGAGGCAAGGAACTGGGCCCGGCCCTAATTGGCACGCTGACCCAGAAAAACGGTATGCCGGTCGAGGTGGTCCTGCCATTGAAATTTCCAGGATTCGACCGTATGGGACCCATGATCAATCCCCAACGCAATGATGCGGTCCTGATTTCGATCGATGATATGGGCTCTCTACCGGACCAGCAGACCAAACGATTCTATACCGGACTGCAGGTGACAAGGGACCCCGGCGTCTGGGTTGTCTACACGGGCTTTGTGTTGATGATCATCGGTTGTTTCATCACATTTTTCATGTCGCATCAGAGACTGTGCATCGAGGTGGCCCGCAGCGGCCGGCAGAGCCTTGTAACGGTGTCGGGCAACGCCAACAAGAACAAGCTCGGCATGCGAAGAAAGGTCGAAACCATCGCCGATGAATTGCTCGAAACCAAGGGACACACCGGTTACAACCGATCAGAAAACCACGAAGGATGACCAATGAACAGCTCGCTGACACTTTCCATTACCACTTTTATATACGGTTTTTCTGCGTTTTTGTACCTCGTGGGTTTTGTTTTCAGGCGGCAGACCCCGGGTGTACTGGCGACCTGGGTGGCGCTTTTAGGCTTGATCGGCAACACCGCAGGGATCGTCATGCGCTGGGTGGAGTCTTACCGGATGGGGATTGGACACGCTCCCTTATCCAACCTCTATGAATCGCTGGTCTTTTTTGCCTGGACGATTACCCTGCTCTATCTTTTCATCGAACGTCGTTACGGGAACCGCGTCATCGGAGCCTTCACCATGCCGCTGGCCTTCTTGGCGATGGCTTACGCTTCCCTGTCTCCCAACATTAGCGACCGCATCCAACCGCTGCTGCCGGCATTGAAAAGCAACTGGCTGATCGCGCATGTGATCACCTGTTTTATCGGCTATGCCGCCTTTGCCGTCGCTTTCGGGCTCAGCATCATGTACCTCATCCGACAACGTGAACCTGAATCTAAAGGGTCGCTGCTCGACCGTTTTCCGAAACCGAACGTGATTGATGATCTGACGCACCAGATGATCATGTTCGGATTCCTTTTTCTTTCGGTCGGTATCATTTCCGGAGCCGTTTGGGCCAATTCGGCCTGGGGTCGTTACTGGGGTTGGGATCCAAAGGAGACCTGGTCACTGATTACCTGGTTCATCTATGCTACGCTCCTGCATGCCAAGCTGATGCGCGGCTGGCACGGTCGTCGCATCGCCTATCTTTCGGTGATTGGATTTGCTGCCGTACTGTTCACTTATTTCGGTGTCAATCTGCTTCCCGGGTTGCACAGTTACGGGACCATGGGACAATGATTTTCCCTTGACAAAAAAAGGCTCTCAAGGTACACAACCCAAAATTTTGCCCCCCGGTCAAAGGTTACTGCAGGCTGCGTCAGGCAACCATGCTGCAACGACGCCCTGCAGGGCTTATGAGTTCTACAATTGCCGCTTCGGTTCGGCCGCCCGCAAATCGGAAAATGCAGCCGGAAAGGCAGCGGAAACGGCGTCTTCGGGAAGTGAAGACAAAAAGCAGGATGGATCCAGCGCGTCGATCATCCTGTTTTTTATTATCGGCTTCGTTGCCAGCCTGGTCGTGGGATGGGTGGTCTTTCCCAAGCTCCTTTATTCCCAGAAAGAGCAGCCGGTCGTATTCAATCATGAGAAGCACAACGAACTGGTCGACGCGGGCTGTGAGAGCTGCCATTACTTTCGCGAGGACGGCAGCTACTCCGGTGTTCCGAAGCTTGCGCAGTGCATCGACTGCCATGAAGAAGTGCAGGGCGGCAGCGAGGCCGAGGAATATTTCGTCACCGAGTTCGTCCAAAAAGGCCGGGAAGTTCCCTGGCTGGTCTATTCGAAACAACCCCCGTGTGTCTTTTTTTCGCACGCCGCTCACGTCAAAAAGGCCGGTATGGACTGCGTCAGCTGCCACGGTCACATCGGCGAGAGTCAGGAACTGAAACCCTATGAATATAATCGGATCAGCCGCTACAGTCGTGATATCTGGGGCCGAAACATTTCAGGAATCAAACGTAACAGCTGGGACAGGATGAAAATGGATGACTGCTCCGAGTGCCACGTAAAAGAAAATGTCAATCAAGGAAGCGTGCAAACCCACAAAGGCGGCTGTTTTGTGTGCCACCACTAGTGCTGCCGCCGGCGCACCTTTCTGCGCCAATTGTAGGGTTTTCTGTGAAAAAATTTGCCGTTTGCTCAGATGTAAGGGGATGAATCGATGAAGATTGACAGAAGAAGTTTCTTGTCGTTTTTAATCGGTGGTGCCGCAGGGACCGCACTCTCGCCGCTGCCCTGGAAAATGACGGATGATATCTCCATATGGACCCAGATGTGGCCCTGGGTGCCGATTCCAGAGAAGGGCGAGGTCAGCACCGTTACCTCTGCGTGTACGCTTTGTCCTGGTGGCTGCGGCATCAGTGTCCGCAAGGTCGACGACCGGGTGGTCAAAATCGAAGGATTGGAGGGACATCCGATCAACAACGGCGGTTTGTGCACCCTGGGGCTGGCCGGGGCCCAGTTGCTCTATGGGCCGCGGCGCGTGAAGGCGCCCATGAAAAACGTCGGCGGCCGGTTGGTCGAAATCTCCTGGGAAGAGGCTCTAGGTGACATATCCGCCAGGTTGAAGGAATTGAGAGAGAATGGACAGCCTCACCGCGTCGGCTGTATCGCCGGCACGGATCGCGGTACCGTACCGGAACTGTTGAACCGTTTTTTAACCGTTTACGGGTCTTCGCAGTTCTTCCGCGTTCCATCCATTCAGGACACCTACGAGTTGACCCTGTACCTGATGCAAGGGGTCCGCGCCTCGGCTGGTTTCGACTTCGAGAACGCCGACTTCGTTTTGAGCTTCGGCAGCGGCTTGCTCGACGGTTGGGGGGCGCCGGTCAATATTTTTCAGGCACACAGCCGTTGGTGCGAGCGCGGCGGCAAGCTGGTTCAAATCGAACCGCGCCAGTCGCGAACCGCGGCCAAAGCCGACCGCTGGATTCCCATAAACCCCGGCTCCGAGGGCGCACTGGCGCTGGGTCTGGCCGGTGTGATCATCCAGGAATCTCTTTATGACGCCGACTTTGTCGACCGGCAGTCGAGCGGATTCGATGCATGGCGGATTTTGGTGCTTGACAATTACGATATGGAAAGCACTGCAAATATTACCGGGGTCGAACCGTCGGTGATTGTCAAACTGGCAAGGGATTTTGCCGGTGCCCGCAAACCACTGGCCGTATGCGGGCGGGGCAAGGGACAGAGCCCCGGCAGCCTGAAGGAGGTAATGGCCGTCCACGCTCTCAATGCCCTGGTCGGTGGTATCGGTCGGCAGGGAGGGGTGCGGGCGGTGCCCGAGCCGGACTACATCGATTGGCCGGAACCGGAAATGGATGCCGTTGCCGCCGCAGGTATGCAACAGACACGGGTTGATCAAGCCGGCGGCAGTCAGTATCCACACGCCCGTTATCTGCTCAATCGGTTGCCGGAAGCCGTCAATTCGAGTGCGGACTCGCCGCTACAGGTGCTGTTCGTATCAGACGCCAATCCGTGTTATTCGCTGCCGAACTGCAAGGCTTTTACCGATGCTTTCAAGAAGATCCCCATGGTTGTCAGCTTTTCGTCCTACCTGGGGGAGACGGCCGAGTTGGCCGATTTCATTCTGCCGAGTCCTATTTATCTTGAACAATACGAAGATCGACCGATTGCGGCCGGATACCCGCTGCCGATTGTCAACTTGACCCGGC
>JARROL010000347.1:0-6224 GCA_037383965.1 Desulfobacterales bacterium | reverse complement strand
GCTCGATGGCGCTGTCCAGCTCGTGCAGTTCCTGCGAACGGCGTTCCAACAACTTCAACACGGCCCTATCGGTCTCATCCAACTGAGTGGCCACCCGGTTGGCTGCCAGCTCGTCCAGGCGGAAACGGGCCAGTTGTCGATACTCTTCGGCCAACTGGTTTCGCAATTTGACCAATCGTTGATTCGCGGTTTCCATCCTTCGGTGAATGGTATCGAGGCCGCTTCGGGCCTTTGCCATATGCTGGTTGATGACCGCCAGCTGGTCTGTTCCATTCATCATGGTATTTGTCTCTCCTACCATTCGGTAATGGTGTCACCCGTGGTGGCGACTGTGTAATCCGGAGTGAGGTATCCCCGTTTCTTGATCCCCACGGTTTTGTGGTTCACGATCCCGTCCTGCTGCTTGTCCTGTCTGACCTGCTCGAAAACCTGCGGCTCGACCCGCAGTCCCCATTCGCTCACCGTGCGCACCTTGCCGTCCTCCTCGGAAGTGATGGGAAGCTTAAGACGCTGACCGCTGGGTAAAACGGCCTCAACGATCAAATAGTAATTGCGGGCCGTACGGCTGTCGACCGGATACCGCCAGACCCCGCTGGGCGTTCCCGGACGCGACACGATTTGCAGGGTGTACTCCTTATTAAGCATGTCACGCGTGTACTGCAGGGCATTACGGGCGGTTTTGGCCGTCTCGAGATCGCCGGATTTAACGGCTGACAGGGCGTTGTTGTAAAGCGCGTCGATTTTTTGCGCGACCCCCTTTTCGCGGACGGCCTTCAGGGCTTCTGCGCGCAGCGATTCGAGATCTTTGAATTCGGTTCCCAATGACTGGATCGATCCGATAGCAGCCCGGGCGCTCTCAAGATCGCTCTGGGCGCGATCGATGATCCCCTTTTGTTCGGCCATACGCTGCTGGATCGTCGTTGCGTAGGTTTCCAGGTTGTTCGGGTCGATGCCGGCGGCCGGCCCGAGTTTCTCGGCCGCCCCCAGCTCCCGGGCAGCCGAGGCCAGCGATTGCCGGGCCCCGTCCGCGAGCCGGCGGGCCGGGGGCAAAACCGAGGCTGGCACCGACTGCAGGGCCTCTCCCAGTTCACCGGTTAAGCCATTGATCTGCTCTGTCAGGGTCACGATGCGTTCCTTCTGGCCGGCCACCTGGGATTTGAGATCCTGAACCAATCGGCTCCGGCCGCGCTCGGCCGGCATGACGTACAGGTACCGGTAGCCGGCCCAAACGGCCACCACGGCAAGCAGGAGCCAGAGCGCCCGCTTGGCCCAGCGACCCCGGTTCACATACAGCCTTGCCAGAGTCGTATTCACCCCCCCTGGCGGCGGGCGGTAGACGAAGCGTTCCTCCCGCATGGCCTTCACGCCCTCGGCAATCACCTCGTCCGAGACCTCCAGCCCCTGGCCGGCGTAGATCTTGCGAAGCTTTTCGACCAGCTCGGCTTCACGGTCTCCGGAGTGAAGCTCCCTTTCGACAAGCGACCGTTGATGCCGGAGCGTATCGACCACGTCCATGGCGATCATCACTTCGGACAGTTCAATTTTTTTGGATGCCTGTTCTTCAGCCATTTGCTATCGCTGCTCCTACTTGGGCCAGATCGGCCATGACCGCCGTGCTGATCTCCTGCTCGTTGCGCGTGGCCAGTTCCCGCATTTCGGCAATCAGGGAACGGGATTTCTCCTGGAAGTTCACCACCGAATCGACCAGTTTCTTGACCGACTCGGCTTTTATGGTCGGGCCGTATCCCGCCCGCAGGGCATCCTCTTGGACCTTGTCGCCCACTTCGGCAATCGTCTCAAGGCTCTGATTGACTCCCTCCTTCATGGCATCCAGCGTGCGGGTGCTTTCGTGCAGACCCTGCAGGCTAGTGAAAGACGCATTCAGGGCCGTGAACACCGACTCGTTGGTACCGAAGAAGGACACCGCCTGGGAGTAGACGCGTTCCTTGATGTCGGTCGTCTGCGCAAGGCGCGCCATCACCACCTCGGTCGTGTTGTAGCTGATCGACAGATTCTCGGCCAAGTCCTTGACGATCTGATAGCGCTTGTCTTCGTCCTGCAACTCCCGCAGGCGTTGATCCCGATCCAGTTCCAGCCGTGCGATCTGTTCCCGATCGCCACCGGTATACGCTTCCACGGCCTTGGAGGCCGAATCGAGGCGATCCTTGGCCGCCTGAAGTTCGACTTCGGCCTTCTTCAACAGTTGGAAGGCCAGCACCTGGGCCTCTTTGAGGGCTACGCGGAAGTCCTTGTAGGATTCGAGGATCTTTGCTTCACGCTCCATCTGGTCCTTGGTGTCGGCAGTAACGTCGAGGTAGGTATCCTTTATCTTCCTGAACCGATCGGGAATGTCACCGCGGGTAAACCTCATCCAGAGGTTCTGCAGCCGTTCCATGGTCGAGATCTTGCCGTCTTCGAGCTGGTCCACCATCGACTTGGCGTCGTCGCGGATGCTGTTGAACGCGTCGGTGATTTTTTCATAGCGCTCGCCGACCTTCATCTGGGTGATCTGCTCCCGCACGACTTCGTTGAACACGGTGGTGTGGCTCAGGGTGCGGGCGATGGCCAGGGCTTTTTCTTCGTCCAGGTCGCTGACCTGTTCGATCAAAGCCGTAATAGGGGCCTCGTCGGGTTTTTCGGGCATCAGGCCCAGATCGCGCAGGCCGTTGACGGCCTTGTCCAAGTATTTCATCGGGGTGCTGACTATGCTGGTCGTGCTCAACTTCGCCTCCTTTGATTCTTCAGCAGTCGAGCTGAGAAAATTTGATTGTTTCCGCCAATAAATCTGTCATTTTCCGCAAGTAAAAGAAAATAGGCGGAATTGCGAAAAAGGACTATTATGGATGGTCAATTAACACTGGCTCTCATTTGAACCGGAGCGGCGTGTCGCCGCTCTGGCATATACCGATCAACCCAACGGGATGCGAATCTTCTGACCCGGATAAATCAGGTCGGGATTCTTGATAACTTCCCGGTTAGCCTCGAAAATGCGCGGGTAGTCCTTGGCATTTCCGTAGTAGCGCTTGGCAATGGCCGAAAGGGAATCTCCCTTTTGAATGACGTAGTATTCGACCGGTGCCGGCTGCGGCGGCGCGCTGACACCGTCCGCTTTCACTTCCGACACCCCCTTAACGTTACCGGCCATCAGAACCGCTTTTTCCATGGCCTCGGCACTGTCCGCCGTCCCGCTCAGCTCGACGACGCCGTCGTTGTAAGCCACGTTGAGGTCCTTTATCCCGGGATTGGAAGCCTCGATGTTCTCCTTGATTTTCTCGGCTGCCTCGTCTTCGCTGCCGAATATTTTCTCACCCATATCGCTGAAAAAGTCGAATAAGCCCATTTTCCTTCTCCCTTGTGCAAAAGGTTTTTGCCAATTTTGAAACAGTCTTCTATTCATCGACGAATCGCTGACGAATATACGAACCACCACAATGAATGGATATGGCGCGCTCACGCTCGCTTGAGACCGTTGGGGCCCGTTAGTGGATCATAAATTTTTCTCATGCATCTTTCGTGGCCGTGTCCGTCGCCGCCGGTATCGGAGCTGTATCGGCAAGAGCCTTCTGCAATTTTTCCTCGTCTTCTCTCGACAACGAGGTCTGCAGAACCTTTCCTCCGTAGCCTTTCAACTTCGCGAGAACCTTGTCCGGGGTCGCCTCTTTTACAAGAACAAAAAGGGCCGAGGTGTTGGGCTGAAAGGTTTCACCCAGTTCTTTCATGAATTTGTCGTTGATGCCGATGTCGGCCAGTTTGCCCGAAAGCGCCCCGGCACCGGCTCCGACGGCGGCCCCCAAAAGTGGGTTGAGAAAGATCATGCCGATCAAGGCCCCCCAAAAACCGCCGCCGACGGCACCGGTCGCCGTCAGGTTGACCGCCTGGTGCAACTTGACTTTTCCTTCCTTGTCCTTTGTGACCACCACCGCGTCTTCCATTTTGACGAGATATTCCTTTTGAAGCTTGACCAGTTCGGCCCGCATCTCAAAAGCCTTGTGCTCCTCATCGAATGCAATCACGACCAGGTTACTCATTTCAACCTCCTTTTGTCTTGAAATATTTTCTCCCTATGGTTAGAGCTTCAGCGAGGTACCTGAAGGTGTCTCAAACTCATGAGCATTTCCACTATTTGCTATTTCTTTAGATTTTAACCCATGGCGGGGGTGCGGCCGGAAAGGGCCGACCCCATACCGGGTCTGTCTCGAGGGTCAATAGGTCCCACCGGGTGTTTTCAACTGTTCCATCACCTGGTCCAAACTGAAGCTCGCCGCTTTCTGGCGCGGCGGAAACTCTTTGAACGTCGCCAGGAACCGGCCGACATAGGCCTGGGCCGGCACCAGCAGGAAGGCACGGTCGAGCATCCAGTCGTAGTAGGTATTGGAGGTAATCTCCGCGCGTTCGTAAGGGTCGCGCCGCAGGTTGAAAATCAGCGGCACCCGCAGCGGCACGAAGGGCTCCATCCAGACCCTGAAGGCTTTGACATCGCCCTTGAGGAGCTTGTCCTTGATGTCAGGCTCACCGGCAGCGGCCAGAAAGGTCGGCAGCCAGTCCATGTGGTGCACGATCTGGTTGGTAACCGAGTCGGCCGGTATCTTGCCGGGCCAGCGCACCATGGCCGGCACGCGCCAGCCGCCCTCCCAGTTGGTGTTCTTCTCGCCGCGGAAAGGCGTGGCGGCTGCATCCGGCCAGGTGTTGTAGTGCGGGCCGTTGTCGGTGGAGTAGAAAACGATGGTGTTGTCGGCAATGCCCAGCTCGTCGAGCTTCTTCAGGAACTTGCCGATGTGCATGTCGTGCTCCACCATGCCGTCGCTGTATTCGTCCTGGCCGGATATGCCGCGGTGTTCGGCCTTGACGTGGGTGCGGAAGTGCATCCGCGTGCCGTTCCACCACACGAACCAGGGCTTGCCGGACTTCTGCTGTTTCTCGATGAAGGCGATGGCGGCATCCGATGTCTCGTCGTCGACCGTTTCCATGCGCTTTTTGGTCAGCGGGCCGGTGTCCTCGATCTTCTGGGTGCCGTCCGCATTGGCCCAGGAGTGGATCACGCCGCGGGGACCGAATTTTTTACGGAACTCGGGGTTCTTCGGGTAATCCTCGTTCTCGGGCTCCTCTTCGGCATTCAGGTGGTAGAGGTTGCCGAAGAACTCGTCGAAGCCGTGGTTGGTCGGCAGGTGTTCATCCTTGTCGCCGAGATGGTTCTTGCCGAATTGGCCGGTGGCGTACCCCTGGGCCTTGAGCAGACCGGCAATGGTCGGGTCCTCCGTGCGCAAGCCGAGATCGGCTCCGGGCAGGCCCACCTTGGACAGGCCCGTGCGGGCCACGCTCTGCCCGGTAATAAAGGACGAGCGGCCGGCGGTGCAGGACTGCTCGCCGTAGTAATCGGTAAAAATCATGCCTTCTTTGGCGATGCGATCGATATTGGGTGTTCGATAGCCCATCAGCCCCATCGTGTAGGCGCTGATGTTCGACTGGCCGATGTCATCGCCCCAGACGACCAGGATGTTGGGCTTCTGGTCTGCCGCCCAAGTCATTCCGGCCGTCAACATCACGGACAGAATCAGGACACTGCAGTAAAACATGACTCGTTTTTTCATTACAATCTCCCTTCTTTCGCAATAGCATTGTTGGATACGCTTCACGGAATTAACTTGATTACTGATCATTTCCACCCAGCCAGCGGTAGACAAGGCCCCCCAGAACTCCCCCGATGATCGGTGCGATCCAGAAGAGCCATAGCTGTTGGACGGCCCAGCCGCCGACAAACAGGGCCACACCCGTGCTGCGGGCCGGATTGACTGACGTGTTGGTGACCGGTATGCTAATCAGGTGAATCAGGGTCAGACAGAGGCCGATGGCGATTGGGGCGAAACCCTGGGGCGCGCGTTTGTCGGTGGCCCCGTGAATGACCAACAGGAACATCAAGGTCATCACGACCTCGGTCACGAGGGCGGCACCAAGGGAATATCCGCCCGGTGAATGCGCACCGTAGCCGTTTGAAGCAAAGCCCGCGGAAACATCGAATCCGGCCTTGCCGCTGGCGATGAAATACAGAACCGCTCCTGCACAAATTCCGCCGAGCACCTGAGCCACGATATACGGCACCAGTTCCTTGGACGAAAACCGCCCGCCTGCCCACAGACCGATGGACACCGCCGGATTGATGTGACACCCGGAGATATGGCCGATGGCGAAGGCCATTGTCAGAAGGGTCAGTCCAAAGGCCAGCGCGA
>JARROL010000346.1:0-3054 GCA_037383965.1 Desulfobacterales bacterium | reverse complement strand
CCGCGACTGTCCACCGCTACGGTGACCGGCATGTCCTGCACCTCGAATTCATAAATGGCCTCCATGCCGAGATCCTCGAAGGCGACCACCCGGGACTGCTTGATTGCCTTTGAGACAAGGTAGGCGGCACCGCCGACGGCCATCAGGTAAACGGCACCGTGGGCGGCAATCAGATCGATGGTGGCATCGCCTCGTTCGGCCTTGCCGATCATCCCGTAGAGACCGGTCTGGCCGAGCATCATCTCCGAGTATTTGTCCATTCTCGTGCTAGTCGTCGGTCCGGCTGGTCCGACAACCTCGTCACCGACCGGGTCGACCGGGCCGACATAGTAGATAAACCTGCCGTTAAAATCGACTCCGTCGGGCAGCGGTTTGCCTTCCGAGAGCAGCTGCTGAATTCGCCGATGGGCGGCGTCCCGGCCGGTCAGGATGTTGCCGCTGATCAGCAGAGTTTCTCCGGCCTTCCAGGAACCGATTTCCTCTTTTGTTATCGAATCGAGGTTCACTTTTCTTATGCTCTCCCCGGCCTCAAAAGAAAGTTCCGGCCAGTTGCTGATATCGGGCGGGTCGAACCGGGCCGGACCGCTGCCGTCCAGGCTGAAATGAATATGCCGGGTGGCGGCGCAGTTTGGAATCATCGCAACCGGCAGTGAAGCGGCATGAGTCGGATAGTCTCGAATTTTGACGTCGAGCACCGTGGTCAGGCCGCCCAGTCCCTGGGCGCCGATGCCAAGGCTGTTGACCGCCTCAAATATTTCCAGGCGCAGTTCCTCGAGGTGATTTACCGGACCCCGCTCCTGGAGCTCGCGGATGTCAACCGGTTCCATCAGCGATTCCTTCGCCAGGCACATGGCCTTGTCGATCGTGCCGCCGAGGCCGATCCCGAGGATACCGGGGGGGCACCAGCCGGCGCCCATCGCCGGTACGGTCTTTTTAACCCAGTCGACGATCGAGTCCGCCGGCGTCAGCATGGCCATTTTACTCTTGTTCTCAGAGCCCCCGCCTTTGGCGGCGATGTTGATTTCCACCGTGTCGCCGCGAACCAGCTCGGTATAGACCACGGCAGGACTGTTCGTCCCGGTGTTCAGTCTCTTGCCGACGGGTGGACCGACGATCGATTTCCTCAGCGGATTGTCGGCGTTGCAGTAGGCTAGTTCAACACCCTCGTCGACCA
Source organism: Desulfobacterales bacterium (assembly GCA_037383965.1). Classification (GTDB taxonomy): domain Bacteria; phylum Desulfobacterota; class Desulfobacteria; order Desulfobacterales; family SG8-13; genus JARFQH01. The sequence goes on along the minus strand of JARROL010000346.1, from coordinate 1,880 downwards.
TTTCCTGGATTGTTTTGTCCGAATCGAAGCGGCAGCCCATGCCGACCTTGACAAAGGCGGTGACGATGCCGGTATCCTGGCAGATCGGCCGTTTGCCAAGGGCGCACATGCGCGAGTTGATCAGTATCTGTCCGATCGCATCCTTTGCAGCCTGGCTTTTCTCGTTGACATAGGCCCGGTGCATGGCCTGGACGAAATCGACTGGATGATAATAGCTGATGAACTGCAGGCTGTCGGCAACGGATGCGACAATATCTGTCGTTTTGATGGTGGTCATGGTAGCTCCTGTGGGTTGATTGAACAAAGTATTTCCACCTAGCCGATTCTTCTGGATGCGTTGAATCCGGAAGCGGCCGTGGCATTGGGCATTAAAAACGATCCCTTTGCAATAATGGTTCCGGGACTGGTCACCGAATTGCAGCCGGTCTGGGCACGGTCGCCGAGAATGGCGCCGAATTTGCGCATACCGGTATCGACCAGTGATTGCTGGTAGTTGACCTGCACGTTTCCCGGGATGAAGCGCAGGTTGGCGCACTTGGTTCCGGCCCCGAGGTTAGCCTCGTTGCCGATGATCGAATCGCCAAGATAGGCAAAATGGCCGGCCTTGGCGTCGTCGAGAAAAATCGAGTGTTTGACTTCGGTGGCATGGCCGACGACGCAGCGGCTGCCGATCAAGCAGGTGCCGCGCATGTAGGCTCCCTGGCGCACTTCGGTATGAGCACCGATGATGGCCGGTGATTTTATGGTGGCGCCGCCTTCGATCAGGGTGCCCCGGCCGATGGCGATACGACCACCCTGAAAAATCGTTCCGGCCATGATCAGCGACGCTCCGGCAAGAACTTCTCCGTTTTTCCTGATGACCAGGCCGCCGCCTGACGTGTCACCGAAATCGATGGAACAGGTGCGGCCGTCGACCAAGCGATCATCATAAAGAACCAGGTGGTGGCTGACGGGAGTGGCATCGGCCAGCTCCCGGAATGTACCCTCCGGGTAGGTGAATTCGTCCATGTACTGTTTCAGCATTCGCAGAGCGGACCAGACCGGCTGGTCAGCCTGAAAAAGAGATGCATGATCGAAGCGGGAAAGATCAAACAGGGTATCGGCGGTCAGCATGCAATAATCCTCATTGTCAGCATCTGGTCAACGGTGGGTGCCTCATGGAACAGACCACTATCCCCAATATTTTATGGAAAAACAAGAAAAATTAACCGATTAGTGTACATCATCACTGTGCGTAAGGTCTTGACTTAGATGATAAATTTTCCGTTTTCACCAAATAGAATAAATCATGAAAAACAAACTTTCCACCCGCTGAAATAGTGAGGCTATTGTTGAAAGGAACAAAGCGATCAGGATTTTTCATAAAAGCGTTTGTCGATGGCCTCAGCCGGGTTGACTTAAGAGAACCAGATGTTTAGCTTTTGGTCGGCTAAAGAAGGTGCGTTTAAACAGGAAATTATTGAAAAAATTAAACACCGGGCAGGCCTTGCCCGCAGCCCGGTTCACGAGAATTTCGATCGTCTCCGGCGATCGTGGAGGTGTTTGTGGAGTTCAACGATTCGCTCAGCATCGGTATGGATGATCTGTCCAAAACCGAAGATGTAGAGATACCCGATGTTCTGCCGATGATGGCGGTCCGGGATGTGGTCATCTTCAACTATATGATCATACCGCTTTTCGTCGGTCGTCCCGGCTCCGTGGAAGCCGTCAATGAGGCTCTCAACAACGACAAGCTGCTGATGCTGGTGACCCAGCGGGACGCGACCAAGGATGACCCTGCTCCGGAGGACCTCTATTCGGTCGGCATGGTCTGCATGATCATGCGGACCCTGAAGCTGCCCGACGGCCGGCTCAAGGTGCTGGTCCAGGCCATGTCCAAA
>JARROL010000345.1:0-6014 GCA_037383965.1 Desulfobacterales bacterium | reverse complement strand
TGCCGGAATAGTTTGCGTAATAGGGGATGCCGCGGTCATCGAACGAATACGTGCCGGCCGTCATGCTCATGCCTTCGGCGGCCAGGTCGACCGTGTTCGCATCCTCCCCCGGCAGTTTGATGGTCGTTAGGGTGGCGCTGTCGGTGTCATACCTGAAGAGCCAATAGTTGCCGCCGGTGCTGTTGGTTTGGATGCCCCAGGGCATATTGTCGTTCATGGCCCGGGCCTGGGCGTGACGCAGCTGGCTCTTCAGGACCTCGGTTTGAACTTTAAGGTCCGCGTTGGTGACCCGGCCGCGACCGATGGCAAAAGCCACGATGATGCTCAACACGATCAGAACGACCACAATTTCTATGATGGTGAAGCCTGCGTTTGTTTTCATTTGCGATATTCTGGCGGTCATCGATGACATTAGAACGAGGCGAGCACGACGTCAAAGACGGCTTTGTGTAGATAATACACTGACGGTTGACTTTATGTAAAGAGGCGGGAGAAAGTGTGTCGGTAACTAGGTGAATTCAAACCGGCAGGAACCGGCAGACTCATCTTAATCCTTTATCATGTTTCGGACGGGCGCCATTTGCCGGAAACTTGTTTCGTGGACGCTTGACGAATAAGCGAAACGGTCTGGCTGCCGAAGGATATTTGCCCCCCTGTATCTTTATCCGGCCCGCTGTCCCAGTGGTAGCTCGGGCCTATGTCGGTGTAGGTGGTCATCAACGCCCAGATGGCGTCGTCGCCGGGGTACTTGCCTTGGTTTATGATCAGGTTGGCCCAGGTCAGGGTTTCCCTGGAGTTTAATTCACTTATTCCGGCCTCGATAGCGCGTAGTTCAGCAGAAACGCTGATATTGTTGTATTTTTTAACTGCGACGGACGTCATGACACCGATGATGACCAACATGGCCATCAGCTCGATCAGCGTAAATCCCTTTTCTTCCGACACGTCTATCAGTCTCAACATATCCACTCCAGATCAGCAGAATTCAGCATCAGGTTGTCGTGTCAGTCATTTTCTATAGTGCGTTTTTTTCGGTCAGACTTCCCACCGGTTTGGTGAAAAAACGATTGAATCGCCGACGCTTGTGCCTCCAGTTAGTGGTCAATATGTCGACCAGCATGGTTGGGCGGTCATTTGCGGCTGCCTTACGTTCGACTACTGCAAAACCGATTTATGCGGTCAACAGTTTATCCCCAATATCACATCATGGACTACCGGTTATGGCCCAACTGCCGGGACGATCATAGAGTGCTGGTGTCCGTACCAGGGTGATCGGATCACCGGACTTGAATACCAGGGTTCCTCCGGTTGCACCGACGCTATTCCAGACGTAGTCGGAGCCGAGGTCCGTGTCGTATTTGCCATCTGGTGGGGGCGTCCTGACCAGGCCGTCGATGGTCGCGTCGGTCGGGCAGTCGGGGTCCTCACACGGGGCTATTTTTACGTCGGCCCAGGTGAGATTTTCCCGTCCGTTCAGCTCGGCAACCGCCGCATCGATGGCGCGCCGCTTGGCATTCTCCTCGAGGTTGATGTAGCGAGGGACGGCAACCGCGGCCAGGATACCCAAAATGATGAGGACGGCGATAATTTCGACCAGTGTAAAACCCTCCTCGTTGGTCAGTTTCTTTTTTAGCGGCATCATAAAACGCTCCTTTTTGGCTCGTTCATTCTGAAATCCCCCTAATCCCCCTTTGCGAAAGGGGGCTACATAATTTGTAGGTAAATTCGTCGTTATTTTCCATTTTTGATGCTTTTTACATCGATGTCGTGTTTCTTGATTCGGTGCCAAAGACTGCGCTGATTGATTCCCAGCAGTTCGGTGGCGCGTACCTGCACCCCATCGGTTTTGCGAAGGGCCTCGATAATCAGGTTTTTTTCAATCTCTGCCAGGCGATCGTCCAACGACATGTCAGGCGGGAGAATCGGTGTGTTCGGGACTTCGCTTTTTTCGAAGCCGCTCGTGCTGCTGATAGGGGCCGGGAGGTGGCCCGGTTCGATTTGGCCGTCTTCACAGATGACGGAGGCCCTTTCGATCACATTCTGTAGTTCACGCACGTTTCCTGGCCAGGAATAAGCCATCAGCAATTGAAGCGCCGCAGACGAGATACCGACCTCACCGGGGGTTTTGCCAAGGAAATGCTCCACCAGCGCCGGAATGTCCTCGCGGTGTTCGCGCAACGGCGGCAGGTGAAGGGTGAACACGTTGAGCCGGTAATACAGGTCTTCTCGAAAGTGGCCCTCTTTGACCAGTGTCTCGAGGTTTTTATTGGTGGAGGCGATGAAGCGCACATTGACTTTGATGGTCTTGCTCCCACCGACCCGGTAGAATTCACGCTCCTGAATGATTCTAAGGATTTTTGACTGTAAATTGAGCGGCATATCGCCGATTTCATCCAGAAAGATGGTGCCGCCGTTAGCCATGTCGAACTTACCGGGCTTGAAAGCGGTGGCCCCGGTGAAGGCCCCTTTCTCGTGGCCGAACAATTCGCTCTCCAAAAGCTCCTCCGGAATGGCGGCGCAATTGAGCTTGATGAACGGTTTGTTTTTTCGCAGACCCTGATCGTAAATGCTGGTGGCGACCAATTCCTTGCCGGTTCCACTTTCACCGAGAATCAGCACGGTCGAGTCAGTGGGAGACACCTTCATGATCAAACTCATCAACGCGCGCATCGGCAGGCTTTCCCCGATGATCTTCGGGAAAAAACTGCGCGATTCCAACCGGCTCAAGGCGCTGGTGACCTGGTCGAACACGTAGGTAAATTGCTGGATCTGATCTCCGGAATCTTTGGAAGGCGCTGCCGGGTCGCTCTCTTCGAGCGGCGTGAATTGGCGCGCATTTTCAACAAAACGTTCCACCGGCTTCAGGATCAACCGCACCAGCAGAACCCCTGACCCGAAGGCCGCTATGGCGATCAGGGCGGTTCCCCAAAAAACCGGGCCGAATGTCTCCGCCTTGGGCCCGAAGTGATATTGGGTGAGGTTAAAGGCGACAAGGGCCGCCAGCACAGTGAATCCCATGATGATAAAAGGGATGAGGACATAGAGGCTGATGTGAAAGCGCGGCAGATTCCGGATCTCTTTCAGGTACTTTCTCATCATTTCGGCTCAATTGGACGGGCACTACTTGACCATCGTGGACAAATCCCACATCGGCAAAAAAATGGCCAGCGCGAAGAACCCGACCACCGCCGCTAGGCCGATGGTCAAAAGGGGACCGAGGGCTTCCGACAGTTTGCTCATCGCATATTGGACTTCGGAATCGTAATGGTCGGCGACTTCCTGCAGCATTTCCTGGAGGTTGCCGGTTTCCTCGCCGATGGCCACCATGTTGATCAACATCGGGGTAAAATATTTCGAACTGGCAAGCGGGCCGGCGATGCCCCGGCCCTCTTCCAGCAGGCTCTTCGTTTCTTCGAGATCATTTCCGATGGCGGTATTGCCGATGGTGCCGGACAGGATGTTCATCGATTCGAGAATGTCCACCCCGCTGGCGTGCAGGATCGAAAAAATACTGGCAAACCGTGAAATCGCCGCTTTCTGGAGCAAGGTGCCGATAATCGGAAGCTTGAGAATGCTTCGGTCACGAATAAAGCGGCCCGGTGGCGTGCGAAAAAAATAGAAAAGGGCGATCCCGCCCCCCAGTAACCCGGCGATGATCAGCACCCAGTAAGCGGCCATAAAGCTGTAGAGTTTCATGCAAATAACCGTCGGCAGAGGCAGTATCAATCCGGCGCTTTTGAAAATGCTGGCAAATTTTGGGATGACGAAGGTCAGCAGGACGATAAAGGCGATGATCAGAAAAGCGACGACGATGGCCGGATATTGCAATGCCGACTTGATGTCGGATTTGACCTTTTGTTCGTGTTCCAGGATATAGGTCAACCGATGGAGTATTTCGGGCAACGCACCGCTGGCCTCGCCGGCCTGCACCATGCTGCAGTAGAGCGGCGAAAAAACGCGGGGATGCCTGCGAAAGGCTTCGGTCAGACTGGCACCTTCGTTGATATCCTGGTGCATCACGGAGATGACTTTTTTAAGCTTTACGTTCTCGGTCTGATCTTCCAGGATCGACAGCAGGCTCAGCATCGAAACTCCGGCACGGATCATGGTTCGGAACTGTTTGGTGAAAAGAATGATTTCCGAGGTCCGAATCGGGGAGAGCTGATCTTGCAAGGCTTTGAAATCGATCCCCGCGCCGGCACCGATTGCTTTGACCCGGGTCGGGATGTATCCCATTGCAGTGAGCTTGTTGTTGGCGGAATCGGTCGAATCGGCCTCGATGAAGCCGGAACCGGTTTCGCCGGTTTCGGTGATAACCTTGTAGGCGTATTTCGGCATTTGTTCCTCGTACCCGTTCACGGGGTTGAATTGACCAATGGGCGCTATCGCACTGCGCGGTAAGCGTTCACAGGGTGCCGCAGATGCAAGGCACCGGGCACGCAGACGTACTATTGTACTTCAAGTGCCCGGTAACGCGGGAGATGGGGTGCCCTGTGAACGGTTACTGTTCCTCTATGGCCGTTTCGGCGGTTTCCGTCAGCAGCCAGATGTTATCGGCGTCAATAAGAATTCAATAGTATAGGCCGGGCAACCGGTTTTTAGGGTTTACCGAGACCTACTATTCGGCAGCCCGTTACGTTAATACCGCTGATGCGGCCTCTGTTTGATTTTTTGCGCGGCATCTTCCTTCAGCGTCATGAAATGACCGGCTTCTTTTGCGGCGCGTCCGATCTTGTGGGATGACTGCTTTTTCAGGATCATGTTTTGAATCATGTCGTCGATCAACAGCACTTCGTAAATGCCGGTTCGGCCTTTGTACCCCGTGTGCATGCAGTTGAAGCATCCGGTTCCCTGCAGAAAACTGGCATGGCGGTTGTTCGTCAGACCCCAGTATTCGAGGACTTCCGGAGGGGCATTGTGTGGTTTTTTGCAGTGGGGGCAGATGGTCCGAACCAGACGTTGGGCAAAGGATACCATCATCGTCGAGGCCACCAGAAACGGTTCGATGCCCATGTCGATGAAACGGGTGATTGCGCCGGCGGCGTCATTGGTGTGCAGGGTGCTCAACACCTTGTGGCCGGTCAAAGCGGCCTGGACGGCCACCGTGGCAGTCTCGGGATCGCGGATTTCGCCGACCATGATGACATCCGGGTCCTGGCGCAGGATCGACCTCAGACCGTCCGCAAAGGTCATCCCCGCTTTGCGGTTGAGCTGGACCTGGCAGATTTTTTCGATCCGATATTCCACCGGGTCTTCGACCGTGATGATGTTAGTGTCCGGTTTGTTTATGGTTTTGAGGATCGAATACAAGCTGGTGCTCTTGCCACTGCCAGTCGGTCCGGTGCTCAGGATCATGCCGTATGAACGGTTGATGACCGAAACGAGTTTGCTCCGATCCATCTCCGACATGCCGAGGCGTTCGAGAGAGTAAACCCCGCTGCTGGTGTCGAGCAGCCGCAGCACCAGATTCTCGCCATAGATGGACGGTATGGTCGACGCCCGAATATTAATCTCCTTGTTTTTCATCTTAACCGTAAAACGGCCGTCCTGGGGAACGCGTGCAATGGAGATGTCCATGTTGGCGAGAATCTTGAGCCTGGAGATGATCGGCAGGAACATCGACTTGGGCGGGGCGGGCACATCGTGAAGTTTGCCGTCGACACGGAAACGCACCTGCACATAATCTTTTTCCGGGCTGATGTGAATGTCGCTGGCACCCTCGCGGACAGCTTGTGACAGAATCGAGTTGACCAAACGGATAACCGGGGCCTCTTCGGCCATGCCCTGCAGGGAACTGACTTCGACATCCTCAGTCACCGCGGCCTTTTCGATTTCCTTGTCGTACTGCATCTCCTCCATGTCTTCCAACACACCGCCGATACCCGAATAAGTGCCGTAGAGTGTGCTCAGAAGCTGGTTCAGATCCTGTTCGGTGCAGATCACCGTTTCGACTTCGTTGTTGGTGTACACCTCGATCGCATCGACGGCATTGATATCCATCGGGTCGATCATGG
>JARROL010000344.1:0-2500 GCA_037383965.1 Desulfobacterales bacterium | reverse complement strand
AGCCAAGATTGATTGTACCCTTGCTGTCGATCGCCTCGCCAAACCACTCTTGGATCAAGGGACGGCCGGCAACCTGAAGAAAGAGCTGCGCGCATGTGTTCAATCCGCGCTTAAGTCCGGACGTCAGCAGCTCTGCTTTTACGGGCAGACCTGGGGTATTTTCTGGCTGCAGGACCGTCACCTGATGGTTGCCAACCCCCATTTTGAGGGTGACGTCGTCGACGGTGCCGTCGGTGCGGCCATCAACCTCGAAGACGTATATCAGGCCGAAAGACGGTCGCAAAAGATCTTCCTCATATACGGCATCATTAACGTTGCGATCCTTGCCGCTATAGGTGTTTACCGCATCACCAAACTCTATTTGGATCCGTTGCAGCGATTGGCCGGACGCGCGGAAGACTACCGTGAGGAAGACACCGGCATGATTTTTGCGGTGCGAAAGGGGGACAACGAACTTCACCAGCTCTCGAAGTCTCTCAACCTCATGCTGGAGCGGATTGCCGCAGACAAGCAAAAGTTGCGCGCGACGGTTACCTCTCTTGAAAAAGCCAACGCAGACCTTCAAAAAGCCCAGCAGGAGATTATCCGAGCCGAGAAACTGGCTTCCGTCGGGCGTCTGTCAGCCGGCATTGCCCATGAGATCGGCAATCCGATCGGTATTGTCATGGGCTATCTGGATCTGCTCAAACAGCAAGACGGTGAAATCGACGAGTCTGAAAAGCGTGATTATATCCGCCGTACCGGGGAAGAAATCTGCCGGATCAACACGATTATCCGGCAGCTGCTCGATTTGTCGCGTCCTTCGACCGAGGGGGCAACGGCGATACACGTACACGATGTCATCACCGATGTCTCGGATGTCGTCCGCTTCGAGCCGAAGGTTTCAAACATCGACATCCGACTGCACTTGAAGGCAAGTAATGATTGTGTCACCGCGGATCCCAACCAACTGCGCCAGGTTTTTTTGAACCTGATTCTCAACGCCGTCGATGCCATCGCTTCGAAATCTTCGAACGGCGAGGGACGTCTCCTTATCCGTTCGACGGTTGCTCACCGCACAGGCGCTGCGAACGATTCCCTAAACCCTATCGATCAACAGGTGCTGGAAATAGCGGTGATCGACAATGGCGTTGGTATAACGCCTGAAAATATCGCCGATATATTTGATCCCTTTTTTACGACCAAGGAACCGGGAAGGGGCACCGGACTCGGGCTTTCGGTCAGTTTCATGATTTTAGAAAGCCTTGGCGGTAAAATATCGGCTGCCAGCAGGGTTGGCGAAGGTACGACGATACGCGTGACGTTGCCGTTGAGCGAGCCAACCCCTCAGCCCGGGTCTATCGATAAATAGTATCCATTTTCGTATTAAATGGCGCGTTTCTGGAATAGATAAACCGAACGACACTCAACCGCCCCCCCGGCTAATTACTGATTCAGCCGGTTAGGGGTCCGGATAGCAGGTCCTTATGATGGACAAATCACTTTCTCAGGCATGTGGTCAAGGTCCGCGACGACTGCTCGTGATCGATGACGAAAGTAATATGCGGCACATGCTGGCGGCCATGCTGAAGAATTCCGGTTATTCAGTTGACACGGCCTCAGAGGGGCTCGAAGGCATGAAAATGCTGGAGCGATCCGCCTACGATTTTATCCTCTGCGATATCAAAATGCCGAAAATGGACGGAATGACGTTCCTTAAGACTGCCGGAGATTTGGTCGAGCACTCGACCGTAATCATGATGTCGGCCTACGGTACCGTTGAGACGGCGATAGAAGCCATGAAGTTGGGTGCATATGACTATATTTCAAAACCGTTCAAAAGTGATGAAGTCACCCTGACCCTTAAAAAGGCCGAAGAACGGGAACGATTAAAGAAAGAAAACAACTTTCTGCGGGAGCGGATCAGAAACATCCAGGCCGACAACCGTTTCGATCGCATGGTGGGGCAGAGCAAAGCCATGCAAGCGGTGTTCGAACTGGCCAAAAAAGTCGCCCGGCACAATACCACCGTGTTGATTACAGGTGAGAGCGGGACCGGCAAAGAGTTGATCGCTCGCGGCATCCATTTTTACAGTGAAAGGGCCGACGGCCGTCTCGTTCCGGTCAATTGTGGCGGGATCCCCGAAAATCTTCTCGAAAGCGAAATGTTCGGTTACAAAAAGGGGGCTTTTACAGGTGCGGACCGTGATAAAGCCGGACTTTTCGAAGCGGCTGAGGGTGGAACGCTGTTTCTGGATGAAATCGGAGAATTGCCTCTGTCATTGCAGGTCAAGCTATTGCGGGTGCTGCAGGAGAGTGAGGTTCGACCGGTCGGGGACCCAAAAACACACAAGGTCGATGTCCGGGTGATTACGGCAACGGCAAAGAATCTGGAGACGGAAATGCAGAAGGGGACCTTTCGCGAGGATTTGTTTTATCGCCTCAACGTGATGCAGATTCACCTGCCGTCACTCAGAGAGCGGACCGAGGATATCCCGGCTCTTTGTCGGCTTTTTATCGA
>JARROL010000343.1:0-3100 GCA_037383965.1 Desulfobacterales bacterium | reverse complement strand
GATTGACCGGTGAGCTCGCTGAAAACGCGGTTGCCGACGTCGATCACGTCGGCGGCCCTAGCCTGCATGTAAGCGTTATTCATCGATCTGTAAGCGTCCATCGTTGTTTGCATGACCCGCAGCCAGGCGGCTTCTGCATTGATCCTGTCTTTCTGAATTGTCTTTTCCGCCTTTTCCACGAGGTCGGGATCGTCCAAAATCAAACGATGGAAGTCGAAAATAGTGATCTTGCTTTCGACTCCGGCTCTCTTGGATTTTGCCCCGAGCATCTCGATCGCCTTGCGAGCTTTGGTCAATGCCTCGGCGAGTCGAGCAATCTCGGTCTCAGGGTCATCAACATTCCGGGTCTCAATTTCAGGAAGCACCGGCCTGTAAAAATAAGCCCGGCCCACGGCCACGCCCGGCGATGCGGGTACCCCGTGAATACGGCCTTTTATCAACGCCCTTGCTTCAGAAACCGCAGGAAAGGGAACTTCTGGAGCTCCCTCGTCTTTTTCGCCGAAATTTTCGGCATTCAGAGCCGCGATGGCGGCGATGGCGTCTTTAGCATCCGGCCCCACGGCTCGGACTCGAATTTCATCATTCTTGAGAGCAGCCAGAGTGGCGATCTGGTTAATGCTTTTGGCACTGGCGGATCTCTCGCCCTTGAAAACAGTGATGATACTTTTAAACTTTCCGGCCGTGGTTACGAATTTGGCGGCCGGCCGGGCATGGAGGCCAATCCGGTTCTTAATGATCAGCCGGGTTTCTGCAATATTTGCGCCGGTTTTTTCTGCTGGGGAGGCGTCGGCAACAGGTGACGAATCGCCGGAGATCGTGAAAGACTGTTTCTGTTTGGCTGCAAGGGCGGCGAGGGCCTCTGCAGCCACGTTATCCAGAGATGCGTCCATCGATGCCTGAACCGCTGCGGATATGGCCCCTTCCACCAGCGGCGCTGCACAAAGCCGGACCTTTTCTTTCAACCCTTCCGGCAAAAAATCGAGGGCGGTCTCAGCGCTCATGAGGGCACTGCCCAAGTCCATAAGGACGAGGATTCCCTCAGCGCCGGCGGCGTGAACGGTTTCAATGGCCGTCAACACTTTCATGGGATCGGTGCCAATGGGATTTGCTAGATCATCAATACCCGCTGCAATTTCTATGGGCACCTTATTTTGAGTCATCTGAACAGCGAGCTCTTTTACCCCTTCGGCCAATCGCTTGCTGTGGGAAACGATGACAATACCAATCATGAGTTTCTAATTCCTTACAACTGATCAGATGCTTACGATCTCGTGCAGCGTTCTGATCATTAGATACGAAGACATGGCGCCGGGATCCCTGTGGCCGATGCTTCGTTCGCCGAGATAGCTGGCCCGGCCTTTGCGGGCTTGGAGCGGAATCGTATCCCGAACTCCATTTTCGGCCGCATCCACGGCCTTGGCGAGTGCGTCTTTCACCAATGCGCCGCCAGCAATAGCAGTCGCAACCGTATCAAGAACCGGCCCCCACACGTCTACCATAGTTTTGTCGCCCTGCTCTGCGCGCCCTCTTTGGAGAATCCCTCCCACTCCGGCTTCAAGGAAGGCAACCAGGCCCTGGGCGTCGATCTCTTCCTTGCCCGCGAGGGCCATCCCGGCTTTCATAAAGAACGTGCCATAAAGAGGTCCGGAAGCCCCGCCGACACTGGACATCAGCACCATTCCAACGGACTTGAGGATGGTCCCGATGTCATTTTCTTTCATGAAGGGAAGCTTTTCCAACACCTTATCGAATCCACGGGCCATATTGATGCCGTGGTCCGCATCGCCGATGGCGGCGTCGAGCTCGGTGAGAAGGTCCCTGTTATCCTTCATCACACGGGACAGCTTTTCCAGCCAGGCGATCAGCCTGTCTTTTGAAATCGTCACAAGTACCTCGTTAAGAGCAAAAACGTGCCTCCGGCCAAAGCTGCTTTTCGTGATGTTATTGAAGCTGGACCGTTACACACCCCATCGCAGTCCCGGGGTTTTTACCGGTGCATCCCAGAACTTGAGGATTTCATCTTCCGCCTTGAGCAAAGTGATGGAGAAACCCTGCATTTCAAGAGAGGTGATATAGTGACCCAGCAGATTCCGGACAATCGAAATCCCTTTCGTCTCGCATAGCGCCGCAAGCTTCCGGTAAATGATATACAGCTCGGAAAGCGGTGTGCCGCCCATACTGTTCACCAGGGCGATAGCCTTGTCGCCCCTGGCAAAAGGAACATCGGTAACCTCTTTTTCCACCCATTGGCCGGACGCACGGTCCCAGTCGCGCAGCGTGCGAGTATAGGCCGGGTCGCTAAAGATGGTTCCAGCCATGTATGTCACCAATTCGTCCACAGGCTTAATCTCCATCCGGTGGGTTCCGGGTTCGCCGTGAATACCGATTCCCATCTCGACTTCGCTTTCACCCAGTTCGAAGGTTGGCTTTCCCGCAGCCGGCACGCAACAAGAGGTCAAGGCCATCCCCATGGAGCGGCCACACTGATTCACCTTACGGCCGAGGGCAGCGCACTGATCCAGATCGTATCCGGCGGCAGCAGCCGCGCCCACGATCTTTTCGGCCAGCACCGTGGTGCCCACCCCCCGCCGGCCCGCGGTATAGAGACTTTCTTTCACGGCCACGTCGTCGTCGATCAGAATGCTCTGAACGGGTATCCCTTCGGCATGAACCAGCTCCGCAGCAGTCTCAAAGTTCATCACGTCACCGGTGTAGTTTTTCACGATAAACAGCACACCGGCACCGCCGTCTACGGCCTTGGCACATTCGAAAATCTGGTCTGGTGTGGGTGAAGTGAACACCTCTCCGGGACAGGCGCCGTCCAGCATTCCTTCACCGACAAAGCCGCCGTGCATGGGCTCGTGACCGGAGCCGCCACCAGAAATCAGGGCTACTTTCCCTTTTACAGGAGCATCAGCACGCGCAATAAAATGCGGATCAAGCTTGACTTTGAGCTCTGGATGCGCCAGTCCCATCCCCTGCAATTGCTCACGCACAACATCTTCCACTGCGTTAATAAGCTTTTTCATAGCGCCCCCTTTAACGTCAAGAACCGAATGATTTTAAATTTTCTATATTTCAATTATTAGATTAATGTATG
>JARROL010000342.1:0-3113 GCA_037383965.1 Desulfobacterales bacterium | reverse complement strand
CGCGTAAGACGTCCCGGGATCCGGCCGATCAGCGTTCCAAATTGGGTTCGGCTGCGGCGGCCGGCCCATGACCCGCACGACCCCTTCGACGATGTCGTCGATATAGGTAAAATCACGCTTCATTTTGCCGTGGTTGAACACTTGTATCGGTTGGTCGTCGTAAATGGCCTTGGTGAACAAAAAAAGCGCCATGTCGGGCCGCCCCCAGGGGCCATAAACCGTAAAAAAGCGCAAGCCCGTGCACCCAAGACCGTACAGGTGACTGTAAGAATGCGCCAACAATTCATTCGACTTTTTACTGGCGGCGTAAAGAGAGACCGGATGATCGACGTTGTCGTGCACGGAAAACGGCATGTGGGTGTTGGCGCCGTAAACCGAACTGGATGAAGCGAACACCAGATGGGGTGTTTTATGATGCCGGCAGCACTCCAGCAAGTTGACAAAACCGACCAGGTTGGCATCCACGTAAGCGTAAGGGTTTTGAAGCGAGTAGCGCACGCCGGCCTGAGCCGCCAGGTTGACCACAACGTCGAAATGCCGGGCATTAAAGATGTCGACCAATCTCTCGCGTTCGGCAATGTTGCACTTATAGAAGGTAAAATTCGGTTCGGCCTGAAGAATTTGAAGGCGGTCTTCTTTCAATTTGACGTCATAGTAGGGATTCAAGTCGTCGATGCCGGTGACGTCAACCCCGTTCGACAGCAGGCGCCGTGTAAGGTGGAACCCGATGAACCCGGCAGCACCGGTCACCAGCACATTATTGACGTCAATCTCCATTCTCACTCCTTTTCTGCTAATTGGCACCGGCCTCGGTTCGAGACGCGGCATACCACCGGAAGGTGCGCTCGAGCCCGTCCTCGAGTGACACTTCTGTCTTGAAGCCGAGCAGGGATTCCGCCGTATCGACGGCGGCCACCGATGCGATGATGTCACCGGCCCTGGGCGGGTCATAGCGGGGCTCGATGCTGAGCCCGGCCATGCCCGCAATCGTCCGCCAGAGCCGGTTGATGTCGATCGATGTCCCCGTCCCCACGTTGATCGACCACCCGGCAGCGGCTTTGGTGTTGGCGGCACCGATCATTGCGCGCACCACATCGCTCACGTAAACGAAATCCCTGCTCTGGGTACCGTCGCCGTAAATGATCGGCCCGGTCTGCGCGACCGCTTTCGACATGAAAATCGATATCACGCCGGAATAAGGAGATGACGGGTCCTGCCTGGGTCCGAATACATTGAAGAACCGCAGGCTGGCCGTATCGATGCCGTAGAGGTCGTGGTAGACGCGCGCGTAGTATTCGCCTGTAATTTTCTGCACGGCATAAGGGCTGAGCGGTTTGGGTATCATGCTCTCACGCTTCGGCAAACCGGGATCATCCCCGTAAACCGCCGACGAGCTGGCAAAGACGACGGCGCCGGAACCGGCGTCGCGGGCGGCCTCCAGGACGTGCAACGTCCCCAGGTCATTGACCATGGCCGAATCCAACGGTTGGGCAACGGTTTGCGGTACGGAGACGACCGCCGCCAGATGGAAAACGACCTCACATTCTTTCGCGGCCCGCTCAACGGCCTGTAAGTCCCGGATGTCACCCTCGATCAATTCGATATCTGCAATCACGCGGCTCAGGTTGGTTCGGCGCCCGGATGAAAAGTTGTCGAGCACCGTGACCCGGCACCCCTTTGCCACCAGATCCGCGGTCAGGTGAGACCCGATGAAACCCGCCCCCCCGGTCACGAGGGCCTTTTTGAAGGAAACGGTCATCCGCCCTCCGAGAGAAGAGTTAAACGTTATCGATTCAGCAGTTTCCGGGAGCAAATTCTCGACCGGCGACTTTGAACCAGAGATGACGAAATGGTACCGACATCAAGGCGCAGGCAGGTTCAAAAGAATCCTTCTCTAAAATGTCCTGCGCCTGCTAATCAGCAATAACCTGTTATCATATAGATGCTGCACTAAAACCGCAAGCAGCTTTTGAGAAATAAACGGGCGATGTACTTGCCGGCATGCCGGTAAGTTTGATTTCCGGGATTTAACGAGTGTCCATCCAAAGTCCCATTAATGACACTAACCAGTTTCCAATTCAGAAATGTGAAATTTTCTGCAAGTTCAAGGAAATCAACGAATTGCGCGGAAGCGGACGGTTCTGTATGCCGCACAAGCGATTCCGCCGATTGACGCCGAAATTGCGGAAAAGGGCCATTTCTGGATGGAAACTCATTGGGGTGTGAAACTCTTGTGGTCAATACCGAGTTTTTTCAACCGGTATTGCAGCGTGGTCCTTGGTATACGCAGGAGTGCCGCTGCACCCTGTTTACCGCCCAGTCGGCCGTTGGTGCGCGCAAGCACCGTTTCGATATGCTGCCGCTCTGCCGTCGCCAGACTGTACTCTCTGATGCCCGCATTCGACTGGTCTGATTCGACTAAGACCTCCACATCCCTGCCGCTGATACTTTCCCCCGGGTGCATAATGATCATACGTTTGACCAGGTTTTTCAGTTCACGCACATTACCAGGCCAATGATGCCTGCGGAAAACTTCCATGGCCGAAGGAATATATCGCGGTGCGGGTCGGTTGACTTTCCGGGCTTCGAGCTGATTGAGCCACTGAACAAGACCGGGCACCTCCTCATGTCTTTCCCTTAAAGGCGGTAACTTTACCTCAACCGTGTTGAGACGATAAAAAAGATCTGAGCGGAATTTGTGTTGTCGTATCGCTTGGCTCATGTCTCGATTGGTTGCGGCAATTACCCTGACGTTCACTTCAATGGGTCGGTTGTCACCCACTCGCTCGAAACATTTATCCTGCAAGACATGCAGAAGTTTGGACTGTAGGTCGATCGACAACTCGCCGATCTCGTCCAAGAAGATCGTGCCATCGTTAGCCATTTCGAATCGTCCCGTCCGCGAGCCGGCAGCTCCGGTAAAGGCCCCTTTCGCATGCCCGAAGAGTTCACTTTCGAACAAACCGGTGGAGAGGCCCGGACAGTTGACCTTGACGAAAAGACCGCTACTGCGGGGGCTCAGGCGATGAATATGGCGGGCAATGAAATCCTTGCCGGTACCGGTCTCACCGGTAATCAATACACTGGCATCCGTGGCGGCAATCAATTCCACT
>JARROL010000341.1:0-4208 GCA_037383965.1 Desulfobacterales bacterium | reverse complement strand
TATCTGCCGGTGCTGACCCAGTTGCTGACGTTTCAGGGACTGGAAAGGGATTTAATCCGGCAGAAAACAAACCTGCTCATCACGCGGGTCAATCTTTATCGCGCGCTGGGCGGAACTTGGACGGAATCGCTGACGCCTTAATTTAGAAAACTATCGGGAATAAAATGAACGAGAAAAACCATCACAATATGTTGTCCGATGAAGCACCGAAGATTTTCAAAAGACGGGGAATCTTCCTTAGAAGCTTTATATCGCTGGCCATCTTAAGCGCCGGCATCGGTGCCGCGTCCTATCTAAAAAATAGTGCGCCGAAAACCAAAAAGCGGCCGCCGGCCAAGCAGGTTCAGGTGGTTCGGATCGAGACGGTTCGGCCTTCCAGCTACCAGGTGACCATACCTGCCATGGGAACCGTCGTTCCGGACCGTGAAATAATCCTGAAATCCCGGGTGTCCGGTGAAATTATCGAAGTTCATCCCGAATTCACCGAAGGCGGCCTGTTGAAAAAGGGTATGAAAATACTCCAGATCGACCCTGAAGATTACCAATTGAACCTGTCTCAGAAAAAACGCGCCGTGACCGATGCCGAGTATGCTCTGAAACTGGAACTGGGCCATCAAACCGTGGCCAAACGTGAATGGGAGCTGTTAAACGGAACCCGACCGGCAAATGATATGGAAATGGAGCTGGCCCTTCGCAAACCCCATCTGGATAAAGCCCGAGCAGATTTGAAAGCCGCCGAAGCCGACCTGAAAAAGGCCATGCTCGAACTGGAGCGAACTCGCATCACGTCGCCGTTCAATGCCATAGTCCGTTCCACATCCGTGGATTTGGGCTCCCAGATAACACCGCAGGAGTCGCTGGCCGAACTGGTAGGAACCGATGCCTACCGGATTCAAGTATCCGTACCGGTGGATCGCCTGAAATGGATTCAAATCCCGGCCAAGGCCGGCGAATCCGGATCGAAAAGCCTTGTTATTTACGGCCAGATCCACGAATGCCAAGGCCGGGTCATACGGCTGATGGGAGATTTGTCAGCCGAAGGACGCATGGCCCGCGTTCTGGTGGAAGTCAAAGATCCTCTCGGCTTAAACCAACCCAAACAGCATCGGCCCCCGCTCCTTATCGGCGAATACGTCCGGGTAACAATCCAGGGCCGCAAACTGGACAAGGTATTTCAAATTCCGCGTCTTGCACTAAGGGATGATTCAAATGTCTGGATCGTCGGTGACAATGATACATTGGAAATTCGAAAGGTCAGCCCGATCTTGCGCGATGCCGACATCGTTTTGCTGCAAAACGATCTTAAATCCGGTGAGCGCCTGATCATATCCGATCTGGCAGCGCCGGTGGCGGGCATGAAGATTCGGGTGGCCGGTTCTAAATCCGAGATGCCAGATAAGGGAAACGCGGATACGGTATCCGAAAAGGACAAAACATCTTAACATGAGCCAATTGCCGACAAACGGTTATGAAAGAAAAGGCCCCAGTGCCTGGATGGCCGGTCACAGTGTGACGGCCAATCTGGTCATGCTGGTATTTTTAGTGGGGGGCCTCATTTCGGGCTACCGCATCAAGAAGGAAGTCTTTCCCGACTTTGAGCTGGATCAGGTTCAAATTACCGTTCCCTATCCCGGTGCCAGCCCCCAGGAAGTGGAACGGGGCATCATTTTGGCCATAGAAGAGGCCGTTCAGGGACTGGAAGGTGTCAATGAAGTCCGGGCATCGGCCAGAGAAGGGGTCGGAACGGTTACCGTGGAAATGATTGAAGGTGAAAATCTGCAGAGACTGGCCCAGGACATCAAAAGCGAGGTCGACCGGATCACCTCATTTCCCGAAGAAGCCGAAGAGCCGCAGGTCACCATTGTTTCCAGAAAGCGCTTTGTCGTTTCACTGGCGCTTTACGGCGATCAGGGGGAGACGGTGCTGCGAGAATACGCGGAACATGTGCGGGACCGCCTGCTCCAGGACCCGGATATCACTCAGGTGGAACTGGTCGGGGTGCGAAACTATGAGATCGGTATCGAAATCCCCCAAAAAACGCTCCGGACGTATAATCTCACTCTCGATGAGGTGGCCAAACGGATCGGCAGAACATCTCTCGAGCTTCCCGGCGGTGCCGTTAAAGCGCCCGGCGGCGATATTCTGGTTCGTGTCAAAGAGCGCAAGGACTACGGACACGAATTCGGAAAGATCCCGATTATTACGGCCAACGACGGAACCCAGGTTCTGCTTGAAGATATTGCCGATATCAAAGACGGCTTCGAAGAAACCGACCATGCCGCCACATATAACGGGAAACCCGCGGTCATCATTGAGGTCTACCGGGTCGGCGATCAAACCCCTGTTTCGGTATCCAATGCTACCAAACGCGTGGTGGCGGCGGTCAACCGAGAATTGCCCCCCGGCCTTTCCATCGTTCTTCGCTACGATCGGTCGGAAATTTATAAGCAGCGTATGCAGTTGTTGATTAAAAACGGATTTATGGGGCTGGGACTGGTTTTCATTTTACTGGCATTGTTTCTGGAGGCCCGGCTGGCCTTTTGGGTGGCCCTCGGCATTCCCATTTCTTTTCTGGGTTCCCTTTTATTTTTGCCGGCGGCAGACGTCAGCATCAACATGGTCTCCATGTTTGCATTTATTGTCACTTTGGGTATCGTGGTGGATGATGCCATCGTCGTCGGAGAAAATGTCTATCATCACCACCAGCGCGGAATCCCCTGGCTAAAAGCCTCCATCTTCGGAACCCGGGAAATTGCCATGCCGGTGACGTTCAGCGTACTGACCAATATGGTGACGTTTCTCGTCGATCTGGTTAACCGGCGTTACAGACCGTTTCTGGATCTGGTTCTGCGCTGGCGATATGTGACGGTGTCCATCGGGATCGCGATCTTACTGATAATGATCGGCTATGTGAAAAGCGGTCGCCTGGGATTTGAACTATTTCCCAAAGTGGAATCCGATTATGCAAAAGTAACGGCCATGCTGCCCTTTGGCACGGCGTTCCAGAAAACCGAAAAGATACAACAGATGCTGGTGGGAGCGGCACAGGAAGTGGTTGCTGAGAACGGCGGGAAAGCGCTGATGGAAGGCATTTTTGCCAGAATCAATGACAACCAAACCGATGTGCGGATTTACCTGACACCGCCGGATAAGCGTCCGATATCCACGGCGAAACTGACCGAACTCTGGCGTAAACGAGTCGGTGTTATTCCGGGATTGGAATCGATTTTGTTTGAATCCGATGCCGGCGGACCCGGCCGGGGCGCCGCCATTACCGTAGAACTCAGCCACAAGGATATTCACCTCCTGGAGCAGGCCGCTAAAGATGTTGCAGACGCCCTGGCGTTTTTCCCCAATGTCAAAGATATCGACGACGGTTTTGCACCCGGAAAGCAGCAGGTGGATTTTCAAATCAAACCCGAAGCCCGCAGTCTCGGATTGAGATCCCAGGAAGTGGCCAGACAGGTCCGGCATTCGTATTACGGTGCCGAAGCCCTGCGGCAGCAGCGAGGACGAAACGAGGTCAAGATAATGGTCAGGCTGCCCAAAAAAGAACGGGTTTCCGAATACAACCTGGAGGAAATGATATTGCGAACGCCGGCCGGAAACGAGATTCCGTTGCGGTCGGCCGTTACCATAAACCGCGGGCGGGCCTATACCGACATCAACCGCCGCGACAGCCGCAGGGTCGTGACGGTGGAAGCCGACGTGCAACCCAGAAGCAAGGCCGGCCAGATACTTGCGTCGCTTAAATCCGAGACCTTGGCTGCATTGCAAAAGAAGTATCCGGGGCTGACTTATAGTTTTGAGGGCCGCCAGGCCGATCAACGCGAGAGCATGCAGAGCCTGTTGAAAGGTCTTCTGGTGGCGCTTATTGTGATCTACGCGATGCTCGCCGTTCCGCTGAACAGCTATATCCAGCCACTGATCATTATGGCGGCCATACCCTTCGGAATTGTCGGCGCCGTGATCGGACATATGATCATGGGCTACAGCCTCAGCGTGCTCAGTATGTTCGGTGTGGTGGCACTGTCCGGAGTGGTGGTCAACGATTCGCTGGTGCTGATCGATCTTGCCAACCGCAGGGAGCAGGCCGGCATGAGCCGTCGGGATGCCGTTCATCAGGCAGGCATTCAGCGGTTTCGCCCGATTATTCTGACCACGCTGACCACTTTCGGCGGCCTGTCGCCCATGATCTTCGAAACTTC
>JARROL010000340.1:0-3146 GCA_037383965.1 Desulfobacterales bacterium | reverse complement strand
CGCCGCCCGCTTTCCGTTTATTATTGAGCCGTATTCCCGTAAAAAAACGCTCAAAGAGGTGCTCTCTGCAGAGGATCGTTCGGGGATGGGGTATTCCTCGACCCTGCACCGGGCGATTATCATGTCCGGTTTCCTGCAAAGCGAAGTTCACACCCTCATGACCGCCTTTCGCCAGGCCGGGCTTCCGCGCCAGCTTTGGGCCACGGTGACGCCGGTATCGGAAAACTGGACCCTGGCGGCGCTGTTGACTGAACTGGCCCAAGAGGACCGGGCGATGCAGCAGAAGCGGGCGGAGAAAAACGAAGGATAGAAAATGCCTTACATGCGATCTGGGTGTCAATTGACGCAACCGCTTGTTCGGCGCACGCGTGTCCGCCCGCAGAAGGGCCAGGCCTACCGCTTTACGCCGCGGGCAGGCTTGTGTTAAACTATGTCAAGAAATGCGGAACGGCGACCGCGTCTTCTTCAGGCCGCCCGACTACCTCCGCCACGTCGGAACATACCTGCGCGCGAGCCAAATTGGCCACGCGTCCAAGAGTCAAGGCGTGACAACCTCACCTATCGATCAAACCTACTGGAAAAGGCATTTCCGGACCGCCAGACGAATTCTGACGGCCGGTGATTAAGCAGTGATACGGGAAATTCTGCGTGATCTCGTGAAAGATATCGATTTGGTCTACCGGTTGAGACGTGTGACGGCTGTTTTTTTGAGCGCATCTTTTTTGCTGGGCGCCTGTTCGACCGTGAAACACACGCAAAAGGGTGTCGACGGCGCTATGTGGTCCAGCTTGGAGCCCTTGAGCATTCCTTACGAGGTTCGCCTGGCGCAGTTCGAAAAAGGCAACCTCGTCGCCAATTCCTCATTTGAGCAGAGTGAGCCGGCAACAGACCATTCCGACAACCCTCGGCACTGGACCAGGACCGGCCGTGGCGTTGAGTGGGTCGATGCCGCAGCGGGAGCTGACGCGTCTGAAGAGGTCGCCGACGGCCGGCGCGCCGTTAAAATTGTCAAAAGAAGAGCCGGTGAACTGGATAAGGCGGAGGGGATCATCAGCGACTTCATTCCCGTGATCGCGGGGAATTATGATTTTTTCTATGATGTCAGGTTGGAGAACATTGGGAGCCATAAAGCCAGATTTGGATTTCGGCTTTATGATGCCCTCGTTGTGAAGATATTTTTCTTCGATGCGCAGAAGGAAAAGCTCGACCCGGCTTTTCTCAACCCGGTCGCCGGAAGCCTCATCGACAACTCGGACAAAGGCTATGCGTTTGCGAATTTCTGGAGGATTGATGACTTCCCTTGGGCAACGGTACGCGGTCGAACCTACAACTACCCTTTTTCCGAAGGCGACCTTCCCGAAGGGACCCGTTTCGTCCGTTTATTTTTCGGTTTGAAGGGCAGGGGAACCATGTGGATAGACAATATCGTCTATCGGTACTCGAAATGGAATTTTTCGACCCTGGAACGCATGCGGCCCTATTTCGGACGGCGGCTTACAGCGGCCGATAAAATCGTTCCGACGCCCAAGAGCCACGAGCCGCTAAGCGACGTTATCTATTTCGACCCCCAAAACCCCGGATCGGGCCCGCCGATTATCGTTCTCCCCGAGAACCCGGCAGCCGCCGAGCGCACGGCGGCTGGAATACTCCAACACAAACTGACTGCGGTCATACACAAAGTTGTTCCGGTTGAAGTGCCTGTTGATCGATATGTCCGGGTCGTTGACGATTTTAGTACAGATGATTTTAGCGACGGCCGGCTGGTTTTCAGTATCGGCCGAAATAAACTCTATCGCCAGGCGTGGCCCGATCTTCCGCTGCACGTGATCGGAGAAAAATCGCAGGGATACGTCATACGATCAAAGCCGGTCGGCGATGCGCTGGTCGTTTTCCTGCTCGGTGAGACCCCCGTTGGGACCTTTAATGCCGCCGCCACGTCAGTTCAACTCCTCGAAGAAGAAAAATGTCTTTATCACAACGCCGCTGTCGTCGATTCTCCCGACTTTTTGGGCCGCTCGTATTGTCTTAAAAACTGGCAGAATACCGCCGAACTGCGCCATGATATCGATGCGATCGAACGGATGAGCCTTTACAAGCTCAACAAGGTTTACTGCGGTCACAACCGGACAAATGCAGACTGGCATCTCATCGACGACCTCTTTCGAAAGGGTGTCGAAGAGGCCGGCAGAAAGTGCCGGGAAACCGGCGTGATGAGCCTGGCAATAATGGTGAATCCATATTCTCATCTCGGATTCGAGCCGACGGTCGAGGAACTCGATGACCAGGCGCGACAGTTTTGGACGCACAGCCGGCCGGAAAGCGTCGACCTGCTCAAGGACTTTTTTAAAACCGGTCTGGATGCCGGTGCCGAAACAATCATGCTCCAGGCGGATGATTCGGTGCCGCACACCGGCGGGAACCGAAAAAATTACAGTCTTTACACGAAGGAAGACCAAAACCGTTTCGGCAACCTTCAAAATGCGCAGGCGCATGTCATCAACAGTTTGAAGCAATGGGTCGATAGTGCTTATCCGGGCACGCGGATCGAGTTTTGTCCCCCCTGGTATGCCAATGAATTTATCGATCGCGGCGAGGGCAAGGCCGAAGTGTATTTCAATGAGCTGACGGCACAAATTCCTCGCGATGTCGCAATCGTCTGGACCGGACCGACGGTGCGGTCGCTATCGGTCGACATGGCCGATCTGCACCGCTATGGCACCCTGATTGGTAGATGGCCCATGATGTGGGACAATACGCTGTACGCCAGAAACCTCGAAACGAAAAGATACGGCGGGTACACGACCTACTACCCGGGCAAAGTGAGGATGTGCAACCTCTTTGAGCCTTTCGATACCGACAGGCCCGAGGGTTTTCACAATTACAACGATGGCCGACACATGTACACTAACGGAAATGCTTACAGCGAGGTGTACAAGATAAAATTCGCGACCGTGGCCGATTACGAGTGGAACACCGCGGCCTACAATCCGGAGTTCGCGCTGTGGAAGGTCCTCTGCAGTTTTTACGGAACAGAATGCGCCAGGGAGCTTGTCCTTTTCAACGAGGCCTATTACGGGGCTTACGAGGCCTGTATGAGAATGGAGTCCGATGGGGCAAAGCCCGCGTTCATCGAAGACGGCCGGTTG
>JARROL010000339.1:0-3214 GCA_037383965.1 Desulfobacterales bacterium | reverse complement strand
CAGAACTCGTGCCAGACAAAATTGTAGAGCGCGCCGGCCGCTTCGTTGAAGCGGTAGCCGTCAATGGCGTCCGACACCGTGACGGTGAGCGCCTGCAGCCGCGAAAGAATCCAGCGGTCCGGCAGCGAATGACCGTCCGGCCCGGGTTCGGGCTGCCTTCCGGTGAGGTGCATCAGGCACAGACGGGCGGCGTTCCAGAGCTTGTTGATAAAATGTCGGTATCCCTCAATCCGTTTCTCCGACATTTTGATGTCGCGCCCCTGGGCGGCGAAGGCGGCCAGCGTAAAACGGAAGGCATCCGTGCCGTAGGTGTCGATCACGCTCAGCGGATCGATGACGTTGCCCTTCGATTTGCTCATCTTCTTGCCGTCTTCGTCGCGTACGAGGGCGTGGACGTACACATCCCGGAACGGCACATCGCCCATGAAGTGAAGGCCCATCATCATCATGCGGGCGACCCAGAAAAAGAGAATGTCGAAACCGGTGACCAGAACCGAAGTCGGGTAGAAGATCTCCAGCAGCGGGGTTCGCTCCGGCCACCCCATGGTGGAAAACGGCCACAGCGCAGAGCTGAACCACGTGTCGAGGACATCGGTGTCCTGCACCAGTGCGGCGCTTCCACAGGCCGGGCATGCTGCCGGGGCCTCCATTGCCACAATCAACTCCTGACATGCACCACAGGTCCAGGCCGGAATCTGGTGACCCCACCAGATCTGACGTGAAATGCACCAGTCTCTGATGTTGGTCATCCAGTCGAAGTAGGTGGCGGTCCAGATTTCAGGCACGATGCGGGTCCGGCCTTCTTTGACCGCGGTGATGGCTTTTTGGGCCAATGGTGCTGTTTTCACGAACCATTGCCGGGAAAGATTGGGCTCCACGATGTCCTTGCAGCGGTAGCAGTGGCCAACGCTATGCCTGTAATTGTCGATCTTCACGAGATACCCGCCGGCCTCGAGCGCGTCGACCACCGCTTTGCGGCAGTCAAATCGGTCCAACCCTTCGAATCGGCCGGCCGCATCCGTCATCCGTCCATCGTCGCCGATCGCCTTTATGACCGGCAGGTCGTGGCGCAGACCGATGTCGTAGTCGTTGGGGTCGTGGGCCGGGGTCACCTTGAGGGCCCCGGTTCCGAAGGACATGTCCACATATTCGTCTCGGATGACCGGTATAACGCGATCCATCAGCGGCAGGATGACGGCATTGACCGCTGCATCGCGGTAGCGTTCGTCGTCCGGGTGAACCGCCACGGCGGTGTCGCCCAGCATGGTTTCAGGGCGTGTGGTGGCGACGACCACCCCTCCGGCGCCGTCCTGATAAGGATAGCGGATGTGATAGAGATGGCCGTCGGTTTCTTCGTGCTCGACTTCGAGATCGGCCAGGGCGGTGGAACAGCGCGGGCACCAATTGATGATGTAATTGCCGCGATAGATCAGACCCTCGTCGTAGAGCTGGACGAACACTTTGCGGACCGCCAGCGAGAGGCCTTCGTCCATGGTGAAGCGTTCGCGCTTCCAGTCGCATGAAGCCCCTAATCGCTTCAACTGGTTTGTGATGGCGCTGCCGTATTTGCGGCGCCATTGCCACACGGCTTCGATAAACTTTTCCCGGCCGAGTTGATGACGGTCAAGGCCGTCCTCGGCCAGTTTGCGCTCGACGACGTTCTGGGTGGCGATTCCGGCGTGGTCGGTCCCGGGCATCCACAGGACGTTGTCGCCCCGCTGCCGTCGATATCGGCAGAGAATATCCTGAAGGGTGTTGTTCAACGCGTGCCCCATATGCAGGACGCCGGTGACATTCGGCGGCGGGATGACGATGGAATATCGTTTGGGTGATGGATCGAGGTGGGCGTCGAAAAGACCTTCTTTCTCCCAGAACACATACCAGCGACTCTCGACATCTTGCGGTTCGTAGCCTTTGGTCAACAGATCCTGATTCATACCCATGGTCTCCTTCCAGAACGGGGCCCGCACGATTGGGTCCCCATGAAATCGCGGCATCAAAACGAAACCCCATTCTTATAAAACTGTCGTTGTTTTTTCAACAGGTAATCGCGCGGAGATGAATGAGGAGTTTCGCATTATGGAATCCGGCCCTCAAAATGACCTCACGCATGTTGCGGCCGGTTTCGAAATCAACCTTTTCTGGACGGGAAATGAACAAGATGGGATTATCCGAAGCGAATAATCCCATTTAAGCGAGGCGTGATTCAATCCGACGGATGATCAGTGATTGTGATCGAGGTCCCCCAATATGAGGGTTTTAAGGCGGTCGATTTCTTTTGCCACAGCTTTCTCGATGGCATCGGAGAGCATCGACTCGATTTTTTCGCCGAATAATTTTTTGACCGCCTGTTCAACGACCGCTTCGAGCTGCGCTCCGGAAAGGTTTTCCGGTATCGTCTCATTCAATTTGTCCTCAGGCGCATCGTCGTCGGCACGGTGTTGGGCCGACAGCCCCGTGACCGGGATCGACATGGTATCTTCGGCAATGAGCTCTGCGCGCGGTTCGGGCATATCCGGCGGATCGAGGTTCATTTCCGATGCACCGGCTGTCTGAGTCTCAATGTCGAATTCAGTTTCGTATGGCTCCGGCGTTCCTTCAGCCCCGTCGATTGGTTGCTGGTAAGGCTCTGCATCGCCGATTGTGTCGCTATCGGCCAGGAGGGATTCAACCGAAAGTTCTTCATCATCGGCCGATGGGGTTATCGGTGGTTCGCTTTCCGTCGTTGCGTTGTCTTCGGCGGCCTCTTCGAAGTCGAAATCAAAGGTTTCAGACGTTCCACCACCGGACGCCTCTTCAAAGTCCGGCTGAGCGGCCTTTGCGGTCAGTGATGTCGGAGCATTTCCGGCGTCTGCAGATTCGTCATCTTCGGCGCGGTGGAAACTGCCGGGGTCGATCGTGTCATTGAGTGGCTGATCCGCGTTTTCAGCCCCATTCCAGTCGTCGGTTATATCGGTCGATGTGTCATCATCGCTATCGAGGCTCAATTCTTCTTCGAGTAAGCGCCGATCTGCTTCAGTCAGCTCCAACTTTTCCTGTTGCCCGTCGGTTGCCTTATTCTCTATCCGATTTCCTATATGGCCACCTATCAGGTCCTCTACTTGGTTCTCCAGCGGTTGCGCTTCCAAGGTGACCGTCATCGGGTCACCCTCTGCGGGGTATTCATCGGGGACTCGGTCCTCGGGCTCCGGCAGGCTTTCCTCTTCGCCGGCGT
>JARROL010000338.1:0-3220 GCA_037383965.1 Desulfobacterales bacterium | reverse complement strand
GATTACCCTCTGGCTGATTTTAAAAGCGGCCCTTATCTTGCTGGCCTTCGTTTTTGCTTCCCGCCTGCTGCAGGCTTATCTCGACTACCGTGTGTATCCGGCCCTGGGGATCGATCCCGGCCTCGGATATGCCTTGAACATTTCGTTGAAATACACCCTTATTGTCATCGGTTTGTTGATTTCCCTCAAAGCGGTCGGTCTGGACCTGCGCTTCCTGCTGGTTTTCGCCGGTGCCGCCGGAATCGGCATCGGCCTCGGTCTCCAGAGCATTGCCGCCAATGTGGTCAGCGGGTTCACTCTGATCTTCGGGGCCAAGGTCCGCAAAGGCGATTGGGTTGAAGTGAAAAATACGCTCGGCTTGGTTACGGACATCTTTCTGAACGCCACCCGCATCCGTACCCGCGACAATATCGAGTACCTGATTCCGAATTCGAATTTTGTCTCCGATACGATCGTTAATTATTCTCTGACCTCGCCCATGATCCGCATCACCGTTCCGGTGGGCGTTTCCTACAATGCGGACCCACGGGTGGTCGAAAAGATCCTGCTGGATGTGGCGTCAAAGGAGCCGATGGTCACTGACTATCAATCGCCGGTGGTCCGTTTTAAGGAATACGGTGACAATTCCATCAATTTTGACCTCTTGGTCTGGATAGACGTGCGCGAAACGCCCCGCAGAAAATTGCGCAGCGGCCTCTATTTTGCCATTTTTGATGAGCTCAAAAAGGCCGGCATCGAGATCCCCTTTCCCCAGCGGGATATTCACCTCCGCAGCTCCGATCTGAAGGAATTGAACTAGCAGCGATTTTTCAGATAATACCGCCTGGCCGGATTCTGCCCCGGTCCAAACTGCGGTACTGTATGGCTTCGGAGATGTGTTCCACGGCGATATCGCCGCCGCCGGCAAGGTCGGCAATGGAGCGGGCGATCTTTAGAATGCGGCTGTAAGCGCGGGCAGACAAGCCCAGCTTGTCGATGGCGGTTTCCAGAAGACGCTGCGAGTCGTCGCCGATACGACAGAAGCGCTTGATGTGACGGCTTGCCATCTGGGCGTTGCAATGAAGCTTAAATCGCTTGAAGCGGTCGGCTTGGACCGCACGGGCATTGCCGATCCGCTTCCTGATAGCGCCTGAGGATTCCGCGCTTCGAATGGCGGCCAGATCTTTGTAGGGGACGGCCGGTACGTCCACGTGGATGTCAATCCGGTCAAGCAACGGCCCCGAAATCCGGGTTCGGTAGCGGTGAATCTGCTGAAAGCTGCAGCGGCACTGGTGCTTGGGGTCGGACAGGTAGCCGCACGGACAGGGATTCATGGCAGCCAGAAGCATGAAACTCGCCGGGTAAGTAATGGTAAGGGCCGCGCGCGAGATGGTGACCTTCAAATCTTCCAGCGGCTGGCGCAACACTTCCAGCACGTTTTTCTTGAACTCCGGCAGTTCATCTAAAAAAAGCACACCGTTGTGGGCCAGACTGACCTCGCCGGGGCGCGGAATGTGGCCGCCGCCGATAAGGCCCGCGTCGGAAATGGTGTGATGGGGCGAGCGGAAAGGGCGTTGGGTGACGAGGGCCTGGTCGGTGTCCAGCAGCCCCACTACGCTGAATATCTTGGTGGTCTCGATGGCTTCCTCGAAGGTGAGCGGCGGCAAGATCGTGGGCAGACGCCTGGCAAGCATGGTCTTGCCGGAGCCGGGGGGGCCAATCATCATGAGGTTATGTCCGCCGGCCGCGGCTACTTCCAAAGCGCGCTTGACATGTTCCTGGCCCATCACCTCGCCGAAGTCGACCTCGGCCCCACGGTCGTGGTTGAAGATCGTATTCAGATCGGTTTCAAGGGGAGTGATTCGCTCTGTGCCGCGCAGAAACTCAACGAGCCCGGAAAGGGTGTTGACTGGAATGACATCGATTTCGCTTACTACCGATGCCTCGCGGCCGTTTTCAAGCGGCACAACGATACCGCTGTATCCGGCACTTTTGGCCGCCAGCGCCATAGGCAGCGAACCGTTGACCGGTTTGATGCGCCCGTCCAATGACAGTTCTCCCAGCACAAGATATTCGGCGGTGATGGATTTGGGCACGATGCCGGTGGCGGCGAGGATTCCCAGAGCGATGGGCAGGTCAAAACCGGTGCCTTCTTTTTTAATGCTGGCCGGGGCGAGGTTGACGGTGATACGATCGTCAGGGAAGCTGTAACCGGAGTTGTTGATGGCAGACTTGACGCGCTCCTTGCTTTCTTTGACCGATGCTTCAGGCAATCCGACAATGGTGAAGGTCGGCAGGCCGCGAGCGATATCAACCTCGACTTCTACGAGATAGGCATCAATGCCGATCACGGCACTGCTCAAAACCCGGGCCAACATAATATCTTCACCCTTTGTGAAGGAGTGGTTTCAAAACCTCGTCAAACGAGCAAAGGACCCGCCGCCGGTGGGGAGTGCCGGCTTTTTCACAATGCTCCCCCACGATCGAAGCGGCATTTTTTTCTTCAGCTGACGCCATATCCGCGCCAGCGATCCCGCGCTTCAAAAACCAAGCTTTCAGAATGATTAACTCTTAATTAAGTCTCGTGGCCATCCACGGTTTCATTGAGGGCACTGATAAGTTTCCGATCCAGAGATCACCATTTTCTGCAAGTTAAAGGAAAACAGCGGCATTGTGCGGCGGCGTACTCGTGTACGTCGCACAAGCGATTCCGCCGATTGAAGCAGAAATTGCGGGAAAGGACCATTTATGGACGGAAACTATTCTCGCTTCTCGCAATGATTGTGCCTCCGTCGCGAATATTCACAAGGCGCTTACCACACTGCTGTATTTTGTTCAACGCATAACACCGCTCAAGACGACCTGAAGCGAGCCGCGAAGAAGGAGCTTTTGAGCCGGAGCCAATCTGCATGCGGCTTGACACCCAATTTAAGCATTGCTATAAAGATTTATCGCCCCAATTATGGATTTCATGAATATTTCACCTTTACAGAGGAGTTACATCTCGAGGTTTCTTCTATGGTCTTCGGTCGGACCGTCCCCGCATTATTCTTTTCTTATTTTTCGTCACTAAAACCGACCTGTCAAAATGTGGGTTCTTGCGTTATAATGATCACCTCAGCCTTAAACATCATTTGAATGGCAATTTTGTTTTATCGTGGCGGCATTTCATTAAGAGCGGCCATATGGGAAGCCGCACATTAGAAAAGACCGTAAATGTATCTCTCCTACTACAACTTGG
>JARROL010000337.1:0-3235 GCA_037383965.1 Desulfobacterales bacterium | reverse complement strand
TAATCGCCATTTTGGCTCTCCTCTAACATTTTTCTTATACGTCGCCAACCTTCTTCCGGAATGGCAGCGCCGATAACCCGGCACACTTCGTAACCGCAAGCCGAGCCGATCCGTCCGCACCGCTCCAGCGGGTGTCCGTTTACCAGCCCGTATAAAAAACCGGAAGCCCAGAGATCACCGGCGCCCGTGGTATCCTCCGCCTGTCCGGATCCCAGCGGATCGATGCGCAACATCTGGCCTTGATGGGCGATGGTGCTGCCCCGTTCGCCGAGTTTGACCACGGCTATATCAGCCTTTAGCGCCAGAGCCGCCAGGGACTGTTGCTCGTCGCTGAAACCGGTGAATGTGCGGGCTTCATCCTCGTTTGCGATGACGACATCGACGTATTCGTTGACGATTCGATCGAGAAGGTCTCGGGATTCCTCGATGACTGTAAAGCTGGCCAAGTCGAGCGAGATCAGAGCACCGGCAGCGCGCGCGGCACGCAAGGCTGCCAACATCAGTTCCGGATTGAACAGCAGGTAGCCTTCAATATGCACAACAGCCGCGTTGTCAAAACAGCCGTTGGTCAGTTCAGCGGGCTGGGTTTCCGAAGATGCACCCAGGTAGGTAAACATCGATCGCTGTGCGTCGGGCGTAATGATCGACAGTACCCGTCCAGTGGGCGAATCGGAGTCGAAAAGAGCTGGTTCCACGTTTTGGCGCAGCAAATCTTCACGAAAAAAGCGACCCCATTCTCCGTTACCGCACTTTCCGACAAATCGGGCCCGGCCGCCCAACCGGCCTATCCCTACCGCCGTATTGCAGGCCGATCCTCCCGGTACAATCTTGCGCTCGCCGGAGGAGCGGGCCAGGGCAGCTTCGATAAAGTCTTTTTCCACCAGGGTCATGCCGCCCTTGACGGCACCTGTTTGCTCCAGAAACGCTTCATTTTCGTGGGTGAGTATGTCTACCAGAGCTGACCCAACCCCTACGATCAGTTTGCTGTCCGCTCTAAGCTTTAACTGCGCATGCATGTGTCGATCCCTTTATCGAAAAACAGACCGTACTCGGCTCATGTGCCCTCATTGCGGCTTGGACAAATAGCGACTTGGACAAATAATGGTATCCAGATTTGGCCTTTTTCGTCGTCGTCGTGCTTATTTACCAGACCAGTGAGTCGTGAATCCAGCCTTGGTCACCATCTGCGTGCAGGATATGGATCCAGTTGCCCTTCCGCTCGAGGACCTTGAAGGACACTCCGCTGCCGACTGAAAAGAGAATTTCATTCTCGGTCCCCGGTCCCTTTCGGACATTGCACTGCGGTTTGGAGGTTATGACAGCCTGTATGCTACCGGTTAGAGAATCGTGAACCCAGCCTGTATCACCCTCGAAATCGCGGAACTGGTACCAGGCGCCTTCTTTTTTAATGACCTCGAAAGGATAGTATTGCTGTACCTTCCAGATAATATCGTAAGTGGACCCGGGACCGGAACGAATATTGGCGAGCGTGGCGGTAATTGCAAGTCGCTCGGCCAAGGCGGATTGAGTGAAGACGACTCCAAAAGCCAGTAGCGTTAAAGTGACATTTTTCATTGGTGATACCCGTGTTTGGTGATCACTATGGGATGCAGTCGAGGTCCTCAGACTGTGTAAAAAACCAGTTCCGGCAACCTTACACAGGTGAGTCGATTGCCGTAGACGGCACCGGTATCGATGCCGATTTTATTCGGTAAAAGGAGCGGTTCGTGCAACGGCGTATGGCCGAATACGACCATCTTGCCATAATCGTACTTCGATTCGATAAAGCGCCTTCGAATCCATAAAAGGTCCTCTGTTTTCTGCTTTTCGAGCGGCACTTTGTTTTTTAATCCGGCGTGAACGAAGATGTAATTTTGGGTTTCGTAATAGATTCGCAGGGTTCTGAAAAACTCAAGATGCGTGCTCGGTATTACCGGTTCATCTTCCGGCCGGGGACGGTTCATGTAACTCTCCAGTGTCTGCTGGCCGCCGTTGACCAAATAAGTGATCCGGTCCTCGCCGGAGAGGTAACTCTCAAGCATCTCCTCGTGATTGCCTTTCAGAAAAATAGTGTTGGCATGTCGTTGTTTCAGGTCGGCCAGGTAGGCGACGACCTCGAAGGACTGGGGTCCCCGATCGATGTAGTCTCCTAAAAAGACCAGAGTGTCGGACTCGAAATCGATATCTATTTTTTTCATCAATACCAAGAGCTTATCATAACACCCGTGAATATCGCCGACCGCATATATTCGTTCCATTATTCTGATCGCTCGCTTTGTTCCGAAGTCGATTTTATCCTACCGCAACGCGAAAACGCGCCTGGGGTGGTCGAGACGCCGAATTCCCTCTTCCATAGCGGCCAATCGGGCTTTTTTGAAGTCGTTTTCAGTGGGATAAGCCGCCAGTTCTCGGACCTCGGCGGCACGGCCACAGGGCCTGTATTGCGACATGATGTTAACATAGGTATCGGTCGATATGTCATGAGCGATAAACCGCATAATCTCTCGTGTGCCGGCCAAGCCTGCGGGCAAAACAAGGTGTCGAACCAGCAGACCGCGTCTGGCGATTCCGTTGCCATCGATCACAAGGTCACCCACCTGGCGGTGCATTTCCCGTAAAGCATTGCGGGCAACCTCAGGGTAATCGGGGGCGTTGCAGGTTTCTTCAGCCACCCGGGGGTCCCAGAATTTAAAATCCGGCATGTATATGTCGAAGATGCCTTCGAGCATTTGCAGTGTCTCGATCCGGTCGTAGCCTCCGCTGTTGTAAACCAGTGGCACCCGAAGTCCGCTATCGGCAGCTATGGCCAGAGCTTCCAGAATCTGCGAGACGACGTGTGACGGCGTCACAAAATTGATATTATGGCAGCCCATGCGCTGCAAATCGACCATTATCGCAGCCAGTTGTTCGGCAGTGACTTCTTGACCGAGGCCCTTATGACTTATGTCAAAGTTCTGGCAAAAGATGCACAACAGGTTGCAATGGGTGAAGAATATCGTTCCGGAGCCGTTGGTGCCCACCAACGGGGCTTCTTCGCCGTAGTGGGGTGAATAACTGGACACCCACGCATATTTGCCGGTTTTGCAGACGCCGGTTTGACCCTTTAGGCGATCGACACGGCATTCACGGGGACACAGGGTGCAGGCCTGCAGCTTCGACCGTGCCGAGCGAATTTTTTCCTCTAATTTACCCTGTTCGATCAGTTTAATGTAAGAGGCGGCAGCTCTGGTCATTT
>JARROL010000336.1:1880-5119 GCA_037383965.1 Desulfobacterales bacterium | reverse complement strand
GGCACCCGTACCTCACGTGATTGCGCCTTCTTGCCGGTCATACTCTCATCCTCAGGTACCCCCGCCGCAGCACACTCAGACCGGCTTTCAGGCGATTCGCCGCGTCGCACAGCTTCCGATCGACTGTATCCACACCCGCAAACCTATTCTGTTGCCACCCATTCCCAATGTCCCTTGCGAAAGAACGAATATGTCTTCTTAAAATATAAAAAATACAAAATTGTTTTATATTTAATCATAAGTTACAAAATTGTACATTCAAGACAATCGCCAGGCACACGCGTAAATATTAATAATGTCAGTAATTAAGATATCTTATAGTTATATCGCCGCCTTCGACTAAACTGGCACATGGTTTGCTGAATAGGCACGACAAGTTCCAACGGAATAACCGCTCATTTTAATCAGGCAACAGGAGATGTTCCATGAAAAAGATTGAAGCCATTATCAAACCCTTCAAGCTGGACGACGTGAAAGACGCCCTCAACAAAATCGGCGTCACCGGGATGACCATCACCGAAGTGAAAGGCTTCGGACGCCAACGCGGTCACAAGGAAATCTACCGCGGGGCCGAGTATCAGGTCGACTTCGTTCCCAAAGTTCAGATCGGGATCGTGGTCGACGCCGAGTTGTCGGACAAGGTGGTCGACGTGATCAAGCAGACCGCCAAAACCGGTAAAATCGGAGACGGAAAAATTTTTATTTCTACCCTGGAAGAGGCGGTCAGAATCCGGACCGGCGAGACCGGTTCGAGTGCGATTTAAATCTCAATCACCCTTTTATCATATTCACGCATCAATTCAAAAAGGAGGCATTGATCCACCATGAAAAAAGTCATTTTTACTCTGCTGATTCTCGTCCTCAATTTCGCCCTGGCCTGGGCCGGTGACGAACCGGCCACAATCGAATCCAACCGCACGGCCATCGACCTGGTGCAAACCAACGCGGATTACCTGTGGACCCTGGTGGCCGCCGCACTGGTCTTTTTCATGCAGGCCGGCTTCGCCATGGTGGAAACCGGCTTCACGCGGGCTAAAAACGCCATTAACATCATGATGAAAAACCTGATGGATTTTTCCATCGGCAGCTTAGGTTTCTTTGCCATCGGTTTCGGTCTCATGTTCGGCGCTTCCGCCACCGGCTGGTTCGGCACCACTGGATTTTTTCTCAGCGATTTCAAAATCGGCGGCGATCCCTGGGTGCTGGCCTTCTGGATGTTTCAGGTGGTGTTCGCCGCCACGGCGGCCACCATCGTCTCGGGCGCCATGGCCGAGCGAACCAAGTTTTCCGGTTATCTGATCTACAGTTTCGTGATCAGTGCCCTCATCTACCCCATTTTCGGTGGCTGGGCCTGGGGAGGGCTCTTCAATGGCGGTGGTTGGTTGGAAAAACTGGGTTTCATCGATTTCGCCGGTTCCACAGTGGTCCACTCGGTCGGCGGATGGTCGGCCCTGGCCGGTGCCATCGTTCTCGGACCCCGGATGGGCAAATACACCAAGGACGGACGTGTTAAACCGATTCTGGGCCACAACATGCCCCTGGCGGCTCTGGGGGTGTTCATCCTGTGGTTGGGATGGTTCGGCTTCAACCCCGGATCCACCACGGCAGCCAACAAAGACATCGCCATGATATTCGTCAACACCAACCTGGCTGCCGCCGCCGGCTGCATTTTGGCCATGCTGGCCTCCTGGCTTAAATTCGGCAAACCCGAAATCGGGATGAGCCTCAACGGCGCCCTGGCCGGACTGGTGGCGATCACCAGCCCCTGCGCCACCGTCACGCCCGGCAGTGCCATCATCATCGGCGCCGTTGCCGGTGTTCTCGTGATGTTTTCAGTGCTCTTCTTCGATAAAATACGGGTGGACGACCCGGTCGGCGCCATTTCGGTGCACGGGGTCTGCGGCGCCTGGGGAACTCTTTCCGCGGGTATTTTTGCCATAGACGGTCTGTCGCTGTCTGTTATCGGTGTTCAACTCCTGGGCATCGTGGCCTGTTTCCTGTGGGTTTTCCCGACCACCTTCATCATGTTCAAACTGATCGCCAAAACCATCGGTCTGCGCGTTTCCCCGGAAGAGGAACTCGAAGGGCTCGATCTCGCAGAACATGCCGGCAACGCCTATCCGGACTTCGAGGTCTCGTCCTATGGCGGCATGGTTACCGGCTCCGGCCCCGGCTCTGCCATGTCGCAACCGGCCCTGGCGACATCGAAACAAGTGGAGGCAAGTTAGTGGGTTCTCACCATGGCGGCAGGTGCTAAGAAAGTATGCTCTTTAATTGAGTCAAATCGGCCATGGCGAGACTGTCACCCCCGCCACCCAAACCAAAAATACATTCAATAAAAGCGCGAAAGGGCAGCCGTAACAAGCGGCTGCCTTTTTCGATAGCGTCCGTCCTTTCACGACATTTGCCGGCTATAAACCACTTTGGTCTAAAAATCTTGTTTTCACGACAGCTTCTCGTCAAGTAGAACCTGCATTTTGGCTGTGTGAGATGGTCTTGCGCCACAACAGCCGACGACGACGGTGGCGCCGGCCGCAAGCCACTCGGAGACATGAGCACTGTATTCTTCCGGGCCCAGATCCGAGCGCAGCGTTAACAGGTCATCTGTGTCTTTTCCTCAGTCCAGGGTCCAGTCTTGCGGAATGGGCGCAAATGTATCGGCGTAGCCGCCGTTCCATTGGGCACCCGTTTCGACCAATTGGGGCATAATCGTGGTAATGCTTTCCGGCGCACAACAATTCGCCCGCAAACCGCTGACAGGTAAATCCTGCAGAGCGGCCACAGCTTCTGCAACGTTTTCTCCGCTGTGCAAATTCCCAAAGCGATCTTCATGCAGCGTCCAGGCCACCCAAACCGGTTTGCCTGTCCGGCACAGGCAGCCCTGGCGGCAGCTTGCCCTTCGACGGCATTTGACATGGTTTCGCACAACAGCAGGTCGACATATGGGGACAGCAGTTCAGCCTGCTCCTGGTACAGGCCCTCGACTTCCTGACTCGGTTCCACCAGATCGGGACATTAGCTACCACTTCATAGATTCGGTTTAGGCACGACATAGACAATTTGGACCACTTTGGAGCGTGTGGGGATTTCCGCATGATTTATACAACACGAACAATAATTGATACAGAATGTCGCAGGAAATCGAGACTGTGATCTTTGGCAAGACCAGTACACAGATAATATATGCATATCACACAGATTTAGAATATGGTTTAACCTGAGCTGTGTTGGAGATATGC
>JARROL010000336.1:0-1825 GCA_037383965.1 Desulfobacterales bacterium | reverse complement strand
AATCTGCAAACTCGACCCGAGTAGCTGCTCGCCTGCCCTTTTGCGGGTAGGCGAGCAGTCAAGATCTGTCGATCCGTCTTGGTTACCCGAGCCTCGGCGATCTTGAGCTTCTTGACATCTTCGGAGGTGAGCTCCAGCGATTCGAGCGTGATGGTGAGCTTGTCGATCTTGCCGGTGAACTTGAACGAGATCTTGTAGCCCTGATCGTCCAAGGGTGTGCCCGCGGCGGCCGAAAAAAACACAGGTCATAGCATCCAGTCCAACAAAACGGCAAAGTGGTCCTTCATCGTACCGGTCCTTTCCCGAATAAAAATGCCACGCAGGCGCCTTTCCCCTGGCAGGGGCATCGGGCCTTCGTGGCTCTTTTAGATCGTAGACCGGTTCGCGGTGTTTTCTGCACCGTTCGCCTTCATGGCTGGCCGTTTCGATGTCTTTTTTCTTACGATGAATCGGCGCGCCTGTCAAGGCTTCGCCGATGTCGCTATTGTTCCATGCCCGGGCGGAAAAGGTTCGGATTGGAAAAAAGGGTTGACAGTCAGACTACGTACTGCTACCCGATGAATGTCGACATTCGACATTCGAAAATCGAAAGTATTATGTCCAACGGGATTGTCCACCGCTGGCGTCGAACCAAACGCTTATGCCGCACAACGTCATCCAAGCAGAGAAAACCGCATGAACCTCGCTAAAATATCACGCCGGGGCTATCTTCAGGGACCAACGCCCATCGAACCGTTGAAAAATTTACCCGTCGCTTTGGGCGGAAAAATCAATTTCTGAATCAAGCGCGATGATCTCCTATCAGGCTGTGTGGCGGCAACAAGACCAGGAAACTCGACTTTTCGTTTGCCGATGCCATTGCACTGGGGGCCGACGCCGTCATCACCTGCGGGGCCGTGCAGTCCAACCACTGCCGGCTCACGCTCGCCTGGGCCGTCAAGGAAGGCCTGGACTGTCATCTGGAGCTGGAAGAGCGGGTAAAGGATAGCTACGATCCCAACGCTTCCGGCAACAATTTTCTTTTCCGCCTCATGGGTGTGGAGAGCATCACGGTGGTTTCCGGCGGATCCGACATGCAGGAGCGGATGCAGCAGGTAGCCGACGACCTCCGCGCCAAGGGGAAAAAAGCCTACATCATTCCCGGCAGGGCCTCCAATCCTACAGGCGCCACGGGGTATGCGGCTTGTGCCCAGGAGACCCTGCAGCAGTTGTTCGAGATGAAATTGGCCATAGATCACATGATCGTGCCCAGCGGCTCTGCAAACACCCATGCCGGCATTCTGACCGGCATGGAAGGCAACCAGGCTGGAATCTCCGTCTCCGGCATCGATGTCAGCCGCAGCAAACAGAAGCATGAGGCCAACCGGTGTTTATCGAGATAACACGAGACCTCGTTATCGATCTTGCGGACCTCGAGCGAAAGGCGGCGGCGGGCGCCCAAATGTTGCTGCTTTCGCACAAGCGCGGACATCTGCCCGACATGGAGGCGGTTTCGGCCATTGCCGGCCGGCATGGCTTGATCGTCTTCGAAGATTGCGCGCACACCACGGGAGCGACCTGGGTCGGCCGCAAAAGCGGCAACTTCGGGTTGGCCGGCTGCTTCAGCACTCAGACCTACCAGCACATGAAATCAGGCAAAGGCGGCCTGCTGGCATCGGACGACGCCGAGTTCATGGCGCGGGCGATCGTCATGTCGAGGTCGTACATGCTCTACGAGAGGCATGGCGCCGCTCCCGATCCGTCGGTTTTCGCCGGCATCCGCCTTGATACACCAAACCTGTCCGGGCGGCCATCCTGCGTCCGCAACTGGCAGTGCTCGATGGCA
>JARROL010000335.1:0-8786 GCA_037383965.1 Desulfobacterales bacterium | reverse complement strand
CTCACACTCGGGTTGCTGCGGTCTTTGGGTCTCGGGCCCGGACTATGACTGGGTGCCGGATGCTTACAAGATCAAGGCGGACAACGGCAAGATCTACAACCGTATGACCACGGTCAACGGCCTGTTTACCGCCGGCGACGGTGTCGGTTGCTCCGGCCACAAGTTCTCTTCCGGCTCCCATGCCGAAGGACGGATTGCGGCCAAGCAGATGGTTCGCTATGCCAAGGATCACGCCGACCTCAAGCCGACCCTGAAGCAGTCCACGGAAGAGCTGGTCGACCTGATCTACAAGCCGGTGCGGACCTTCCTGGAACACGCCAAATACTCCACCGCCATCGACATCAACCCCAACTACCTCAAGCCCAACGGCATGATGTACCGTGATGAAGGCCACCCATGAATACGGCGGCGGGACAGCAACCTACTACCTGACCACCAGCAAGAACCTGGAAATCGTCATGGATCTGCTGGCCACCATGCGCGAAGATTGCGAGAAGCTGGCAGCCGGCGATCTGCACGAATTGATGCGCGCCTGGGAAATCCAGCACCGTATTTGGACGGTGGAAGCCCACCTGCGCCATATCCAGTTCCGCAAGGAAACCCGTTACCCCGGCTTCTATTATCAGGCCGACCATCCGGGACAGGATGACGAGAATTGGTTCTGTTTCGTCAATTCCAAGTACGATCCGGATTCCGCCAAATGGGATGTCTTCAAGAAAGACTACATCAAGATCATCCCTGATTAATCGGAGGCCGTATTGGCTATAGGTACTGAATAACCAAACCTCCAGGCGTCGAGAGACGCCTGGAGGTTTTTATTGAACAAATGCCGGAAACTGGAAATTTGAAACTGGAAACTTGAAATACCTGACCTTAGCGTTGACAAGTTTCAAGTTTCAAGTTTCAAGTTTCATTTTTTGATTCATTCCAAACTTCTATTACGGAGGACAGCATGACTGAAAACGGAGCAGCCCCTGCG
Source organism: Desulfobacterales bacterium (assembly GCA_037383965.1). Lineage (GTDB taxonomy): Bacteria > Desulfobacterota > Desulfobacteria > Desulfobacterales > SG8-13 > JARFQH01. The sequence goes on along the minus strand of JARROL010000335.1, from coordinate 7,807 downwards.
AGTGGAAGCATCATGGTCGTTGGCGGAGGGATCAGCGGCTTGACCGCGGCTCTCGAAGCCGCCGAGGTGGGGTACGAGGTTTTCCTGGTTGAAAAAAATCCATATTTGGGCGGACGGGTTGCACAGCTGAATCAGTACTTTCCCAAGCTGTGTCCGCCAAGCTGCGGCCTGGAGATCAATTTCCGCAGGATCAAAGACAATCCGCAGATCAAAGTCTTTACGATGAGCGAAGTCGAAAAGGTCGACGGCGGTCCCGGCAATTACACCGTCGGCGTTAAAATGAATCCCCGCTACGTCAATGAAAACTGCACCTGTTGCGGGGCTTGCACGGAAGCCTGCCAGACGGAAATAGAGAGTGCTTTCGACTTCGGGATGCAAAAAATAAAGGGGGCCTATCTGCCGACGGAGATGTCTTTCCCTGCTCGGTTCGTCATCGACGCGGCCGTGAAAAATTCTCCCGCAGACGCCCAGCGGGTCAAAGAGGCATGCAAATATGACGCCGTCGATTTCGACATGGCGGCCAAATCGATCGACCTGCAGGTCGGATCGATCCTATGGGCCACGGGTTGGGAACCTTATGATGCCAAAAAAATCGACAACCTGGGCTTCGGTACCTATTCGAATATCATCACCAACATGATGATGGAACGCATGGCTTCTCCCAACGGTCCCACCAAGGGCCAAGTACAGCGGCCCTCCGACAAGAAAGGGCCCGACAGCGTGGCCTTTGTCCAGTGCGCCGGTTCACGGGACGAGAACCATCTGCCCTACTGCTCCTACATCTGTTGCATGGCCTCCCTGAAACAGGCCACCTACGTGCGCGAGCAGTACCCGGAGGCCAAGATCTACGTTTTTTACATCGACATGCGGACGCCCGGTCTGCGGTACGAAAAGTTCTATCAGAAAATCAAAGAAGATCCGAATATCTTTTTCGTCAAAGGCAAGGTGGCCGAAGTCAATGATGCCGGAAACGGAAACGTCACCGTGGTAGCCGAAAATGCTGTAACCGGGGAAAAGATACATCAAACGGTCGAGATGGCGGTGCTCGCAACGGGCATGCAACCCACGATGGCCAAGCTGAAACTTCCCGCGGACCTGAAGTATACCGAAGACGGATTCATCATCAATGACTTCCAGAAAGGCGGGATGTTTGCGGTTGGATGTGCCAACAAGCCCCTTGACGTGGTGACATCCAATCAGAATGCGACCGGTATGGCTCTCAAGGCGATTCAAACCCTGGTGAACAAGTAGCAGGAGGCTAACCATGGACAAAAAATACGGTGTTTATATCTGCACGGGCTGCGGTATCGGAGAGTCGCTCGATATCGATGCCCTCAAAGACGTGGCCGGTGAAGAAGGATTTCCGGTTCAGACCCATGAGATGTTCTGTGGCAAGGCCGGCGTCGAACTTCTCCAAAAAGACATCGCGGAAGAAGGCATCAATTCACTCGTGATCGCGGCATGTTCCCGACGCGTCAACTTCGATGTTTTCCGCTTCGACGGCTGTATCGTCGATCGCGTGAATCTGCGCGAGCAAGTGGTCTGGTCGCATCCTCGTTCCGAGTTTCCGAAGTTGACCGAGGAGCAGAAGGACGACGGCGTCCACTTCGACCGCGTTCAGATGCTGGCCGATGACTACCTTAAAATGAGCATGGCCCGGATAAAAAAAGTCGACCTGCCCGAGCCTTACAAGGTGGAATCCCTCAGTCGCCGGATTCTTGTGATCGGCGGCGGAATAACCGGTTTGTCGGCCGCCTTGGATGCCGCCAGTACCGGTTATGAGGTGGTGATTGTCGAAAAGGAAAACGAGCTGGGCGGTCATGCCCTTAATTGGCGCAAGCAGCTGCCGCTGGGCACACCCTATCAGGAGCTCAGCCCGCCGGTTATTGCGGATAAGATTCAGGCCGTCCAGGCCCACCCGAAGATCATGATCAAAACCGGAACGATGGTGGCGAGGCTGGCCGGCGAGCCCGGCAACCTGACGGCGACATTCAAAAAGCCGGGCGAGAAAATCGAGTTCGATGTTCCCTATCCGCTGCCGGAGGAAATGCGCCTCGACGACAGCGGCAATGAACTCAACGCCGAACAGCTTCACGAACGCTACATGGAGTATAACAAGGGCAGAAACGATATTCTGACTCTCGATCCGGCCGGCGAGAAATTCGGTGCCGTGATCCTGGCGGCCGGTTGGCGCCCGGCTAAAATCGAGGGCGAGGCCTTCGCTCACCTGGGAGTCGATTTGCCGGATGTCGTGACCAACGAGGAGTTCGAAGCCATCGCCAAGACGGGCAAGGTGACCCGCCCCTCGGACGGCAAGGCGGCGCAGTCGGTGGTCTTCATCCAGAGCCCCGGCAAACTACATATTTTACCAGCACATGCGCACCCTGGGTCTGACCGAAAATTTTTATAAGGCTGCCCAGCAGAATCCCGGTATTTTCATGACCAAGGGCGCCGTCGTCGGTGTATCCAAAAACGGCAACGGTCTCACTGTCGAGGCCGAAGACACGCTTTTGGGCGAAAAACTGCAGATCAAGGCCGATATGGTGGTGCTGGCCGCCGGCATGGTGCCGGCTACCAAGGACGGTCCGGTGGTCAACCTGGCCTACCGCCAGGGGCCGGCCTTCAGGGACATCGGCCTGTTCGACGGCTATGTCGATTCGAACTACATCTGTTTTCCTTACGAGACGCAGCGCACCGGCATCTATGCCGCCGGGGCCATACGGCGTGCCATGACCGTCGAAGATGCCATGGAAGATGCCGCCGGATCGGCCTTGAAGGCGATCCAGTGCATCGAGTCGGTCAACCGCGGCGTTTCGGTGCATCCCCGGTCCGGAGACATGACCTTCCCGGATTTCTTCTTTCAGCGGTGCACCCAGTGTAAACGCTGCACCGAAGAATGCCCCTTCGGCGCATTGGACGACGACGCCAAGGGGACTCCGAAGCCAAACCCGGCGCGCTGCCGTCGTTGCGGCACTTGCATGGGCGCCTGTCCGGAACGGATCATCGGATTCGCCGATTACAACATCGACAGCATCGGTTCGATGGTCAAAGCGATCGGGGTGCCCTCGGAGGATGATTACGAAGAACCGCCCATGCGGATCCTGGGTCTGGTTTGTGAAAACGATGCCTATCCGGCACTCGACATCGCCGGCTTGAACCGTCTGTCCTTCTCGGCCGATGTGCGATTGATTCCGATCCGCTGCCTCGGTTCGATGAACGTCATCTGGATCAAGGATGCCCTTTCCCAGGGCATGGACGGCGTCTTCTTGCTGGGCTGCAAGCACGGTGACGATTACCAGTGCCACTTCATCAAGGGCAGCGAGTTGGCCGAGATCCGCATCAAGAAGATCGGTGATGCCCTGGCCAGCCTGGCGCTCGAAAATGAGCGTGTGGCTCAGTTCACCTTGGCCATTGATGAGTATGACAAGATTCCGCAGATCATCAATGATTTTGTGGCATCGGTTGAAGAACTCGGACCGAACCCGTTCAAAGGGTTCTAAATCCACTATCTTTGACGGTGGCTGCCGGCACCGCTGCCGGCAGCCGCTTTTCTGCAATGCAGGAGGTAAAACATGGCGGAAACAATCACGCTCGAGCCTGATCTCGGTTTTATTAAGGATGTGAGCAAGCTGGGAGGCGGCGACCTGAAAAAATGTTATCAGTGCGCCACCTGCTCGGTCGCCTGCAAGATATCACCGGACAACAAGCCGTTTCCGCGCAAGGAAATGATCGCTGCGTCCTGGGGCCTGAAAGACCGGCTCATCGCCGACTACGATGTCTGGCTGTGTCACAATTGTGGAGACTGTACCACCCTTTGCCCGCGTGGCGCCAAACCGGGTGACGTGATGGGCGCTGTCCGCGCTTATGCCGTCAAGGCCTATTCGAAACCGGCATTTCTGTCCGACTGGGTTAACGATCCTTCCAAAATTCCCTTGCTGCTGGCCATACCGGCGGTTTTGTTCATCGTCGTCGGCTTCATTTTCAATGCCGTCTTCGGGCCCGCTTTCCACACGACCTTTCTCAATTTCAGTCCCCAAAACGCCATAATATCACACGCCAATTTCATCCACACCACCCTGGTGGACGTGATCATGATTCCGGCCTTCTTCTTTGCCATCGGTGTGTTCGCTTTCGGTCTCAAGAACTTTCTCAATGACATGCATCAGCAGGCGATTATCACTGGAAAGGCAGAAAACAAACCGTTGGAGATGGGCGGGTTCATTCAGGCGCTGATACGGACGATTCCCACCATTTTGTTGCACAAAAAGTTCAACGAATGCGGCGAAAATAAGGATCGGGCGACCGCGCACCTGCTGGTGTTGTTCTCGTTCATCGGGTTGTTCATCGTGACGAACATTTTCTTCGTGGCCATGTACGTTTTCCAGGAGCACGGGCCTTATTCACAAATGAACCCGGTGAAGTGGCTGGCCAATATCTCCGGCGTGGCGCTGATCGTGGGAAGTTTCCTTTTGATTCAAAAACGACGGGAAAAGACCGATCAGTACAGTGCTTACAAGGATTGGTACCTGTTGGGACTCGTGTTTTTACTGGGTGTTACCGGAATGGGTTCCGAGCTCACCCGCTTGGCCGGTTGGGCCGGGGTGTCCTATGGGGTCTATTTTATCCACCTTCTGTTGATTTTCAGCTTGTTTGCCTACACCCCTTTTTCCAAACTGGCCCACCTGGTCTATCGGACGGTTGCGATGACCTACGCCGAGTATACGCATCGGAAATAGCGGGCAACAAACCGATTCACACAAAGAGTGTTACGAATCGGAAATAGCGGGTAACAAACCTATTCACACAGAGAGTGTGCAAAAAAGGGGTTCGGTGACATCATCGGGCCCCTTTTTTTGGGGAAGGTGGTTTGTTGGTAGTGTTCGGTTTTTAGTATTTGGTACCTGGTGCTTCGAGTATCAAGTATCAAGTTTCGAATTTTATCTTCATTTTGACTCGTTGTCCGCGGAGACGTCATAGTTCCCACTCACGCCAATTTCAATACCCTCATCACCAAATACCAACCACAACATGCGCAAAACAAAAAGGGGGCTGCTCCGTCAGGAGTTCCCCCTTTTTGTTTTATCTGCAATGATTATTAGTTGCCGGTTGCGGCCTTGTGGGTCTTGATTTCGACCTTTTCGGTGAGTCCCTCGTAGTATTCACGCAGGATGGCAACGACCTCGTCGCGGCCGAAGTGATCCGGCAACTGTCCGCCTTCGGAGAGCATCTTGCGCAGCATGGTACCCGAGAGCAGTACCCGGTCTTCCTTGCCGTGCGGGCAGGTTCTAAGAGATGCCATGCCGTCGCACTTGTAGCAGTAGAAGGTCCAGTCGATCTTGAGCGGTTTGCACAGCAGAGCCTTGCCTTCTTCACCGGGGTACGGGATCTTGTCGAAGATGGTCTGGGCTTCGAACATGCCGTAGAAGTCGCCAACGCCGGCGTGGTCGCGGCCGATGATCATGCGCGAGCAGCCATAGTTCTGGCGGAAAACGGCATGCAACAGACCCTCGCGAGGTCCGGCATAGCGCATGTCCAGGGGATAACCGCCCTGAACGACGTTTTTCTCGACGAAGTAGTTTTTCACCAGGGAGTCGATGCATTTCACCCGTACCGAGGCCGGGATGTCGCCGGGTTTGAGGTTTCCGACCAGGGAGTGGATGTAAACCCCGTCGCAGACCTCGACCGCGATCTTGCACAGGTACTCGTGGGAGCGGTGCATGGGGTTTCTGAGCTGAAGGGCGGCGACTTCACTCCACCCGCGTTCCTCGAAAATCTTGCGGGATTCTTCCGGACGGTGGTAGACGCCGGCGTAACGCTTGGGATACTCACCCTCGCTGAGGACCTTGACCGGCCCGGCCAGGTTGACCTCTTTTTGCTGCATGACCATCTGAACGCCGGGGTGATCCTCTTCGGCGATCTTCCAGAACTCGTCCGCCGTCGGAGTGCCTTCGCCCATGAAGACTTTTTCGCACTCGAACTTCTTGTCGTCCGCGCTCAGCGCATACTTCTCGGTGACCTTCATGGTGGCCATAATCTCGTTGGCTTCCGGATCGAAGAGCGCGATTTCATCGCCCTCCTTGATGCCCTCGGCGTCTTCTTTGCTGACATCCAGGGTTACCGGTACCGGCCAGAAGGTGCCGTCTGCCAAGAGGCATTTGTCGCAGACACTCTTCCAGTCGGCCTTGGTCATGAAACCGGTCAGGGGGCTGAAGCCGCCGATACCGATCATGATCAGGTCGCCCTTCACGCGCGGTGAAATCGACACCTTTTTGAGGCCTTCGGCCTTTTTCTTTTCCTCTTCCAGTTGAGCACCCTCCAGCAGGCACTTGGTCAACCCTTTTCCGCCATGCGGTGGAATTAATTTCGACATCTGCACTGATCTCCTTTCATCCTTTGTTATTTTTTGTGGTTTTTATTTCTAACCACCCAATACGGACACTTTAAGATTAAAAATGCTATGATTAGTCGCTCGAAACAGTTTTGTCAAGCGGAATTCAGGACCTTTGAGGGGCACTTCCGGAGGCGCCACAAATCGGAAAAATCCCCCCTTAAATTGGAGTCTATCGCTGTGACCAACACACTCGCCGGCAATTTATCGCGATCTGCGGTCGCATGGACCGCTTATCCGCGAATCAGTGGGCGTGCTCCATCGCCAATACAAAATACATGACCGACAGCAGAAAGAAGACGAAGGCCTGCACGAAGGAGACGAAAATACCCAGGACCATGATCGGTAGCGGTGCGAAGAAGACCCCTGCCAACATGAGCAGAATGCCCAGCACCAATTCATGCCCCATAATGTTGCCGAAGAGCCGGAAGGACAGCGACATGATGCGCGCCAGATGTCCGATGAGCTCGATGACCAGAATCAAGGGGCTCATCCACCAGATCGGCCCCAGAAAATGTTTGACGTATTTGGCCCCGTGATACTTGATGCCGATGTAGTGGGTGGCAATGAAAACCGGCACGGCGCAGGAGAGGGTCGTGTTGATGCTGGCGGTCGGTGGGAAGAATCCCGGAAAAAGGCCGCAGAGGTTGCACACCACGATGTAGACGAACAGCGTGGCGATAATCGGGAAGAACCAACGGCCCTCCTCGCCGGCGATGTCGACCATGAATTCTTCCATACTGGAAATCACGATTTCAAAAAAATTCTGGGACTTGGTCGGAATCATGCCGATGCCTTTGGTGGCGATTGCCGCGCAGACAATCAGGAAGATCATCACAAACCAGGTGTAGATGACGTGGGGGTAAGCATGAGCAAAATGCGCCGTTCCGGGACCGAACCACTCGAACACCTTGACGAGAAACAAATAGGGATGTTCCATTCTGAGACCGCCTTCTTGAAAATGAGATGTTTCGCCTCATGTAGGGTGGCCAGGATGATGCTGACCACTACCACCGACAGCCCGAGAACCTGACCGACCGGGCTTGCGAAGTGCTCGGCGAAGAGAACAAAAATAATGAACCCGCTCGCGATGAAACGGATATAATACTTGGGCGGAATCGCATTGGGCGACGCCAGATGAGGCGGAGTGAGGGCTTTTCTGAGTGTTTTGGCCAGGAGGTGCCCATTCAGGGCCACCAGCAACCCTCCGAAAAAAATCCCCCAGGCAAGGCAGGTGACGCGAAAATCAAAACGGCCAGACTCACCGCAGTGAACAGAATCCAATTGGCGCGGGTGACAAAGGATAAGATTCGCTGCGTTATGTCCATGCGTCGCAACCCTCTCCTCAGTCTGTTCGCTCTATAGCTTCCTCACCTTTTAGAGGGTAAGTCCAATATTTCGATAACCTGCAATTGGTAA
>JARROL010000334.1:5450-7081 GCA_037383965.1 Desulfobacterales bacterium | reverse complement strand
GTTGGTTAACAGACCCGGTAAAAAAGAACAAATTAATCGTCATGCATTATGGGGAGGACAAAATGAGTGATTCGCAGCAAAGAAAACCGGAAAGATCCGGCAGCTTCACCGTGAAAAGCGGTCTGGCGCAAATGCTAAAGGGGGGCGTCATCATGGACGTGGTTTCGCCCGAGCACGCCGTTATTGCGGAGGAGGCCGGGGCGGTCGCCGTGATGGCACTGGAACGCGTACCGGCCGATATCCGGGCCCAGGGCGGGGTAGCGCGAATGTCAGATCCAGGTCTGATTCGAGATATCATGGCGGCTGTCAGCATTCCGGTCATGGCCAAATGCCGCATCGGTCACTTCGTCGAAGCACAGATCCTCGAGGCCATCGGTGTGGATTACGTCGACGAGAGCGAGGTGCTCACCCCGGCGGATGAGGCCCACCACATCGACAAAAACGTCTTCGGAGTGCCGTTCGTCTGCGGATGCCGAAATCTGGGGGAGGCGTTGCGGCGCATCGGGGAAGGCGCGGCCATGATCCGCACAAAGGGTGAAGCCGGGACAGGAGATGTTGTGGAGGCCGTGCGCCACGCCCGAACGGTGCTGGGAGAGATTCGGGTGCTGCAGGCCAAGCCGGACGACGAGTTGATGGCTTACGCCAAGGAACTCGGTGCCCCTTTTGAGCTGGTAAAACAGACCAAAATCCTGGGACGCCTGCCGGTGGTCAACTTTGCCGCCGGCGGACTTGCCACGCCGGCGGATGCGGCTTTGATGATGCAACTCGGTGTGGACGGTGTCTTCGTGGGCTCGGGGATATTCAAGAGCGGCGAGCCGGCCCTGCGCGCCAAGGCCATCGTTCAGGCGACTGCGCACTACCGGAATGCCGCCGTTCTGGCCGAGTTGAGTGCCGGCCTCGGACAGCCCATGGTCGGTATCAATGTATCCGATCTCGAGGAAAAGAACCGGTTGGCCGTTCGTGGCTGGTGATCCGGCAAGATGCTGTCATGAAAATCGGTGTTCTGGCGCTACAGGGTGCATTCGTTGAACACATCCGCATGCTGAGAGAACTCGGTCTGGATGCGCCGGAGGTGCGTCTGCCTCACGAGATCCTCGGGTTGAACGGGTTGATCATCCCGGGCGGCGAGAGCACCGCCATCGGAAAGCTCATGGCAAGCTATGGCTTATTGGACCCGGTACGCCGCTTTGCAAAGGATCATGCGGTCTGGGGGACCTGCGCCGGAATGATCCTGATGGCCAAGGATACCGGTCGGAATCAGGTCGGTTTGGGGATAATGGACATCATTGTCGAACGCAACGCGTTCGGCCGGCAGATTGACAGCTTCGAAGAAAACCTGACCGTAGATGAATTGAGGGATGGACGACAGCGGCTGTTTCCCGGCATCTTCATTCGTGCCCCGCGGCTGGTCGCAGCCCACGGTTCTGCGCAAGTCATCGCATCCCTATCGGACGGCACTGCCGTTGCCGCCCGCCAGGACAAGTGGCTTGCTACCGCATTCCACCCGGAGCTTTCCGACGATCTTCGCTTTCACCAATACTTCGTCGAAGTAGCCTGTTCTTGAGCACCGCACCGCGCGCACCTGTTAAAATCGGCGATGCCAGCACTGAAAATCACTGTTGAATCAAAAA
>JARROL010000334.1:0-5384 GCA_037383965.1 Desulfobacterales bacterium | reverse complement strand
TTCGTGAACCCTTATGGCCGGATGTCGATTGTCGGATAGACCCCCTTTTTCATACCGAGAGGATGGGGCTGAATAATATTGTAGGCAATATGCTGGGTTTTTTGGGCATGCCCTCTGTTCTTCTTGCCGTCGAAATAGGCGCCATTGGCTTCGAGGATATGGTCGATACGGTGTTGGAACGTCTCGACGAAAGCCTTGCCGCTGCCCACGAACTCCATGGCACCGATTTTGAGTTTGTCTTTCACCTTGGCAAGGTCTTCGAGGGGGATACTGTGCTCTTTCAGGTCCTCCGGCCTTCTGATCAACCCCCAGACCAGATGGCCCGGTGGAATCGTCAGGGAGGTTTTCATGTCGATGATAGTGTGTGGCATGACGATGACCCCTTCTCCCACCCGCAACGGAAACTCTAAGGTACCCCGTAGGAATGAATTAAACCCGACGAAAACATTTTTTTCCAATACAACATGGATCAGTTTGGCCCCGTGGGCGGTCACGTTGTTGCCCATCAACTTCGAATCGATAATGTAGCAGTGTTCTTGAGCATTTGCTCCTTTGCCGAGGATCGAACTTTCGATATAGGCGTGCTGGGCGATAAGAACATTTTCAGCGATGCGGGTCTTTGGTTTGACGACGGCGTAGCGGCTCAGGGAAGCACTCTTAGGAACAGGCAGCGGGTTTGTCAGGTGGACAACGTTGAAGACGTCTTGAAAATCTTCCTTACGGCTTTCGAGAAATTCGATGAAAATTCCGGTGGGGCGGCGATCGGGATGAAAGTCGATGTATTTTTTCAGCTCCTTTCCGGGGTATTGGTACTTAAAATCAAATTGATCCTCGGCTTTTATCCAAACCTGGCCGGAGGCCACCTGCTCGTGCCAGAGCTCGCCGACCTGCAGATAAGCGAAGGTTCCCACGGCGCACCCGTGAAGGCTGGTCAAATCGACTGTGCTGAAGGGATTGAGGAAACAGCCTTCCATCCAGGACCCATGGATGTTCACATAGGCCGTCGAGGCCGTGTTCTTGATCAAAAACAGCTCCGGGTTTTCCGGGTTGTGCGAGCAGTTGTGGACCAGGGTTTTGATCAGAAAGCTGTCCTTGATCAGAATCATTTCGTCGTGATCGAGTGTGAGGTCGGTTCCCCGGAAGTGAAACGAGTCGCCGCAAACCTTCAGCTCGTCACCGCGGATGTCGCATTTGTACAGAATCGAGTTCTCGATCTTGCACTGCCCCAGAATGTTGCTTCCGGCAAGGTTCGAGTAATTGAATTGATAGTGCAGGGGGAGGTGGTGCGTGATGCCGTAGAGGGCGTAATACTTGATCATCTTTTTCAGAGGAACGTAGTATTTGAGGAAACCCGGGACATCGAAATCGAAATGCCTCAAATTGACGTCAACCCTAAGGACTTCTCGAAGTATAGATGTTTTTGCGCGCCCCAAGCGCGGGAATAATCTGCACGTCAGCGACGCTAGTGTATCACGCGGAAATTCGAAATTATGAAGGAAAACGATTCACTCCAAGAAGGGTTCCAAAATTACGAGATAATCGCTTACCAGACGCTGATTGCCAAAAAGGACGATGGCCGGTAACCGGGGCCTTGGTGCGGGGATGTGTTTGGTGCCCCTCGGGCGCTCGGCACTGTTCCGGGCATGACAACCGGTCGCGATTGCGTCGATGCAAGCGGCCGGCATAACCCCCAGCACGCTAATCACTCCAGTATACCTCCTAAGCAAACCGCCTCTGAAACCAGCCGGGAGCCGGATTCAGGAGCGGTTCATTTCGGCCGTTTTTAGCTTTCAAACAAGTCGACCCACTTCTTGAACCGCTCCACCTTGTCTTTTCCATAGCGAGCGAGTTTTTGAAGGATCTCAGACACCGTTTTTTCCTTGTGGGAGCCGGCGCCGTTTTTGGAGAAGAACTTGTCGGCATAGCAAATGATCTGCTCTTCGATGGTGACCGGAAGCATGTCGCGAGCCGGCAGCGGGAGCCGTTGGAGGCGGATGTCACTGAGGGAGATGCCCACACCGACATGGCGCTCGCAAACCAGGGCGTGCCGCTTCAGCCCTTCCGCTTCAAGCAGTGCGCGGCCCAAGACACCGTGGCAGACATATGGGTGATTGCCGTAACAGCCCAGTTGGGGAGTGGCCGTTAAAAGGATGCCGATGTCGTGCAGCAGGGCGGCCTGCCGGATGAATTCGAGATCCGGTTCGAGGTCGGGGACCCGTTCGGCCGCCGCTAGGGCCTTATCCGCCACCTTCTCAGAATGAGACAGCAAGATCTTTTGCGCTTTTGGGTTGCGCTTGTAATGCCTGGCAATGAGCACGACCGGGTCCATTTAGGCATGCCTCGCCAGCAGCAGGCCCTCGATGAACGGATCGATGGCGCCGTCCAGGACACTGTTTACGTTGCCGCTTTCGATCTTGGTGCGGTGGTCTTTAACCATTTGGTAGGGGTGCATGACGTATGAACGGATCTGACTGCCCCAGGCAATGTCATCTTTGTTGTCGTGGATTTCGCGCAGTTTTTCGTCCTGTTTTTCTTTCTCCGCCTGGTAGAGCCGGGCTCGCAGGACTTTCATGGCCATATCCTTGTTGCGGTGCTGGGATTTTTCCTGCTGGCATTGGACCACGATACCGGTGGGAAGATGAGTGATCCGGATGGCGCTGCTGGTTTTGTTGACGTGCTGGCCGCCGGCCCCGCTGGCCCTGAACGTGTCGATGCGCAAGTCTTTATCTTCGATATCGATGACGATTTCATTGTCCAGTTCAGGGTAGACGAAGACCGAGGCAAATGAGGTGTGGCGTTTGCCGCTGGCGTTAAATGGCGAGATCCTGACGAGTCGGTGGACGCCGATTTCGCTCTTCAGATAACCGTAGGCATAACTGCCGGCAGCGGTAAACGTTACGCTCTTTAAACCAGCTTCTTCACCCGGCTGATAGTCGATGACCTCGGAGGCGTACCCCTTGCGTTCAACCCAGCGCAGGTACATCCTGAACAGCATCTCGGCCCAATCCTGGGCTTCGGTGCCGCCGGCACCGGCGTTAATGGAGACGATCGCGTTGTTGCGGTCATCATCCCCGTCGAGCATCAGGTCGAGGGAGAACTTGCGCAGACGCGTGTCGAGCGACTTGAGTAGCTTCTCCGCTTCCTCGAGCGTCTTTGCGTCGGACTCCTCGACGGCCAGATCGAGCAGAATTCCGCTTTCCTCGAGATCGTGCGTCAGCCGGTGAAAACGATCGACCTGATCGGACAGTCTCGTCCGGTCCTGCATTACCCCCTTGGTATCTTCCGGAACGTCCCAGAAACCTGGCTTGGCGATCTGAGCCTCTATTTCCTGCAAACGGATTTCTTTGGTTTCCAGGTCAAAGATAACCTCGCAATTGATCGAGTTTCTCTCCCAGTTCCTTGACGGTCTGTTTCAGTTCGGCTGACATATCGTTTATCTCCTTTCACATGGGCAATTGCCTTACTTTTTTATCTTCCGCAACTGCGTCACCACCACCCCGCAAAGAAGGATCCCGGCGACTGCCAGGCAGGCGGCCGCAAAAGCGTCTCCGAAACGGCTGTACAACGAAAGTGTTGACAACAACGGCACCTGGCGGACTTCTGCCGCATCCGAAAAAAGGGCCGTTTTTCCCAGGATTCGGCCGGCCGGATCGACAAATCCGCTGATTCCGGTGTTGGCCGACCGGATCAGCGCCCGCCGGTTCTCTATCGCTCTGAAAACGGTCATCGAAAAATGCTGGTAAGGGGCGCTGCTGCGACCGTACCAGGCATCGTTGGTGATATTGACCAGCAGATTCGCACCGTTTTTGGCCATGGTCTGCGCAATGTCGGGAAAGATGCCTTCGTAGCAGATGAGAACCCCCAGCTTACCGTGTGTCCAACCGATGGTTTCACCAATGTCGCCGCGACTGAAGTCCCCGACCTGCTCCACCAGTTTGCCAAGGAAAGGCAACCAGCGCTTCAACGGAACGTACTCTCCAAAAGGAACCAGATGCGCCTTGTCGTATTTGCCCAGCACGTTACCCTGCGGATCGATCAGGTAGGCGCTGTTGTAATAATCTATCCGACCGGACCCTCTTTCAAAGGAGGGGCTGCCGACCAGAAAGTACGCCCCCAATCGCCGTACGCCCTTCTCTACCTTTGCGGTCAATGGGACATCATACAGGAAATGAAACGGAAGGGCCGTTTCCGGCCAGACAATCAGTTCCGGAGGGCGGTCCACCAACGACTGCGACAGACGAAGGTATTTGTCGATCGTGGCCTCCTGAAATGCAGGGTCCCATTTGAGCGTCTGTTCGATGTTTCCTTGAACGATCGCCGCCTGGATGGGATGCCGTACCTTATATCTACTGTGAATCTGCCGTCTTTCCTTTGAACCGCTGATAGTATTAAACCCACTACAGCTATATAAAATCATTGGCGAACAAGATCAGAAAAGAAACGCCGTACACACCCAATATATCTGAAATCTGAATTAGATGCAATTCCTTGTACTGGGAGTATCCAACCAACTCCCACGGAAATCCACTCAGGAAAAACGACCGAAGATATTCGAGAGCCACCCAAATGACCGGTGCAAGGAATAGAGTGGCGAACGGTTGCAACCGCAGGCGGCAGACAAGCGCCGTAAAGGACGCAAAGAACATGGCCAGGCAGGCCGCCAGTAATGCCAGTATCGAAATGCCCACCGGCCAAGGCAGGTGGCCATAAGTGCGCATGGTATAGGCGACCCAATAGACAAGCGTGAGGAAGTGGGCCATTCCGGCCAGAAAACCAAGGCCGAAACCCTTGCGCCACGGGAGGTTGCGAACGGCGGCGAGAAGCGGAACGATCCCTATCCAGGCCAGCCATCTAAAGCCGAAATCGGGAAATGCACCCGTGAGCATCAGGCCGCTGCAGGCGGCCATCACCTGGCGGCCACGCTTGGAATTCAGTTTTTGCATTTCAGGCAGATAGGCGGCTTAGGGTTCGCGAAAAAATAAGTTGTCAATTTTTTAGGAGTTGAGGTTCCCAGTCTACTAACACAATATCAAAATACACGCACCAACATATAAATAAATTCTAAATTTACTCAACCACTCCTGAAGGGCTGTCAACAGAATTTTCCCTCCTGCGGCTCTAATCCGGGCGGCCGACCCGAAACACCCCCTAACCGGGTTTTGACGTCGATTGGCAGCGGCTCAGGCCGATCATGGCGGCGGGTGCTGAGCTGTCCCGATGTCCTTGACCCACCCATAAGTAATTGATATCCTCATGAACATGAATCATGAGAACCAGCGGCAGGATCCTCTGAGTATCGCCTGTTTCATATCACCCCATGGATTTGGCCACGCCGCGCGTGCCTCCGCCACCATCGAAGCAGTGGGGACCCGTCTCGCGCCGTG
>JARROL010000333.1:0-3288 GCA_037383965.1 Desulfobacterales bacterium | reverse complement strand
CTGAAAAGAAAGGGCGCAATGAGCGCCCTGCTCGGCCTCACCATCGATGTGGTTGAAGAGATTGTCGAAAGAAGCCGTGAGCGCGGTGTGGTATCGGTCGCCAACCACAACACCGCGCAGCAGATCGTCATCACCGGCGAACCGGCGGCAGTGGCGGCCGTTTCGGCTTATGCGGCTGAAAAAGGCGCCAAGGCAATTCCGCTCAAGGTCAGCGGCGCCTGGCACAGCGAACTCATCCGCGGTGCTGAAGACGATTTCAAGGCTTTTCTCCAGACAGTCGCGTTTAATTCCCCTCAGTCCGCCGTGGTTTTCAATGTTACGGCCGATACCGAATTCGATCCGGATGAGATTCGATCTGTCATGTCCCGTCAGCTCTGCAGCCCGGTAAAGTGGTATGACGCCATGAAAAAATTGGTAGAGGAGGAAATCGAGATATTCGTCGAGATCGGCCCGGGCAAGGTGCTGACCGGTCTGCTGCGCAAAAACCTTCCCAAAGACTATCCTGCAACCGTGTTCAACATCAACGATCTAAAAACGTTCGAAAATTTCATCAAAATGACATCGTCGTCGAATTTGTGAAGCGTTGGTTTTACTTCTTTGCGGTTTTGATCGAAGATTTTACTTGATTACCGGCGGTTCGTTCTTCGATATACTCGTCGTATTTGGCGTTCAGGTATGTCCGATATTGGTTTACGCTGATGTTGGCGCGTTTGCAGCGTCTTTGTAGAATCTCCTCGGAGGCTCGAATTCCGGGCCAGATTTCACCTCCGAATATCTTTTCGAAATACTCATCGTAGGAAAAGCCGAAATCGACAATTGACGGTAGCGGTTCATTGTACTTGTTGCTCAAAGAAAACTTGTCGAATGGGAATCCCTTACTGAGATCGAGGTGATAGCCGATGAGTTTCTTCTCCGGGTTTACCGAGACGAGTGCATGGGGAACGCAGTTGTGCTGGGAAATTTTGTACTTCACCCGCAGCCAGTCAGACAGTTCCTTCCCTGAACGCAGCTGAGCCTCAGTCAGGGATGATATGACGGTTGGTCGCATCCGAGGCGAGATCGACTGTGGATTCCAGGAATCGACATAGTTCTGGTTTTCGATCTCTTCGAAATCTCGACCTTCGAAGCAAATCCCGATAAAGGCATGATTGAGATTGAGATAAAATTCCTCATCGTCAGCCCAGATTGAATTCCCGGCATGAAAGGCAGCATGATCCTCCCGGACGAGGCGGTAAACCCGACCGAACCTGTCGATGATGTAATTGTAAGATTTCCGCCGTTGAAGATATTTGATCAATCGTTTGCTTTTTCGCTTGATCGAGATGTTCATCTCGGGTCTAAAGGGAACAAGATCGCTTTCAGACGTGTGGAAGAGAATTCCGGCGATCCGATCGGAACTCAGAGCGTTTTCAGGCGGTCGTTTGAGATGACGGAAGAACGGCCGGTAATTCCTGGGAATGTTGGCAACCGTGTACCGGGTGAAAATTTGAAGGCGATTGCTGTAAAGCTCTGAACCGCCTGTCTTCTCAACGAGCCAAATGGGCCGGGCCAGATATGCGGCGACCTTTGTCTCAGCGACGGGGACGGGCGGCGGTTCGCGCAGTAGCATCTTCGCTTCGACGGTTGCCGGCCGCCGCGGCATCAAGGCCGTCATATACTGTTTTGGATATATGATCGGCTTACGGACGACGCCTCTTTTCCAACCCGATATTTGCGGTTCTCTCAAGGTGAGAAGAACGTTGACCGTTCCAAAAAACGAGGCCACGGCAGTGCCCAATCCGCAAACAAAAAACAGGAGCACGACGCTGACAAAGACATGGCGAAGTCGATATAGCCTCCACAAGGCGGGCCGGGGGGCGGAGATGATGCCGATTTTGGCCAGGTGACGGACATTTTTTTGACTTCCGGGCCAGATTCTTTCCGCCTCGTCGAGAAGGCGCTTGCGAAAAGCAATCTCCGCCAGCGGGGGATACGATCTATAGGTTAAGGGGAGACGCTCGTATGCGTCAATCGCATGCTCGATGAACTTGAGCTTTATGGCCGGGTCCGTAATGACGACGGATAGCTCTTCGATGATCCGCCGAAAGTTCTTCGGGGGAAGCTTTCTGGGGTATGCAAAGTCCATGCGTCAATGCAGAATCACGGCAATCTACTTTCTCTCAGCGTTCCCGGCCCACTCCCGGTTACGTGCTGAGGAGCGGGCCGGAAAGCGCGGCCACGGTGCGCCGGCAAAAGAAGCCGTGGAGCCGCTCGAGGAGTTGTCATCCCGGCGAAGATTATCATCAATTTTCATGCATGGCGGCCATCAGGGCGCCTTTCGCCGTGGCGGTCAACGGATCTTTTGCTACCCGAATCTTGCTGAAATCGAGTGGAATATTTTCCGCTTTGAGAACCTGCTCGAATCGATCTTTAAACCCGCTCACTTTAGCCGTGCCGCCGCTCAATACGACCGGAATCGGCCGATCGACTTTGTTGGTGGTCGAGGTCGTCATAACGCTTTGCTTGAGGGCCTTAACCAGAGTGACGATGAGGTCATCGTAGTAAACCTGAAGCGCGTCTTCCACACTGCTGCTGGGTGATCGTTTAAGATCGAAGCCGTTTTCTTTGAAACTCCGCACGCGGGTATTCACCATTCCGGTGACTGATGCCACTGCATCGTCGAGATAATCGCCACCCTTTGTTATGCTGAAGGTCACCAGCGGAATCGACAGATAAGCCAGGCATACGTTGCACATACCACCGCCGGCGCTAATGCCCAGCCCGGTAAAATTATCGTCTTCCAGTTCGGAAAAAATAACGGCCAATCCCTCGTTGATGCTGCGGGTCGCAAACCCTTTGCTCGACAGATGGCGGTTGAGCAATGACTCATGGTAAATAATATCGGTCGGCGCATCTTTCGGTGCGTCGGGAACCGAAAATATCAGTTTATCGGTCGGCACATCGGTCGAATCGATCAGGTCGTCAAGAGCTTTCTTGATAATCTCCACTGAGTGGCTTTCATTCGGATTCAACAAACCTTTACGCATCGGTCTTCGAGTTTCGGAATTCAACATATCTGCAAAAGTCTCGGCACCGTCGCCATAGACAATAAGAGAGTTCCCGATCTGGTGATGTTTGATTCGGTTTTGGTCGAGTATTCTTTTGGTGAAATTGGAGTTCTCCACTGAAATAAATGCATTACGATGCGACGCATATTCAATGTGACCATTCTTCTTAACGGCGGTCACGATCTTTGACGTGCCGATGTCAACACCGATCGCATTCGTGTCGGTATCGGCGGCTTTTTTC
>JARROL010000332.1:0-3289 GCA_037383965.1 Desulfobacterales bacterium | reverse complement strand
GTCATAAGGACCATTTCCAAGAGGCTTGATTTCGACCGTGGTGTCATCATGCTGGCCAATGCGGAAAAAACACGCCTGAAATACATCGACGGGTTCGGCTACAGCAAAGAGCACGAAAAACTGCTGCGCAACAACAGCTTTCATTTGGACCGGCCGGAGGCACGAGGATATTTCGTCAGGGCTTTCCTTGACCAGAAACCTTTTCTGATGCAGGACGTAAAGGCCGACCAAGACAAGCTTTCGCGCAGAAGCCGGGCGATGGCAATGGAAATGGGCGTCAAATCGCTGATTTGCGTCCCGATGGTGTATGAAAAAGAATCGTTTGGCATCCTGGCTGTCGACACTGTCAATTCGAAGCGCCTGCTCACCCAAAGCGACATACCCTTATTGATGGGTGTCGCCTCCCAGACGGCCATCAGTATCGCCAATGCTCGCTCTTTCAGTAAACTTCAGGTCAGCGAGGAAAAATATCGTTCGATACTCGAGAGCATCGATGACGGTTATTTCGAAGTCGACCTCAGCGGCAATTTGACGTTTCTGAACGAGTCGACCTGCCGCATGCTCGGCTATCGACGCAATGAACTGCTCGGGGTGAATTACAGCCAGTTCATGGATGCAGTAACGTCTGAAAAGGTTTTCCAGACATTCAATGCGGTCTACCGAACCGGTGAAACAACCCGGGCGCTGGACTGGAAAATGCTGCGTAAAGACAAATCGGAATGCTTTGTTCAGGCCCTGGTTTCGCTCATTCACAATCCCGCCGGTGAGCCGACCGGTTTTCGCGGTCTCGCCCGGGATGTGACCGGACTGATCCTCGCCGAAAAAGAGCGCAAGGTGCTGGAGGCCCGGCTTCAGCAGGCCGAAAAAATGAAGGCCATCGGCACGCTGGCTGGCGGCGTCGCCCACGACTTGAATAACGTTTTATCGGGCATCGTCAGTTACCCGGAACTGCTGTTGATGGATCTACCTGAGGACAGTCCCCTCAGAAAGCCGATTCTCACGATTCAAAAATCGGGCGAGAAGGCTTCGGCAATTGTTCAGGACCTTTTGACGCTGGCCCGGCGCGGTGTCGCCGCCTCACAGGTCATCAACCTCAATCAGGTCGTCGACGAATACCTGAAAAGCGCTGAACACACTAAAATGCGGACCATTTATTCCGAAGTCGACATCAAGGTTGAAACCGCACCGAATCTATTAAACATGATCGGTTCACCGATCCATATTTCCAAATCGCTGATGAACATCGTTAACAATGCAGCCGAAGCCATGCCCGCCGGCGGAGAAATACGGATCAAGACCGAAAATCGATATGTCGACCGTCCTGTCAAAGGATACGATACCATAGCTGCAGGGGAATACGTGGTCCTTTCGGTATCCGACGATGGTATCGGTATCTCCGCCGCCGATATCGAGCGGATCTTTGAGCCGTTCTACACTAAAAAGGTTATGGGCCGCAGCGGATCTGGTCTGGGGATGGCCGTGGTCTGGGGCACCGTCAAGGATCACAAAGGCTATGTCGATGTCAAAAGCCGTCTGAAGAGAGGCACCACTTTTACCCTGTTTTTCCCGGTGACACGCAAACCCCTTTCTCGCAAGAATGAGACGTTTCCCCGTGAAAAATACATGGGCCGCAACGAATCGATTTTGATCGTCGACGATGTCGCCGAACAACGTGAAATCGCCTCTGAATTGTTGAAAAAACTCGGCTACTCGGTTACAACCGTCCCCAGTGGCGAGGCTGCGGTAAACTATCTAAAAACGGCCCGGATGGATTTGGTTGTTCTCGACATGATCATGGAACCCGG
Source organism: Desulfobacterales bacterium (assembly GCA_037383965.1). Taxonomy (GTDB): domain Bacteria; phylum Desulfobacterota; class Desulfobacteria; order Desulfobacterales; family SG8-13; genus JARFQH01. The sequence continues at coordinate 1,484 of JARROL010000332.1, read as the reverse complement.
CATGGACGGTCTCGAAACCTACCGCAAGATTCTGACCCTGAACCCCGACCAGAAAGCCATCATCGCCAGCGGATTCTCCGAAAGCGTTTTGGTAAAGGAAGTGCAGCGCCTCGGTGCCGGTGTCTATGTAAAAAAACCATATACGACCGAAGAAATCGGTGTCGCGGTACATCGGGCGCTCAACTCGTCCGTTAACACGGTTCCGAAAACTTTTCCTTTGGCGGGTTGAAGTAACCGTGACGCATCCGGGGAAAACCACATCGCACCGCCTCGAACACAGCTTTCATTCCCAGCGGATCTCCATGCGGTAGAATCGTTGTCATCATCTCCCAATACTTCAACGGGTCGAAGTTCAGATTTCGCCACTGTATCATCTGGACGGGATGCCGGCGAAGAAAGTGTGTGAGGGCTGCGACCTCTTCCGGCGTGTCTGTAAAACCGGGAAGGTTCAAATAATTGAGCGCCACATGGACCCCTCGCCGCAGCGCCAGATCGATCCCCACGACCACATCGGAAAAGCGGTATCCACCGGGTCGAAAGTAAGCATTATAAAACTTCTCCCTGACGCTGTTGAGACTGATCCGAATGCTGTCGAGACCGGCATCCATCAAAAGGGTCAGCGCAGCGGGACGGCTGCCGTTGGTGTTCACGTTGATCGTTCCCCGGTCGGTCGCGGCACGGATCGAACGGATGGCCGGAGCGATGACGTCGACGGCCAGAAGCGGGTCGCCTTCGCACCCCTGACCGAAACTGACCACCCCACGTTTCACTTGGCACAGGTGCGCAAGCGCGACCGCCGTAATTTCCTTCGCGGTCGGGGTGAAATCGATTCGGTTCTGGCTATGGGGGATTCCGCTATCCTTTTGATGTGAGAGGCAGCCGCGGCAGTGGGCGTTGCACCGTTGCGAGGTCGGAAGCGGTGCTTCGCAGCGCCCGAGGAAAAAATTCTTGGCCGCCGGGCAACCATAAACAAGGGCGCAGGTCTCCAGGTGTTTCCTCAATCGATTGCCGGGCATTTGCCGGCGTTTGATTCGAACGCCGGCCTTGACGGCCTCGGGGGGCATGAGCCGCAGATCCTGCCGTCTCTCACGATCCACCCGAAAAACCGCCGATCGGTATCCACCGTGATGCCAACCCACGGCGCCGTAGGAAAAAAGCGGTAGATGACCGGCGTTATCTCTTTCAACATAGGCACTGATCCAGCGGACGACATAGCCGGGGGAATTGAAAGCCGCCACCGGGAAAATTCGTGCCCTGCGACGGTAAGGATCCGTTGCTACCTGCTCGAATCGGCCGCTGCAAAGCTTTAAGAGAACCGGCACCCGGTCGGGCAGAAACATCAGTTCACCGCCGAAGGGTAGATCGAGCGTGTTTTCCGGCTCGAGCGGCACCAATTGATTTCCCGCCATACCGGTAGCGGCATAGCCTTCGAGGTCATAAATCTCTCCCTGTCGGTTGGCTACGAGGGCCGCCAAGTATCGATT
>JARROL010000331.1:0-3335 GCA_037383965.1 Desulfobacterales bacterium | reverse complement strand
TCTCTCGTTCTGGCGCAATTTATGGCCATTGCTGCCCTCGAGGACGGCAAATACGGCCAGGCATTTCCCTTTTTAGGCGGCGGGGGGGAACGGCGCGGCAAGCCGATCGTTGCGTTTTGCCGGCTCAGTGATCGACCCATCCGAACTCGCAGCCACGTTCATGCGCCCGATTATGTCATTGTGCAGGATGCCACCATTATCAGTGAGGTCGATGTCGCCGAAGGTTTGAAGCAGACCGGATCGATCTTAATCAATACGGATAAATCGGTGGCGGATTTAGGGCTTGAAAAGTCGAACGCCGTCACCACATCCGCCGATGAGCTGGCCCGCAGGATTCTGGGCCGACCGATTATCAACACCGCACTTCTGGGCACCTTTGCCGGCTTCAGCCGGGAGCTGTCGCTGGAAGCTGCGCTGAACGCCGTGCGCAGTAAATTCCCCGGTGAACTGGGGGAAAAGAACGCGCAAGTAGTTGAAGAAAGTTACAAGAAGTGGTTTCAAAACCCCATCTAAGGCCCAACGGCTGCGTTGCAGACCTCCGGCAAATGCTCACATACTTAGAGGTATGCTGCGCTTTCCCGATCGGCCTGACGCCTTGCCATTGGACCTGATCTGAGGTTTTGAAACCACTTCAAGACATTTTTAAAGGAGACTTCATGAAACTGACAAAAGGCGCCGTGGTTGAGGGCGGAACCTCCTTGAATTACAAGACCGGCAACTGGCGGGACCAACGGCCGGAGATCGATCAGGAGCTGTGCAATCAGTGCGGCAAATGCCGGGAAGTTTGCCCGGATGACGCCGTTAGGCACCATGACGACCGCTATGAAATCGACTATGATTTTTGCAAGGGATGTGGCATCTGTGCCTATGAGTGCAAGACCGAGGCCATTGAAATGTTACCGGAGGAAAAATAAACCATGGGAAACGTCAAAGTGGTAGAGGGATCCGAAGCCGTCTCACTGGCCGTAAAAGCTTGTCGACCCCACGTCATATCGGCTTACCCCATTAGCCCTCAGACACACATCGTCGAGGGCCTAGCCAAAATGGTAGCCGATGGCGATATCGATGCGGAGTATGTCAGAGTTGAATCCGAGTTTTCAGCCGCCAGCGTACTGGCCGGTGCCGCGGCCGCAGGCAGCCGCAGTTACACCGCCTCGTCATCCCAGGGGCTGTTACTGATGACCGAGGTGCTGTACGCCAGCGCGGGCATGCGTCTGCCGTTTGTCATAACCGGTGTGAACCGATCGATATCGGCGCCGATCAACATCCAGGTGGACCACCAGGACAGCATGTCTTTGCGGGATGCCGGATTGATACAATTTTACGTGGAGAGCGTCCAGGAAGCCTACGACATGCACATGGCGGCATTCAAAATCGCGGAGGATCCCGGCATCATGCTGCCGGTCATGGTGTGCATGGACGGATGGGTGCTGACCCATTCTTACGAGCGGGTGCAGTTCGTCGACCAGCAGGCCGTCGACGATTTTCTGCCGCCCTTTGCGCCAGAGCATTATCTGGACCCGGCCACGCCCAAAACCTGGGGCTCCTATGCCGAATCGGATGTTATGATGGAATTCAAATATGCGATTCACAAGGCCATGACCGAAGGAAAACCCAGAATCCAGGAAATCCTGGGCGAGGTATCGGCATTGACCGGGCGTGACAACAATGGGCTGATCGAATCCTACCGAACCGACGATGCCGAAATCATACTGGTGGCGCTGGGATCCGTTACCGGTACGGTTAAGGATGCCGTGGATGAGCTGCGGGATGCCGGCAAAAAAGTCGGTCTGCTCAAGATCAGATGCTACCGACCGTTCCCGCACGAGGAAATCTGGCAGGCCGTAAAAGGCGCCAATGTTATCGCCGTAATGGACGCCAGTTTTTCCATGGGCAGCGAAGGCTCGATCGGCCTGGATCTGAAAGCCAAATTGTTCGGACGCCCGCAGGCGCCCATGGTGATCGATTTTGTTGCGGGGCTCGGCGGACGCGAAATTAACAACCCCACGATTCACCGGCTGGTAAAGCGCGCCGAGGAGATTCACCGCTCGGGGCAGGTATTGCCCGAATCGGAGTGGGTGGGCCTCGACTCGACCATTGTATCTTAAGCCAAGGAGAAACAAATGCCCGTCAAAAACAAAACACAAAAAGAATCACTGTTTGTCTCCGGGCATCGGGCCTGTCATGGCTGCGGTATGGCGCTGGGGGTCCGGCATATTCTGGAGGCAACCGGAAACGATGTGATCGTGGTTTCCCCCACCGGCTGTCTGGAAACCTTCACATCACCCTATGGCTTCTCGCCCTGGCGGGTGCCCTGGATACACCATGTATTTGAAAATGCCCCGGCGGTCGCCACCGGTGTGGCAGCTGCCCTGCACGCTCAGGGGCGAGACCACACCCGGGTGATCGCCATCGGCGGGGATGGCGGAACATTCGATATCGGATTCGGCGCCCTTTCGGGAATGCTGGAGCGCGGCGATGATGTCCTCTACATCTGTGTCGACAATGGGGCCTATATGAACACCGGCGGTCAGCGAAGCGCCGCAACTCCTGCCTGGGCAGCAACCACAACAGCCCCGGCCGGCCGACAATCCATGGGTAAAGCCGAGATGAAAAAGGATCTTCCCGAGATCGTTGCCGCTCATGGGATTCCTTATGTGGCCACCACATCGATCGCCTACTTAGGCGATCTAAAGAAAAAGGTCAAAAAGGCAATGACCTATCACGGGCCGCGTTATATCCAGATCGACACCCCCTGTCCGTCGGTATGGAGCTTTGCGTCACACCTGACACTTGAGATCGGCCGGCTGGGCGTCAACAGCGGGCTGGTGCCGCTGTTTGAAAAGGAAAACGGCAAAATCACCGCGACTCGCAAAATTAAGCACAAAATACCGGTCACCGATTATCTGAACAAACAAAAACGATATCGGCACCTGTTTGACTCCGAGCGGGGACAGGAGGAGATCGAAAAAATTCAGGCGCTCGCCGATACGAACATTGAAAAATACGGGCTGTTGGCCGTATAAAAATTATTGAGCAGGAGGCTTCACATGAAATTAAAAAACGGTGGCGAATATATCGAAAGCTTGCGGGCTCTGAACCCCGTCATTTACTACAAAGGCAAGCGCATCGAAGATGTCACGCGGCATCCAGCCACAGCGCCCCATGTGCGGGCGGCCGCCATGACGTATTCTTTGGCCGCTAAAGAGAAATACCGGGACCTGGCAACAGCCAAATCCCACCTGACCGGGCGTACGATCAGCCGCTTTACCCATGTGCATCAGAATGTCGAAGATTTGATCAAGAAGGTTAAATTGCTGCGCGTGCTGGGGCAG
>JARROL010000330.1:0-3340 GCA_037383965.1 Desulfobacterales bacterium | reverse complement strand
GACGTCGCCGCCCTGATCGAATTCATCAGCGAGGACATGACCCTTTACCCGGGAGACGTGATTTCAACCGGTACGCCGAGCGGGGTGGGATACTTTCGAAATCCGCCCGTCGAGTTGAAGGCCGGCACCGTCGTGGAGTGCCGGATCGAAAAGATCGGTGCCATCGTCAACCGCGTCGTCGACCGGCAGCCGGATTGAGGGCACACTTACCTACTGCGGGAGCCAACTCGTGTTCGGCCGCGCTATTACTGAGGGCACTGGTAAGTTTCCGATCCAGAAATGAGCAATTTTCTGCAAGTTCAAGGAAATCAGCGGCATTACGCGGAGGCGTACTCGCGTACGCCGCACAAGTGATTCCGCCGATTGACGCCTAAACTGCGGAAAAGGGCCATTTATGGACGGAACCTAACTCGGTTTTCGCATGCTTAGCAGGCTCTGAACCGCATCTTCAGGCAGTCGTCCGATCTCGCGGCCGCTGCACAGCGCGTAAAAATAAGCCTGGGCCGTTTTTTCCAACAGTTCCGCGTTGTGCATCGCTTCGGCGAGGTCCGTACCGAGGCAGAGCGCACCGTGGTTCTGGATGATGTAGCAGCTGCAGCCGTTCTGCAACGCCGATACAACGTTTTCGACCAGGGTCGCGCTGCCCGAGAGGGCATAAGGAATGACGGCGACTTCGGAACCGATCTCATAAGTGATTTCATCGAAGAGGGCAGGGATCGGTTGCTTGATCAATGCCAGAACACTGGCAAACATCTGGTGCGTGTGAACCACGGCTTTGACATCCGAGCGGCCCTTGTAAACACCGGCGTGCATAGGCGATTCCATCGAGGGCGGCAGGTGACCCTCGATGAGGTTGAGCTGTGGATCGATGACGCAGATGTCATGGAGCGACATCTTGTGGTAGGGTATACGGCTCGGAGTGATCACGATCAGGTTTTCGGTACGCATGAAAAGGGATACATTGCCGCCACTGCCGAGTTTTGCGCCGAAAAAGCCATTGTCGCACAGCCACTGCGCACTGGAAAGCACTTCATTCCTAAAGCCCTCGTAATCCGCCATCTTGCATACCTTTCCGGTTTTCGTGTTCCATTATCCGCATGGTCCGAGGATACCACGCGCCGACCGAAAATAATACAGTCGAATCGGACCGGTCATCTCTTTCGGCATCGACATGGGCGTTATCTTTCGGGACGTCGTCGATGCGGCGGCCGTGCCGGCAGCAGGGCGGTCAGCAGCCGGTGCGCGGAGGATGGCTGCACACCGCGGCTGCGATTGACGGCACCGATTTCAAATGCGATCCGCCACTGCTGCATCAATGTCCGGTAAGCGTTCCAGATACTGTTTCCGGGTTGATAGATGTGTGTCGCTTCCGAGGTCACACCGTTCAACTCGACGATTTTGAAGTTTCGTCCTTTTCGGAAGTCAACGAGCGAGGGGGTCCGGATGTCGTAGCGGCCGAAATAAAAACCCTCGAACCGCTTGCTGATTCTGTCGATCACGGATGCCAGGGCCGGCGAACGAACGGCGCTGCCGTCTAAGAAAAGTGCGCCGCGGCAATGTGTGCCGACCTCAACCAGCGCGATTCTCTCACCAAAACGGGGCACGTCAAACAGCCGGTCTTGATGGTGCCTGAAGTGAAAAGGCGCCATGCACATCGCCCGGTCGTCCTGCAGAATCAGCTGCTCGAGAGTGCTTCTGCCGTCTCCGGTCAACGTCAACAGACGTTTGTCGGTGATCGAAAAAAGGGTTCCTTCGTTTTCGTCCGGGTAGCGGTAGTAAAAGACACCGTATTCATATCCGTTCACATATTCCTGAATGATGGCGGCACCCTTGGCGTGTTCCAAATAATGGACGAGTTGCGGTCGGTTTCTGATGACGGTGACACCCGTGCCGCGTTGACCGGCATCGGGTTTGAGAACAACAGGGAAGCCCCCGCCGTTGCGGTGCATGAACTCCTTGGCCCGTTCGATCTTCGCCGATATCGTCATGTCGGCCGGGATCACGTCGAAGCGGGCCACGAATTCATCGCGATCTTGCAGCTGCTCTAAAATCCTCGATTTCGACTCCCCGATAAATCCGCCGTCGGGTATGCCCGGATTGGCGGCTGTAAAGAGCGTCAGGGAGCGGTGTTTGATTCCGAGCCACAGGACGTAGACAGCGACCGGAAGGTAGAAGACAGTCGGGGACCAGAACTCCCAACGGGTTTTGCGGCGCCAGCTCGAGAGGAGCAGACGGCGGCCTCGAGAACTGAAAACCGGCACGACCGTCTTCAGGATTAGCCACAGCAACAGGACAGTTGCCAGCAGGACCCATATGCCATATTGTTTGAATAGATCGAAATAGGCGAACATTTGATGGCCCACCAGAGATGAAGTGCCGACCAGGATGGGTGTCCACAGAGCGGCGGCAAGGCCGAGATACAGTGAGAAGCGCCGGAAGTCGGCTCCCAGCATACCGGCACTGAAATAGGTCGGTAGTCGACTACCGGGCAGAAATCGGCTTGTCAGGACGATGACCGCCCCTTTGTCGGCAAACCAGCGTGAAGCACGGGCGACATCGTCGCGTTTGATGAGCCATTTGAGAGGCGGGTGGCGAAGGGCCGGTTGGCCGATGAACCGGCCGGCCAGATAAAGCAGGATGTCGCCCACGAATATGCCGGTAAAAGATGCCGCCACGGCCGGCGTCAGGCCGATGACACCTCTGGCGGCCATCAGTCCGGCTCCGATGCAGGTCAAATCTTCGCTGACAAGGGTCGCCAGGGCAATCAGAATCATGGTCATCACCAATCCGTCGGCACCCTCTATCCGCTTGCCCAAAAAAAGGGCGGATGACGGCTTTAACGGCGATGCATCGGAAGTGGGGGCGGTAAACGTTTGTTTAGACGGCGTTTTGGACAAAGCCGCAAACGAGAATCGCGGGGAACCGCTGCGTACGGAAAGACTGGAACTGCGCCGGTCCGCCCGCGATACATGGGCGGCCATCAGGAGTATGATACACATTATTACGATCGGTCGTCCGATGCGATGCAGCTGGTTTTTGTCGGCTATCATGCTTTACGCCTCAGGTGATTCGGGGCGACATAATGCGGTTAAAATTATAAGGATATTACGGGCACTAGCCGATTTCTCACATGATTCTGTCGTTTTGCTAACCAAAACAGCGCAATATAGCTTTACCAGGCCGGATGATGAGGTTACAGCTGTTACAGGGTCATGAGATTACGTTCCGTTCAATGGTCGGTCAAACGCTATCCACGGTTTCTACATAAACCCTGAAAGGAATGCAGCGTCATGAATGCAAGTCGTGTCGATCGGTGTGATCACCGTGATTCGCCGCCGCA
>JARROL010000329.1:3448-5213 GCA_037383965.1 Desulfobacterales bacterium | reverse complement strand
GGCGCGCACCTCGAACCCGCACAGCGCCACGGCCCAGTTTTTCATCAACACCAAAAACAATGATTTCCTGAATCACAAGGGCAAATCCCCCCAGGGCTGGGGCTATGCGGTATTTGGGCATGTGGCTGAGGGCATGGACGTGGTGGCGGCTATCTCCGGGGTCAAAACCGGTACCCGCGGCCCGTTCCGTGATGTGCCGGCCGATCCTATTGTGATCACCAAGGTCAAACGGGTGAAGTGAGGATTGCGCATCAGGTCGACCCATTATTTTTGAGATGGGTTCTAGATATTACGGCGTCTTCTCCTCTTGCAACCCAAGGATCGCGTCAATCAATTGGGCACTGTCTCTTGCTTGCCTTCTCGGCCGTGTCTTTCCAAACGACTTTTCCAGATTCCAGCACGCAGACACGGTCGGCCACCTCCAGCGCGCGCTGGGTGCTTTGTTCGATCAGAAGGATTGTCAGCCCTTCTCTTTTCAGTTCAGTGATGGCTTCATAGCAAATATCGATGATTTTCGGCATCAAACCCAGTGAGAGCTCATCGATAAGCAGCATTCGCGGCCGCGACATCATTGCACGGCCGATGGACAGCATTTGTTGCTCACCTCCGGAAAGCGACCCTGCCAGCTGTCCGAGCCTTTCGCCCAGTCTGGGGAAAAGGGCCAGAACCTGGTCGATGCCTTGCCGGGTGAAGTCCCGGGGGCGACTGTACCCCCCTACGACCAGATTTTCTTCAACCGTCAGGCTGGGAAACAGCCGCCGACCTTCGGGCACCACGGCAATACCCGCCGAAACTCTTTCCATGGGTGTTGCGTGGGTGATATCCATTTTTTTGTAAATGATACGGCCTTCAATCACCGCCACATGCCCGGCGATACACATAATCGTGGAGGACTTACCCGCGCCGTTTGCACCCAGCAGTGCGGTGATTTCGCCATCCGGGACATTCAGCGTCAGCCTGTGCACGACCGTCATCTCTCCATATCCGCAACTCAAAGATTCAAGCCGCAGCATTCTGTCGCTCCTTTCCAACGTAAGCGGCTCGAACTTTCGGATTGCGCATCACCTCGGCCGGTGGCCCGTCGGCGATTTTGCAGCCGTTGTCCAGAACCACCAGGCGCTGACCGACCCGCAGCACTTCACCCAGGTTGTGTTCAATCATCACCACGGTGAGACCTTGCCGGTTGATGTCCGCCACGGTATCGGCGAAACGGACGGCTTCAACACTGTTGAGACCGGCCAGAGGTTCGTCCAGCAGCAGTACTTTCGGCTCAAGGGCCAGGGCGCGGGCGACCTCAAGCCGCTTGGTGACTCCCAGCGGTTGACCCACTGCACTTTTTTGAGCGACCTCATCGATTCCGACTAGCTCAAGGTATTTACGGGCCTGCCTGCGTTCGGTTGATCGATCCACCGTAGCCATGGCGGTTAAAACCCGGGCGATGCGGCGATATCCGGCTGCCAGGGCGACATTGTCCAGCACGGACATTGACCGAAAAGGTCGTACGATTTGGTGAGTCAAAGCGAGTCCTAACCGTGCTCTTTTGTAAGTCGGCAGGTTAGAAATATCTTTACCGGCGAGCAGCACCTGTGCCGTTTGAGGTTTGATGACGCCGGTAACCGCTCGCATCATGGTGGTTTTACCGGCACCGTTGGGACCGATCAGGCAAAGAAATTCTCCCCGGTTCACCTTAAATGAAACGTTGTCCAGAGCCACGACACCGCCGAAATGGACAGTGACATTTCGGATATCAAGGATCGTGCTCATC
>JARROL010000329.1:0-3379 GCA_037383965.1 Desulfobacterales bacterium | reverse complement strand
TATACCAGCAGTTTATAGTCGCTGATAAAACGAAAAAATTCCGGCATCAGCGTAAGCATGATGGTGGCGATGATCACACCGAAAACCGATCCGATCCCACCCACGGCCACCATCGAAAGTACGGTGATCGATGTGATGAAACCGAAATCATCGGGCATCAAAAAACGCGCAAAGAAGGTGTACAATCCGCCGGCAACACCGGCCATGGCCGTGCCCATGGCAAAAGCGGCCAATTTGTAAGCACTCACATCGACGGTCATTACTCTGGCGGTGTCTTCATCGTCGGCCACCGCATCAAAAGCAAAGCCCATCCACGATCGTTTGATCCACAAACTGAAAGCGGTCACCAGGGCTGCAAGGGTCAAAACCAGGACCAGGTATCCGATTTTGCCAAAGCCCGATGAAGGGATTCCGGAAATGCCCAGTTCACCGCCCAGGATTTCCTGTTGACGAACAATTCCCAGAAACAAAAATCCCACGCCCATGGTGGTAATGGCCAGAAAGTCGTGACGCACCCGCAGGCTGGCAAGGCCGACAATCAGACCCACAATGCCTGCTGAAATCATACCGGCCGAAATCGCTATAGGGAAGGGGGTGCCGGCCTTGGCAAACAGGGCGGCCGCATATGCGCCAACACCGTAGAACGCAGCGTGCCCCAGGCTAATCTGTCCGCAAAAACCTGAAATCATGTTGAGCCCCAGCGCCAGAATAATATTGATCCCCACAACGGTGGCCAGACTGATTTCATAGATTCCCATAGTCTATCTCCCGGCGAACAGGCCCTGCGGCCGGATCATCAAAACCACGATAAGAAATGCGAACGCGATCGCGTCTCGATCCAGAATCGAACCGATGTATATGGTGCCGAAAGCCTCGACTACGCCCAACAGCAAAGAGGCGATGAGGGTGCCTTTGACGTTGCCTAAGCCCCCCAATACGATTATCGCCAGCGCCTTATAGGCGGGGACACCTCCCATGGTCGGCTCCACCAGGTTGCTGAGCAGCGAGATAAAAATTCCGGCCACCGCAGCCAGGCCTGAGCCGATGAAGAAATTCAGATATCGAACCTTGATGGTGTCGATACCGAAGGACTTTGCCATCTCAGAGTCGTCCACCGTGGCGCGCCATGCGATTCCGGTCCGGGTGTTCTGGGACAGATACGATAAGATGCCCAGAAGCCCCACAGCAGCAATGACCATGCCGAGTTCCGCAGCCCGCAAATGGATACCGCTGAATGTGATCTGTGACTGGAGCGGCGGATGGTGGTAGGTCAGGCCGTAGGGCCCGAAAATTAGGCGAAAGATTTCCTCCATGGCGATAAACAGGCCGATGGAGGCGATCAGGGCGACGTGAGGAGGACGATTGAGAATGGGCTGGTAACAGAGGCGATACATGAGCATGCCCCCGATGCCGACCATAATGGCAGACGAGAGCATGCCCAGAACCAAACTTCCAGTCGCATTGGTGATCAGCAAACCAAGGTAGGCGCCCAGGGCGAAGAGACCGGCATGCGCCACGTGCAGAATGCGCAGCAAACCATATACCAGCGTCAATCCGACGGCAATGATCGCATACATGCTACCGTAGATCAGTCCCTGAATGAGCAGTTCCAGATGCAGCAAATCATTGCCTCCCAAGCGGGTTGTCATCTGAGATTGACGGACATCGGAGTTTTCCCCGGATTTTAGCGAAGCTTGCTACTTTAACATCCCTGCAGGCGGACTATTTGTCCGGAGGCGCCAGCAAAGCCGGGTCATTGATGACCGAGTGCCTGTGCCAGTTGCCGTCTTTGACAACTTGGTTCTGCACGGATTTCACCACCTCGCCCAGTTGGTTGAAGGAGATGGTACCGGTAGATGCTTTCAGGTTGGTTGTAGCGATGGCTTTGCGCAGCGCTTCCGGATCGGTGGAGCCCGCACGCTTCAATGCATCGGCTGCGACCATAATGGCGGTGTGGGCCGAAGCTGCCACCATATCGACCTTAAAACCGGCCTTTTTTTCAAAGGCGCTAATGAAATTGCGGGTTTCAGGCACATCCGAGTCCCGGTCCAGGCTGGTGGTGATGATAACGCCTTCGGAAGCGGGCCCGGCAATTTCGATGAATTTCTGGGAATCATATCCTTCCTGTCCGATGATGGGAACGTCCACTCCGGCGGCCCGCAGTTGGCTGATCAGGGGTCCGGCGGTAAAATAGTATCCAGAGGCATAGATCGCATCCGGATTGTCCGCCTTAACCTTGGCCACGATTGAGCCGAACTGGCGGTCTTTTATGGAATACTCATATTCATTGATAATCTTGATGCCAAAATCAGCCGCCTTATCCTTGAAACCGGCTGCCAAGGATTTTCCGAAATCATTTTGCAAGGTGATGATGACGACATTCTTTTTTCCCAGAATATCTCCGACCAGTTTGGCGCCGCCGCGCCCCTGCACGTCTCCCAGAAATGAGGTCCGAAAAACATAATTGCCGGCCCGGGTGATGTCCGGATGGATGGCATAGGCGGAAATATAGGGAATTTTCGCTTCCTGAAAAACGCCGGCGGCAGAGCGCGTCGGGCCGGAATAACTGCCGGATACGCCGATGACCACCTTGTCCTGACCGATGAGTTTGTTGGCAATGGGGATCGCCTGGGCCGCTTTGGCCTGATCGTCGTAGATCACCAGTTCGAGCATTTTGCCGTTGATTCCCCCTGCAGTGTTGACTTGCTCGACCGCCAGTTTCGCTCCCTCAGATGCGGACTTGCCGTCTGATGCGGCAAAGCCGGTCAAAGGCGCGTTGAAGCCGATCTTGATTGTGTCGGCGGCATGGCCGCTGCCAAGCCAGATCGGGGCTGTAAACATAATTGCCATTACCATAAACGCTAGCTTTTTCATCATGGCGAACCTCCTTTTTATGTAATGATGGTTTCGCAAAACACCCCCGGGTCTCCTGTCATACTGGCGCCAGGAGTGAATTCGTTTTCAACCACCCGAGACTGGGTTTCTCAGGTCCAACAACCGATGTTCTGAAGTTATCGTTGCCGCTGAAATATCATTTTGAGACCAAGTCGTCAAATCGAAACTGTTCGATTAAACGATGTCTGAACGGTTGTCATGACAGGCGGAGAAAAGATCGGAAAGATAATCGTTTAGAAGTGGTTTCAAAATTCCAGATGATGATTTATGATTCTTCAAGAATTTCAAGCGCTTTTTTGAGCACCTGCTCGGGCGGGATTTGTTTTAGACAAAGATTATCCCCGTCGCAGGGTGAATTGCGGTGGTTGTAAGCGGTCAGGCAGGGAGAACAGGGCAGGGGGTTATAGAATATCGTGGCTTTCGCATCAACCGGGCTATACAGGTCGGGCGTTTCCGGGCCATAAAATATAATGGTCGGAATGGG
>JARROL010000328.1:0-3381 GCA_037383965.1 Desulfobacterales bacterium | reverse complement strand
ACATGTCGCCGGCATTCGATCGTTTGAAACGCAGATCGGAAACAAGGAGTTGTTGATGGCAGAGACAGATAAAGACGATTTGATCAGCATCCTGGACGAAGAAGACGCGTTGGCGGACATTCCGCTCTCTCTTCCGATGATGCCGGTGCGAGACATCGTTATTTTCACCGATATGTTGTTGCCGCTCTTTGTGGGACGCGAAAAGTCGGTCCGCGCGGTGGACGACGCCGTCGCCAAAGACGGATTTTTATTCCTGGTCACCCAGAAGGATCCCGCGACCGAAAATCCGAGCCCGAACGACATCTACCGAACAGGTACGGTCGGCCGGATCCTGCGGATGATCAAACTGCCCGACGGTCGGGTCAAAACCCTGGTGCAGGGCATCGCCAAGGCCAAAATCGTGCGCTACATCGGCAAAAAACCATACTACCGGGTCAAGGTGGCCTTGATCGAAGAGGTGCCGCCGAAAGAGGTGACCGTCGAAGTCGAGGCCCTGATGCGGAATGCGCGCGAGCAATCCGAAAAGATTCTGGCGTTGAGAGGTGAGATGACCGGTGACGTGAGCACGGTCCTCGAGAGCATCGAAGATCCCGGAAAGCTGGCGGATTTGGTGGCCACCAACCTCAAGCTGAAAATCGAAGAGTCCCAACAGTTGTTGGAGATTTTCGACCCTGTGCAGCGGCTCAAAACCGTCAACCGATTTCTGATGAAGGAACTCGAACTGTCGACCATGCAGGCCAAGATCCAGTCCGAGGTCAAGGATGAGATCTTCAAGAACCAGCGGGATTATTTCCTGCGGGAGCAGGTCCGTGCGATCCACAAAGAACTGGGAGAGCAGGATGAAAAGGGCCTGGAAATAGAGGATTACCGCAAAAAGATCAAACGCGCCCGGATGTCTAAAGAGGCAGAAAAAGAAGCCCACAAGCAGCTCCGCCGTCTGGACCAGATGCATCCTGATTCGGCCGAATCGTCGGTGGTCCGCACTTATCTCGATTGGCTGGTGGAGATGCCCTGGAGCAAGACGACCCGAGACATCATCGACATCAAGCTCGCCAAGAAAGTCCTGGACCAAAATCACCACGGCCTGGACCGGATAAAGGAACGCATTCTCGAGTACTTGAGCGTGCGCCAGCTCAATCCGGAGATGAAGGGTCCGATCCTTTGTTTTGTCGGTCCGCCCGGCGTCGGCAAGACCTCGTTGGGGCAGGCCATTGCGCACGCTCTCAAACGCAAGTTCGTTCGTATCTCCCTGGGCGGCATCCGGGACGAAGCCGAGATACGCGGTCACCGCCGGACTTACATCGGTGCTCTTCCGGGTCGAATTCTGCAAGGACTCAAGCAGTGCGGCAGCCGCAATCCGGTTTTCATGATGGATGAAATCGACAAGCTGGGCGCCGATTTCCGCGGAGACCCGTCTTCAGCCTTGCTCGAAGCTCTCGATCCGGAACAAAACGCGGCTTTTAGCGACCACTATCTGAACATGCCTTTTGACCTTTCGCAGGTCATGTTCATTTTGACGGCCAATCTGACAGACACCATTCCATCGGCCCTTCTGGACCGAATGGAGGTCATCAACCTACCGGGATATACTCAAGAGGAAAAGCGGATCATTGCTCAGAAATACCTGAACCCCCGCCAGATGAAACAAAACGGCCTGAAAGCGCGTCATCTGGTCATCAGTCCCGCAACATTGGACCTGATTATATCGGAATACACCGCCGAGGCGGGCGTGAGAAATCTGGAGCGTGAAATCGGCTCGATCTGTCGCAAGGTGGCCCGCAAAATTGCCGAGGGTCAGAAAGGACCTTTCTCGATCACTCGCAACAATCTGCACAAGTATTTAGGTGTGGCTAAATATTACCCGGAAATGGATCAGGAGGAAGCCCAAATCGGACTGGCAACCGGACTGGCCTGGACCCAGGCCGGCGGCGAGGTGATGTACGTGGAAGCCTCGTTGATCCGGGGCAAGGGAGAACTCATCATCACCGGTCAGCTTGGTGAGGTTATGCAGGAATCCGCACGTGCGGCGGTGAGCTATTCCCGTGCCAACATCCGCGCCTACGGCGGGAAGGAAAACATATTCGACAGCGTGGACACCCACATTCACGTGCCGGCCGGTGCCATTCCCAAGGATGGGCCTTCGGCCGGAATTGCCATGGCCGCCGCCCTGATCTCGGCCGCTACCGGTCGTCCGATTCGCAATGATGTGGCCATGACCGGTGAAATCACTCTACGTGGGCGCGTCCTGCCGATTGGCGGATTAAAGGAAAAGTCCCTGGGCGCCATCCGGTCCGGAATAAAAACCATTATTATTCCATCCAAAAATACAAAAGATCTCGTCGAGATCCCCAAGACCATCCGGCGCAAAGTCAAATACATTTCGGTGGAAAGGATGGATGAAGTGCTGTCGATTGCTCTGGAAGCGGCTTTGCGGAGTGTGCGTGGACGAAAAAAAGCGGGTTCCGCAGTCACGAGCAGGCGTCGCTGATGCCGAAATTATAAATAGATCAGGATGTCATGAAAATTCTGGCTGTCGACACAGCCACCACTGGCTGCAGCGTGGCGCTCACCGACGGGGAACACCTGCTATCGGAAATCAACCTGGTCAGCACTCAGACGCATTCCCGTCACCTGGCTGGAATGATAGGTGAGGCCTGCCGGCTGGCGGAACTGGCAGTTGGCGGGATGGATGCTTATGCCGTGGTCAAAGGCCCCGGATCGTTTACCGGCCTGCGGATAGGCGTCAGTACTGTAAAGGGGCTGGCGGAAGCCGCCGGCCGGCCGATCATAGGGATTTCGGCTCTGCAGACACTGGCCGAGCAGGCGGCTGCGTCGACACCAATGGTGTGCCCGCTGATCGATGCCCGACGGGGAGAAGTCTACTTTTCCACCTATCGCGTTATCGACGGCGTCCTCGCTGAGTGGCATCTCGAAGATGTGCTGCGGCCGGATCAAGTCCTACACAAAATCGATGTGCCCTGCACGTTTGTTGGAAACGGGGCTGCCCTCTACCGCTCCATAATCCGTGACAATCTGGGTGAAAGTGCTTACATTAGCCTCCCTTCGGCTCACTTAATACGGGCATCGACGGTGGCACGTCTGGCTTGGAAAAAACTGGTAAACGGCGACAGCGACGACCTCACGCACTTCGCACCGGCGTATGTACGAAAATCAGACGCACAGATCACCCGGTGTCTCGACACTCATGATGCCATACGATGCAAAGGCTAAAATACAGTAATCGGTATCTATTGACGGGTAAGCGAGATATCTGGTACTTATGAAAGCTATTGATTAAGGTTGTAAATAGGATCTTTTGATGAATGAGTTATGTGGCCGGACAACCCGAACCCGACCGCTTTTCCGGTGGCCCGGCCCGGA
>JARROL010000327.1:0-3744 GCA_037383965.1 Desulfobacterales bacterium | reverse complement strand
TTGTGTGTGATGTTGGCGATCATGGTCGGAATGACATGCGAGGTTTTCGGTCAGGATTCTGAAAGCGAGATGTGCGTGCCTATGGGCGTCATTACCATCAAGCCCCCACCGGACGTCACTCCGCAAAAGAGCCCGGTCGATTTTCCGCATTCGCGCCATTTTGCGACTGACTGCAGAACATGCCATCATACGTGGAAAGGCGAGGAAAAGATCCAAGGCTGCCAGACCTCCGGTTGCCACGACCAGGCCAACGCGCCGAAAACCACCGAGTCCTACCTGTCCTATTCGGACGTCTCGATAAAATATTACAAGTACGCCTATCACGAAGCCTGCATCGGTTGTCACAAGGAAATCCGCGCCAAGAATCTGCAGACGGCAAAGTCCTACCAGGTGCTGGGTGAGGCCCTGCCGGCGGCAGGACCCTCCGGCTGTATCGAATGCCATCCGAAATAGGTTTTGCTTGCGACCCGGATGTCCCACAAAGGGTGGTCTGTCGACCACCCTTTGTGTTGTTGCGCGGCGCCACACAACGGCGTCCGCCTCTTCGTGCTGAACCGCTCTGCAAATCCAAAGCACACAGCCTTGCTTCGACAGAGATCGATATATGACCGGCGGCCAGAGACAATCGATGTTGTGCCCCAACTGCGGCAAGCTGATCAGCACCAACGAAAATCGCTGCCCCTACTGCGGGATCGGGCGTCCTGCTTCCATGGGCAAACGTCTGATGGGAGCCATTGGCCTAAATGACCCGGATCGCCTCATCCGCGCAGTGATCTATGTCAATGTCGGCATGTATCTCATCTCGCTTCTCTTCAGCCAGAGCCGTATCGGTTTGTCCATGAATCCGCTGACCTTCCTGTCCCCCGGTGATAATAGTCTATTCCTGCTGGGAATGACCGGAACCGTTCCCATCGATCGCTTCGGGCGCTGGTGGAGCCTTCTGGCGGCCAATTATCTGCACGGCGGTATTCTGCACATCTTTTTCAACATGGCGGCTTTCAGGCAGTTGGCTTTTCTGACCGTACGCGAATACGGCACTTACCGCATGGTGGTCATTTACACCGCCAGCGGGACCCTCGGATTCCTGGTCTCCTACCTGGCCGGCATTCCCTACACCATCGGCGCGTCGGCGGCGGTCTGCGGGTTGATCGGAGCCATGCTTTACTATGGAAAGAGCCGTGGCGGTGTCTACGGCCACACGATTTACCGTCAGGTCGGTGCCTGGGCGATCGGGCTCGTCGTTTTCGGTCTGCTTATTCCGGGGATCAACAACTGGGGACACGTCGGCGGCGGGGTTGCCGGTGCCCTGATCGGCTATCTCATGGGTTACCGTGAGCGCGTCGGGGAACGGCCGATTCATCGGCTTCTGGCCGGCATCTGCATTGTCGTGACAGGGGTGGTTCTCCTTTACGCCGTTGTCTCCGCCGTCATTTACCGCTTTGCTGGGTGAGCGGCCGGAGACGATCATTTTTGTATGCTGATTCATCCCGTCCGGCTGCCGGTGCGAAAACTCGGAACATCCAGATACTCCTGCTTATTCGCACCTTGTCGGCCGGGCGCTTCAACGATTGGAATTGCGAACTTTTTTCGAGAACCGCAAGGCTGCGTTCAGCGGAAAGTTCTGAAAGCATCGACCCCAAGGTGACCCTAACCAATGGATGCCGAATTGTCACACCAGAGCCCGGAATTCCAACCGAGAAAAGTCATCGGGCAGATCGGCACGATCATCCGCGGCAAAGAGGAGCAAGTCCGACTGGCCCTGACCTGTCTCTTTGCGCGGGGGCATCTTCTCATAGAAGATCTGCCCGGCATCGGCAAGACAACTCTGGCCAAAGTTCTGTCCCGGGTGCTGGGGCTGAATTTTCGCCGGATTCAGTGCACCAGCGACATGCTGCCGGGAGACATTCTCGGGGTATCGGTTTTCGAGCGCAAAACCAGCACATTCGTGTTCCACTCCGGCCCCATTTTTACGCAGGTCCTGCTGGCAGACGAGATCAACCGGGCGACCCCGAAAACCCAGAGCGCTCTGCTGGAAGCAATGGGCGAGCGTCAGGTGACCGTCGACGGTAAAACCCGCGGGCTGGGAGAGCCGTTTTTCGTGATTGCCACCCAGAACCCGCTGGAGCAATTCGGCACTTTTTCGCTGCCCGAGAGCCAGCTGGACCGTTTTCTAATGCGCATCGATCTCGGCTACCCCGACCGGGCGGCCGAGAAAAGCCTGCTGCAAATGGGCGAGACCAGAGGCGCCTTCGAGGAACTGCAGCCGATTCTCACCAGTGAAGACGTGCTCATGATTCAAGGGCAGGTGAGAGCCGTGCCGCTCGGTTCCTGAAAACCGCTGCGGTAAGGGACGATGACGTGCGGCGCACTTATCGGCTTTTTTGCAGCAAACTCGCCCGTGTCGGCTTGGTTCGCACTCCCGGACAGGGGCCGCTTGATTTTGCCGCAGTGGTCGGCACCGCCCGCCAAGATCTGAAGGGTAGGGTCGCGACCATTGTCGCTCTCTACATTCGGCTGCGTTACGACCGCCGCGGCGGCAGCGAAGATTTGAAACGATTCAAGCTCGCCGTGCGGCGATTCAAGCCTTAAAACTTGCTTGATTTATTTGGGATTTTTATTTAAACTTATGTTATGGAAAATCAAATTATCGAGCTCATCGAGTCGCTCAAATCCAACAAACGGGTCGATACCTTCGACAAGGCATCCACGAAACAGGCGATCGTCATCCGGTTGCTGTCGCTGCTGGGCTGGGACATCTTCGATGTCGACCAAGTAAAACCGGATCACGCCCTCAAGTCCGTTCAGGTCGACTACTCTCTGAGACTCAAAATCGTCGATACGGTTTTTATCGGCGTTGAAAAGGTCGGTGAAGACCTGAGCTACCACCAGAAAGAGCTTCTCGGTGGCGCTTACAAGGAAGGCGTCACGCTTTCGGTTTTAACCAACGGCGTGGCCTGGTGGTTTTACTTGTCTGGCGGCGAAGGGTCTTTCGATCAGAAGCGGTTCTGCACGCTGGAACTTTTAAAGCAGCCTCCCAAGGACGTCGCCGCCCGGCTTGTCGAACTGCTCGAAAAAAACAATGTCTCGAAGGGCAAATCCCTCAAAATCGCCGAATCGATACAGTTAAAGCGCCAGCGCAAGGTCATCGAAAAGGCGATTCTCGAGGCCGCGTCAACCGAAGAAGTTGCCGATCTGGAAGAGGTTGGAGAGTCGAAGAAACCCACGATACCGCCCCGATATTTCGAGGGCCGGATTGTCAGCGCTTTTTCCTTCAACGGGATCAACTGCAAGGTCGATTCCTGGGACGGATTTTTGCTCAAGCTGTGCGAGGAATTGATTTCAAAACACGACCAGGATGTCGAAAAACTGTTGTGGCATTCCGTCGACAGTCGATATTATTTCAGGGAAAACCCGGACGAACTCAGGCTGCCGGTCAACATCGAAGGCACCAACATTTTTGTCGAAACGCACCTGAGCACCGAAGACACCGTCAAACTCGCCTACTCTCTCCTGAAAGCCTTCGGCTATCCCATCACTGATCTGGAGATCACCTCCAAGCGAAAATGATGTAAGCGTTCACAGCGCACCGCACCTGCTTTGTTGTCGGGCACTTGAAGTACAAGAGTACGCCTGCGCGCCCGACGCCTTGCATCTGCGGCACCCTGTAAACGCTTACAGTGCGGTAGTTGAAAGCGCATCGGAGTTTGCAACCCTATGAACGGTTACAAAATGATCGATCGGATG
>JARROL010000326.1:0-4036 GCA_037383965.1 Desulfobacterales bacterium | reverse complement strand
GGTTTCAGATTTCAGGGCTTTCCCGCCCGCTTGAAATAATGCCAAATACCAAAATACAAGCACCAAATGTCAAGAAAATCCCAAATGACAATATCCAATGTTCCCAACAGGTTTGCCATTTGGAATTTTGGTCATTGTGATTTTTTTGTTATTGGTTATTTGCGATTTGAAATTTTTCTCCGAAACTAAAAAGTTTCTTTAACGATCAAACTGGCCGCTTTTCAGGCCAGCGGCTGGGCTGAGCCCAGAACCTTGTGCTGCGAGCCGCTATGGCTTGTCTTTGGACGGTCCTGTCGGCCGCTCGACGATCGGTGCCAGATGCGGTGGTGAAACCTTCATCACGGCCTGGTACTCCGGCGGGCAGGCCACCCTGCACTCGCCGCATTTGACGCACAGCGACTGGTCGATCCCCTTTTTGCGGTTACCGGTGGTAAACACCGCATCCACCGGACAGCATCCCTCACAGACATCGCATCCCCGTGCGCATCGGTCCAGGTCGATGTAAAACGCGATCAGGGGCCGGCACATCATGGCCGGGCATCGCTTTTCCTCCACGTGGGCCGTATAATCGTCCGCAAAATATTTGAGCGACGTGAGCACCGGGTTCGGGGCCGTCTTGACCCCTGTTTAATGTCCTCACTCAAGTGCTGCAGTAGCTGCAGGTCGGACGGCTGCCCCTCCCCTTCTGTCAAGCGTTTTAATATCTCCAAGAGGTGGTAGGTGCCGATACGGCAGAAAGTGCACTTGCCACAGGACTCTTTCTGGGTGAAGTCGAGGAAATAGCGGGCGACATCCACCAGACAGGTGTCTTCGTCCATGACCACCATGCCGCCCGAACCCATCATGGCCCCTGCCGCGGTCAGCGAGTCGAAATCGATCGGCGTATCCAGAAAGTCCTCGGACAAACATCCGCCGGAGGGCCCACCAATCTGAACCGCCTTGAACCTCTTTTTATTCGGTATCCCGCCGCAGATATCAAAAATCAGGGTCCTCAGCGACACCCCCATCGGGATTTCCACCAGACCCGGATGGGTCACGTTGCCGACAACCGAAAAAATCGCGGTCCCGGGACTGCCGGCGCTGCCGATGCCCCGATACCATTCGCTACCGTTTTCAATGATAGGCGGCACCGAAGCCAGGGTTTTAACGTTGTTGATGACCGTCGGTTTGTCGCTCAATCCGGCGTCGATCGGATAAGGTGGTCGATGAAGCGGCATCCCCCGCCGGCCTTCGACCGACTGTATCAGCGCCGTTTCCTCACCGCACACAAAGGCGCCGGACCCCTCGAAAACGCCGATATCGAAATCGAAGGCACTATCGAGAATAGCCTGCCCCAAGAGCCCCAATTCCTTGGCCTGCGCGATGGCCTTGCGAATGATCTTGACGGCGAGAGGATATTCGGCCCTAACATAAATGAGACCATGTCGGGCGCCGACGGCGTAAGCACAGATGATTATGCCCTCTAATACCTGGTGGGGATTGCTCTCCAGGATCGTGCGGTCCATGTAGGCACCGGGATCCCCTTCATCGGCGTTACAGATGACGATCTTGTCATCGCCGTCGGCCCGACGGGCCAACTCCCACTTGGTCCCGGTGGGAAAACCGGCGCCGCCGCGACCCCTCAAGCCGGAGTGTTCGATTTCCGTGATGATTGCCTGCGGAGAACGCTCGAGAGCCGCTGACAAGGCGGTGTAGCCATCTTCGGCGAGATAGTCGTAGATGTCCTCGGGATCGATGCGGCCGCATTTTTCCATGACGACCCGTTTTTCCTGATTGAAGCGGGGAAACTCCATGACCGACGGAATCAGCTCGTTGGCAACAGTGGCGCCGAGGATGTGTTCCAGCCGCGGATCACCGCCTTCCAGAAAGAGTTTGGTCAGCATCGTGGCCTTGCCGGGATTGACCTCGGGATAAAAAATAGGTGGAAATCCGGAAGCCGGGTGGTCGATCACGACCACCGGTTCGGCGTAACAGTGTCCGACACAGCCGACAAGGTGGATGCGGGCGTCGATACCCCGTTCCACCAGGGCCTGTTCGAATGCGGCCTTGGTTTCAAGCGCACCGGCGGCTATGCCGCAGGTCGCCATGCCGATGTGGATCTTTGGGAGCGACGTCGCGTCGAAATCCGCCTTCCGCTGCCTGGCCTCGGCCTGCATCGCCCGAAAACGCTTGTTGAATATGTCATGGTCGGCTGGGTTCATTTTTTTGTTCGGCGCGGGCCTTGATCCCTTTTTCGATTTCGACCCTCATGATGAGTCCTTCGACCTTGCTCGGTGCCATGTGACCCTGGACCGTCTCGCCTACCAAGGCTACCGGTGCCAGGGCGCAACAACCGACACAGGCCACTCGCTCGATGCTGAACTCGCGGTCCGCCGTGGTTTCCCCCTCCTTGATCTCAAGCTTGCGTTCGAAATTCTCGAGGATGATATCGGCGCCCTTGACGTGACAGGCGGTTCCCAGACAAACCTTGATCGGATTTTTCCCGGGCGGGTTGAACCGGAACTGGTTGTAAAAGGTGGCAACGCCGTAGACTTCGGAGGGAGAAACACCCAAATAATCGGCCACCAGTTCGATGGTCTCCGGCGGCAGATAGGCAAGTCTTGCCTGGAACATCTGGAGAATGGGAATCAGTTCGCCGCGTTCCTTTTTGAATCGAATCAACTGGCTTTTAAGATCGTCGAGAGTTCGCGCTTCTTCGGCGCTGAGCTCAAGATCCATAGAAACTCCTAGACGATGATCGCATCCGTGTTTCGCACTTGCCGGCGGGACCGAAGCCAAATAATTATATTACCGGACCCGGCCGGTGAAATCAATGAGGCGTTAAATCTTGTCCAAAGCACCATAAGCGGCTTGAACGCGGTCCCGCAACAAAAAACAAAGCCGTTCAAGGATGTTGAAGCCCAAGGCGCTGTTGCTGGTCATCAACTCCCGCAGTCGGGCTCCCTGCATGACGAGTACGGTCGTCGGCCGCTGACAGACAGCCGTCGACATCACGATGTGGGGCTCGTCGAGCAGTGTCGACCAGCAACCCAGGACCCGGCTCTTACCGAGCGTTTCGATGACGACATTTCCCTTGCGACCCCCCATCGACATCGAGCGCTCCAGGTGCACCAGACCATCGGAAATGATGAACAGATGTTCGCCGAAGTCGCCCTGTTGAAAAAGAATGCTGCCGGCCTCGCAGGCCCTGACCTCGCAAATAGCGGCGACTTTCTCGACGTCGGTCTTGTCGAAACCCTTGAAAAATTCACATGCCGCCAGGTCGTCTTCGATGTTTTGCGGATTCATACTGCAGCCCCTTCGGTTGAGGATGACGCTGCCGGAACGGTTTCCTTTTCGCGCTCATAGAGTTGAATCAAACGATTGCCAAGTGCCGCGGCCAGTTGTTTGAAAAAAAGCAATCCGCTGAAGAGATCCTTTTCCAATATCGTTTGAAACTGCTGCCGGTCGATCTTCAGCAGTGCTGCCGTCTCCATGCACTCGGCTGAGGCCGAGTAAGACTGCCGGCCGATGAGACTCGACCATCCGAAAATCTCGCCAATCCGGCAGCTGGTGAAGACCTCGCGACCGGCGTGATCGAGACGCAACCGCACACACCCCTGAATCAGAATATAGAAATGAGTGGCCGGATTGTTGGACCGAAAAATGACATCGCCTTTTGCGTAGGACGTCCGCAAGGCAATGGCCATGAGGTCCTTGATGAAGTTGTGGTTCAGGCCGTAAAAAAGGTCCGCCTGTTTGATGATCATGCCGCACCTCCCATGCATACGGTTGTTTACTTTCCCGTCAAAGACCTTTGGAGATTCATCTCCGGCGGGTGCGCCCCCCACGCTGCGACGATAAACGCCGGCCGCAGCGTTATCGGGAAGCAATCCCCAGAAATCCGCATTCTTTTTGCGGGCGTTGGCCGGTCGTCGAGAAAAACGCCACTCCTTGATTTTAATATATTTTCAGCTTCGCAATGTCAACTTCGTTAGCGACCCTCGAAATATTCTGAGTTTTAGCACCGGCAACCGGACGGGATAGATCGGCGTTC
>JARROL010000325.1:0-3418 GCA_037383965.1 Desulfobacterales bacterium | reverse complement strand
AAGAACGAGAGCAGAAAAAACATCAGCCCGGATTGCGCAACCCCCAGCAAGAGCGATTTTAGGATATGCTTTTTCTTGTAATGGCCCATTTCGTGCGCCAGCACAGCCACCAGTTCTTCAACGGTGTGTCTTTCGACCAGGGTGTCGAAAAGAACGATGCGCTTGTGGCGACCGAACCCGGTAAAAAAAGCGTTCGATTTACTGGAGCGCCGCGAGCCGTCCATGACGTAAATGTTGTCAAGTGGAAAATCGATTGACCGGCCGTAAGAAAATATCGCCTGCCTCAGCGGCCCTTCTTCCAGCGGGCTGAAACGGTTGAAGAGCGGCATGATCCATGTCGGTGCCACAAACTGCACCACCAGCATGTAAAGTGTGACAGCCATCCAACAGTAGAGCCAGGCGCTGGATCCGGCATATTCGAAAAAAGCGAGCACACCGGCCAATAGCGGTGCCCCGAGTAAAAGCGCCAGCGCCAAAGCCTTGAGTTTGTCCTTGACAAAGGTGGACCAGGTGGTTTGGTTGAACCCGAACCGCTCTTCAATCACGAAGGTGGCATAAATGCTGAAAGGCAAAGAAACGATGCCCGCCAACAGAGCAAGAGTGCCGATGAAGGCCATGCCCGAGGGCACAGGCCCGAGATGCAATGACCTCACCCATCTGTCCAGCAGCTGAAATCCACCGCCGAACCAAAAAGCAAGCAGCACCACTAGATTCAGGGCGGAAACGACCCAGCCGAAACGGGTGTTGACCTTCAGGTAGTCCTGGGAGCGACGGTAGCGCGCCTCATCGTAGAGGCCCCTAAACTCTTCCGGCAGTTCCGGTCTCAGCGTCTTTAAATTCAGATAATCGGCGGCGGCGTTAAAGATCAGGTCCAGCAGGAGAGCCAACAGGATGATGATGCCGATAGCGTTCATGTAGGAAAAAAGTTATGGGTCTAAGGTGAAAGGTTTAAGGGTGGCCCTTCCTCAGGGTTAAGGCTAACGCCTATCGGCAAACGGCTGAAGGCGAAGGGCTAACCCGTTGAGCCGGTTATGCCCGTTTGCCCGTTGAGCCGGAAAATATGAAAATAGTGCAAGGTCGGCCCGTTGAGCCCGTTTGCCGGTTGCCCCGAAATATAAGAAAAAGCCGAAGGTCCGCATCTCCGACTCATAATAGACTTATAAACACGACAAACTCAACGAACCTTTTACTTTAAGCGCCGCGCGCCGTTTTCTTCCAGGAATCTTTCGAGCACTTCCGTCGGCTGAGCGCCGACCAGTTTTTTCCCACGGATCATGAAGGTTGGAACAGCGGTCACTCCAAAGCGCACGGCGCGGTCCCAGTCCCGATCCACAGCTTGGCGGTAAGTTCTGGCCTCAATGACCTGCCGGGCCTCGTCGCCCGACAGACCCGCAGCATCCGCCAGTTTCACCAACACGGCCGGATCGCCGATATTCAGACCGTCGGAAAAGTACGCGCGAAACACGACCCGGTGAAAATCATTCTCTCGGCCCTTATCGGCGGCCCACTCGGCCAATTCCTGCACCAGGCGACTGTTGTAGGTCATGGTGCGGTCGCCGAAAGGAAGTCCGAGCTCTGCGGCTTTCTGCCTCAGATGCCTCATCATTTCCGGCACGTCAATCGGACGACCGGCAAAAAGCTCTTCAAGGCTACGGCCCTCGTCAGGGGTTTCAGGATGGAGGGGAAAGGCAATCCAGTCCACATCAACGGCATACGTTTTTTGAATCTTTTCAATACGCCCGGTAATGAAATAGCACCAGGGTCAGATAAAATCAGAAAAAATCTCGAGCCGGACGAGTGAGGTCGTGGTATTTTCACGGATATCTGGCATCGTTCCCATCCTTCGCACAAAAAGAAAGGGGAGGCATTGGGGAAGATGCCTCCCCTTCAACAGAGGAAAGAGAAAAGGGGTTAAGGTTGTTATATCATTTCCTAACCTCTTGAGCAGCTGGCGCTGCCTGGGACTAATGTAATACCACAGCGTATCATGTCAAGAATTATTTTTGCCCTGTTCCATTTTCATCAATTCAATCGTTCGATGAATTCCCAGACAGCGCGGTGAACCCGCTCGGCACCTTCACCGCGCACGATGCCGTGGCGGTTAAAGCTGAATAGCACATAGGTTTTATCCTCTGATCCCAGGCGCTGAAATATCCTGACCGATCCCTTAGGGTTGACCACCGGGTCTCCCTGACCCTGGATAACCAGAGCAGGCACCTTGATTGTACCCAGTTTGGGTTCCAGGGCGCCCATAAAGCGTTCCAATTCTCGCACGCCGGCAATCGGGTTACGCAGATAGTTGATATGAGGGTTCTCCGGGTGATTATCCACAAATTCAACCTGGGCATCGCCCAGGCGGACTTTTTTCATAAAACGATTCCAGACGTCCACGGCCGGTACCAGGCGCGTCGAAAAATCCTGCAGCCGCAGCGGCGGTGAAACGGCAAAAACGCCGGCCGCATCAGCGACCCGCGCAGCCAGATCAAGCGTCAGTCCGGCGCCGTTGGAAAAACCGCCGACGACGACCCGTCGGCACAAGCTGCGCATTAGTGCATACGCGCAATCGACCGTATCCACCCATGCCGGGTAGCGGGTTTGGGCCAAGTCATCAGGAGATGTGCCGTGGCCTTTGACACGCGGGACATAGACCCACAATCCCTTGCGTGCCAGATATTCCGCCAGTTCTCTCATTTCCAGGGGAGCTGCCATGTATCCGTGGACGAGGACCACTCCCATCCGGCGGAAGTTGCCGCGGATCAGAAATGGACTTCCGACCTCTTTTTTCTTAGACTCGCCTTCGACAAAGAACTGCCGATAATCTTCGTCGAATTCGCTGTAGGCACGGTGTTGCAGTATAGACGCCACTTTGTGGCGGACCCAAAAATCGGGCAGCCAGGCGGTCCGACGCACGAGGCGCTGCAAGGCGGTCAACGGTTCGACGGCGTTGGCCATCACTTCAATCGGATTGTCGATGCGTGCGCGGTGAAAATCGTAGGGTGACGAAAATTTGGAGCGGTCCTTGACCAGGTACCGGCCTTCGCGCCTTAGAATTCCTTTTTCGATGGCAACCGATAAAAAGTCGCTCACCCGTCCGTAGCGATCGTCGGTCAACAGATGAACCTGATCGTCCTTTAGGTTCTGGTGTAGATAAAGGTTTTTGACTTTCCGAAGGGCGCCCGTCAGCAAAAACAGTTTGCGCCGCAACGCATGCTCTTCAAACTTCTTGTGAGGGGAAAATCTGAGCAGCGATGCAAATAGGTGGTCGTGATTGACGGTCGTCATACCGTAGATGGCGGCCATATACCGCTGCATAATTTTCAGCGCCTCCTTGTGCATCAGGCGTCGAAGCGGCAACGGGTCGTCGAACTGCACCCGGTATTTTGAACCGGCGCCACGCTCGATCGGCCTGCACGCTAAA
>JARROL010000324.1:0-6177 GCA_037383965.1 Desulfobacterales bacterium | reverse complement strand
TCGCTATCGTTTTGGTTCACCTTGAGACGGCCGTGGCCAGCGACATCCTGTCGAAGATGCCCGATGACCTCAAGGCAGAAGTGGCCGTGAGGATCGCCGGGCTGGACAAGGTCAGTGCCGGTATGGTGGCGGAGATCAACTGCGTGTTCGAAGAGATTCTGAAGAACAAGGATGCCTCCGTCACCCGTCTGACCGGCGGCGTCGAGCGCCTAGCGGAAATCCTGAACCAGAGCGATGAGCACTCCAGTCAGCTGGTGTTGAGTGAAATCGAAGAAAGGGACCCCGACCTTGCAGCGCAGATCAAACAGATGATGTTTGTTTTCGAAGACCTCGTTCTGGTCGACGACCGCGGGTTCCAGAAGGTGCTGCACAAGGTGGAAACGGCTGAATTGGCAATGGCCCTGAAGGCGGCCTCTCAGGAAGTAAAGGACAAGATATTCCGCAATATGTCGGCCCGCGCCGGTGAAATGTTGAATGAAGAGATCTCCAACATGGGCCCGGTGCGAATGAGGGACGTTTCCGATGCGCAGCAGAAAATCACCTTGATCATTCAGGAAATGGAGTCCAAAGGCGAGCTGATCGTCGGCGGCCGGAGGGGGGAGGAGTTCGTTTGAATCACGAAAATGCCTTTCAGCTCCATTACTTTCCGGAAATACCGCTCGAGCGCACCGATTCCTGCCGGACAATCCGTAAGGATGTCACTCACCTTCATGGTCACGGTTTTGTGCGCGACGGCGGAGGTGTCGCCTGGTCGAATCTCTCGAAAGATGACACGCTGCCGCCCGCCCTTTCCCGCAAATCGCTCGACGAAATCGAGACCCAGGCCTACATTCGCGGATTTAACAAAGGCGAGAAGGCCGGCTTTGAATCCGCAGCGGATAAGATCGAATCTTTGAGACACATGCTGGACGAGGCCGTTGAGGCGCTGCGGCACGCCCGAAACAGGATCCAAGGCGATACCGAAAAAGAAATCGTCGAACTGGTACTGGCCGTTGCCGGCCGGATTGTTAGCCATGAGGTCCAAACCAACCGCGAAGCCATCGTTGCGGTAGTAAGGGAAGCGCTGCAGAATGTGGAAAATCAGGACACGGTCGTGATCAAAATGAATTCGGCCGATATCGACTTCTTGAACAGATTGCGGTTGCCTCTCTCAAGCCTTTCACGAAATCCGGACGGCCTGCGGATAGAAGCCGATGACAGTGTCGGCATCGGCGGCTGCCTGGTCGAAACCGATGGCGGCGACATCGATGCCCGGATCGACAGCCGGCTGCGGATCGTCGCGGAGGCTTTCCGGAAAAAACTCGGCCAAAGCTTATCGGGACATGACACCGAAGTACTGCGCGGCAGGGCGAAAGAGTAATGCAGAATACTCTCGGATTGCAAAAGTATCACTCCTGTCTGGACGGGTGCACTCTGGTCTGTGCCCGGGGGCGGGTGACCAACGTCATCGGCCTGATGGTCGAGGCCTCCGGTCCGGTCTGCCGGTTGGGGACGATGTGTGAGATTCAGCCCGGCGGCGGGGCACGAGCCGTCGCGGCCGAGGTCCTCGGGTTTCGCGACGACCGCGTCTTGTTGATGCCGCTTGAAGAGATACGCGGTATCGGCCCGGGCTGTCTGGTGACAGCGCGGCAGGACCGCGCCGCCATGCCGGTCGGCAGGGGCCTCCTGGGCCGGGTCGTCGACGGTCTCGGACTCCCGATCGACGGCAAAGGACCCATCGTCAACGACGCCGAATATCCAATCTACGCCGAGCCCTTGAACCCCTTGAAGCGATCGCGTATCCGCACGCCCCTCGATATCGGCGTGCGGGCCGTCAACGGGTTGCTCACCATCGGCTGCGGACAACGGGTGGGCATTTTTGCCGGTTCCGGCGTCGGCAAGAGCATTCTGCTGGGAATGATAGCCCGTCACACGGCCGCCGACGTCAACGTGATCGCATTGATCGGCGAGCGGGGCAGGGAAGTCAACGAGTTCATCGAAAAAGAACTGGGTGAGGAGGGCTTGAAGCGCTCGGTCATCGTCGTGGCGACCTCGGACCACCTGCCCCTGATTCGTCTGCGCGGAGCCTATATCGCCACGGCTATTGCAGAGTACTTCAGGGACCTCGGTCAGAACGTCCTGCTGATGATGGATTCGGTCACCCGTTTTGCCATGGCCCAGCGTGAAATCGGCCTGGCCCTCGGTGAACCGCCGACGACAAAAGGATATACGCCGTCGGTTTTCACGCTGCTGCCGCGCCTGCTGGAAAGGGCCGGGACCTCGGCCGGAAGAGGCACCATCACCGGGCTGTACACCGTCCTCGTGGAAGGTGACGACACCAACGAGCCGATTTCCGACGCCCTCAGGGCGACCCTGGACGGCCACATCTGTTTGTCCCGCGAACTGGCCATGCAGAATCACTACCCGGCCATCGACGTCCTGAGCAGCATCAGCCGGGTTATGGACGATGTCGTCGAACCAGGGCAACGGGAATGGGCCCGGACGTTCAAGTCGATTTTGGCCACCTACAAAAAGTCCGAAGACCTGATCAATATCGGCGCCTATGTCGCTGGCAGCAACAGCCGGATCGACCGCGCCATCCGCATGATCAACCACATCAATCAGTACCTGACCCAGGAGGTTGACGCGCGGGTGACCATCGAAGAAAGCGTGCACCATCTGGAAGACATCATCATGCAGGCGGGCGGCGCTTCCGCGCCCACGACCACCCCCGAATAAACTCTATTTATGGCCGGCTTCAATTTCAAACTCGAAACGGTATTGCAGCATCGCCGGAGGATCGAAGAAGACTGTCAGCGGAATCTGGCCGCTGCGCTTGCCGATCTTGCAATAGAGAAAAGGGGACTTGCAGGCATCGAGAAGTCCCGGGAACAGGGTCGGGAGGAATTTCAGCGGAAGCTGAAAAGCAATATGACGGCTTCCGAAATGCTTCTTTACCAAAGATACCTCGCGCGGTTGGCATTTGACATCGCGGATCAGAAGAGATTGGTGGCCGCGGCTGCCCAGCTTTTCGAAAAGAGACGCACGGAGTTGGTTGCAGCGCTTAAAAAGCGCAAGGTTTTGGACAAACTGAAAGAAAAACAGATGACCGCTGCTGCCAAAAAGGGACTGAAGCAAGAACGGGACTTCATGAACGAGATGGCCGTTATACGGCACGCCCGCCCCCGCTGAAGCCCTTCGGTAAAACCTGCGCTCGCGTCTACCGGTTCCCTCCATCCTAGATTTCAATCCGACATTTACGGTTTCACTAAGGGCTCTGATACTGAGATCTTTGGCATGTTCCGTGCTGTAGGCTTTGAGATAACGTTTTCGGCAAGACCAGAGACAGGAGGCCTTATTTGTCCTACGCCGACAGCCGAAAAAGCAGCCCAAGAGCTTTATTTTAACGTCTATCATTAGTGCCGAAAGTCGGTTTCAAAGCGCCTTTCGGGGATCATGCGTATGCAGTTGGATATTCTCTTAACAAGCAACGCTCAAACGGACACTCTGCGGCCCGGGAAAACGGCCGCCAGGACCGATCGATGTGGCGCTTCTCTTTCGCGTTATAAAACGGCCGACAGCGAAGATGCCGCCTCTTTTGACACGGCTTTGGAGGGTGCCCGCGCGCGGCATGAAACGGCAGGGTCGCCATCGCCCGACGACAACCCGTCGGCAGTTGATGTCTCTCCGGACATGGAGCCGGCATCGGATCCGGCGGCCGACAACACGGAGTCCCAATTGGCATCGGCATCATTGCCGTCTTCCAAAGGTGTTTTGTCTACGGGCGGTTTAACAGGCGATGCTGCAAAAACGACACCCGCATCACCCGGTGAGTTCGACCCGAAAGTGGCGGTCGCAGCGCATCAGGATGGCGAAAAACCTGCCGTCGACACAGCGGAAACCGGAAACGAAACCAAGGTTTTTCAAGGAGCCGGCACAGAAAAGGTCGATTCCCAGGCGTCAACTGCGAAAGCCCCGGCGCCGGCGACCACGGCTTTGGCGACCTCAGCCGAGGTTGCGATCAACGCAACCATGACCGATGCCGCCGTCAAAACGACTTCAGCCCGGTCTGAAAAGAACAGACACCAGAATCGGGTCGAAAAGGATGCCGGCGGGTTGACGGAGAAATGGTCGACCCTATCGCCGTCCGCAAACGGTCGCGGTGATTCTGCTTCGACCGCACGGGTCGGCGGTTTTGCTTCCGTTTTCAACGCGTCACAGTCTGGAGACGACCTGTTGCAGAAATTCGGCCACGGCGCGGGTCGTGATGTCGAAGGCTGTCGCAGCGAGCCGCAGGCTACCGAGAAGGGCGCCGAAAGACCGTCGTGGTCGTCCTCTGCCCTGAAAACGGCTGACGGCGGTTTGCAGGAGAGCACCAACGTGACGTCCGCCAAAACCGGTACCGAGTCCGAACAAAAAGTCGCCGACATGCTGTTGACTCCCCAGCGTGCCGTGAACGGTGCGGGAGAGGCGGCAGCCGCCGCGAAGGCCGGTGAAGCGCACCACCCCAAGGAACCACACGCAGACACCCTGGGTCAGATCGTCGACAAGGCGGTGTTTCGCTTGCGGAACGGCCGGTCCGAAGTTCGCATCGACCTCAAACCGGACAGCCTGGGCCACGTGAAGCTGCAGATTGTGACCGAAAATCATCAGGTGACCCTCAGAATCATGGCCGAATCCCATGCGGCGAAGAATCTCATCGACAGCGGCATCGGTCAGCTCAAGGCCGACCTCCAGGCTCAGGGACTGAGGGTAGACGAGCTCGAGGTGTCGGTGGCCAACGAATTCAATGACCTCAACCGGCACTCGGCCTTTTCCGATGATGCGGCGCAGGCAAGGGACCTGCCGTCGACCGGTCGGCAGGCCTTTCAGGAAACCGTCCCGGTGGCGAGCCTGAAACCGGCGATGGAAAACCGCGCGACGGCAGGTGTCGACTGTTTCGTTTGATTCACCATGATAGGCGTCAATTTGATTTTCATATTCTACCCACCGCCAAGTAAAGGAAGATGTCACTATGACCATTGCCGCAATTGAACCGACCGGGGCCGCGACCACCCCAAGTGCCGTGTCATCCGATACGACGATCATGGGCAAGAATGATTTTCTAAATCTGCTGGTGGCTCAGCTGCAGCATCAGGACCCGCTGAACCCGCTCGATAGCACCGACTTCACCGCCCAGTTGGCACAGTTCACGTCTCTCGAGCAGCTCAACAACGTCAATACCAACCTGGAAAGTCTGCAGAGTTACCAGGCCGCGATCAAGAATGCCCAGACGGTCGATTTGATCGGCAAAACCGTTGAAGCACCAGGCAACACCGTCGTTCTGAAGGATGACAGCGAGACCGACTTGGGCTTCGACCTGGCCCAGGATGTCGACTACCTGTCGGCCAACATTTACGGCCCGGAAGGCAATTTCGTCCGGACCGTCACAACCGGTCCGCTGTTCGCGGGACGTCACTCTCTGTCCTGGGATGGTCGCGATCAGGAGGGCAACCGGTTGCCGGCCGGCCGTTACAGCTATGACATCCAGGCGACCGGACGCGATGGAGAAGCCGCGACAGCCACGCCATTTGTATCGGCCCGGGTAACCGGTGTGAACTTCGACGGCCGGACGCCTCAGCTAAGGGCCGGAGATTATACCATCTCAGCGAACGACATCAGAGAAGTGACTGCAGACGCTACGACGACAGACACTGCGCAAACAGACGAATTGAATCCATAAGTTCAAACAGGAGGACCACTCACATGATTGGATCATTATTTGCCGGAATATCGGGACTGAATGCCAACGCCACGGCCATGACCGTGGTCGGCGACAACATCGCCAATGTCAACACCACCGCTTTCAAATCCAACCGTTCCTCGTTTGCCAACATCCTGAGCCAGTCCCTCGGCGGCTCCGGCGGCAACGATATCGGCCGCGGCGTCGATTTCTGGGGAACGACTCCCGTGTGGAGCCAGGGTTCCCTGGAGAACACCAGCAGCCCGACGGATTTGGCCATAAACGGTCGCGGTTTTTTTGTCCTCGACGACGCCAACGGGGGAAGATTCTACTCCCGCGCCGGCGAGTTCAATTTCGACCGCAACGGGGACCTGCGCAATCCCGACAATTTGGTGGTTCAGGGATATCCGGTCACCGGCGTGGCGTCGGATGGAACGCTGGCGCTGGGCAGCCTGAGCGACCTCTCGGTGCCGGGC
>JARROL010000323.1:0-3446 GCA_037383965.1 Desulfobacterales bacterium | reverse complement strand
GGCTGAGTCTGGCCAGCGCACGGCTCTGGGCTGTGACCAAAGCCTCGTAACCCGAGCCTGTCACCGGCTCGCGGATGCTGGAGCGGTCGACTTCGAGCAGTTCCTTGTCCTTGCCTCCGACGATGCTCCAGCGCGCCACCAGCCAGGCCTCTTTTTCCAAATCGCCATCGAACCGAACCACATCCAGGATGACCTGATAGTCCACCGGCTCGGACAGCCGCCAAGGATAAATAAATATCCGTTCGGTCGGCAGCAGCAGCCCGATGTTTTCGGCCAGCACGTTGGTCAGGTTGTCCTTTAAGGCCCCGGCCCAAAGATCGAACTCGGCTTTCAACAGCCGGTTGTCGCCGGTGCGGGTGACGAGCTTGGACTGGTCCAGGTAATCGGCCACCTTTATCGGGCCGATGCCGATACGCGTATCGCGCGCCTGGGTGTCGCTTTTCGCCATGGCCTTGTCTTCGGTTAACGGGCTCAGCGTATAAAACCGCGGCGATTGGCTCCTACCTAAACAGCCGTTCAAAAAGAACAGACCCATCACCAGGATCACGGGTAACCAGCGGAGAAAGAGCACATTTCTCATCTTATTGTTCTCCTGATTTGCCTAAGCCTTGAATCAACGCTTCGGGTTTTTGATTTAAAGTATAGGCCAGTTGCCGAATCGAACGGGCGGCTACGGATATCTCCCTCAGGGTGTTCTCCATCTCGAAAACCAGCGGGGCGTCTTCGGACATCACCCCTCTGGCCGAGGACAGGGTTCGATCCAGGCTTTCGGCCACCGCTCCCAGGCGGGCATCTATGTCCCGGGCCAGCTTGCCAAAGTTCTCTACGGTTTTATTCACATTGCCGGCAATAGGGCCGATCTGCCCGTCCACGTTATTGACCATCTTACGGGCATCGCGCAGCGTGGCGTCAAGATCATCTGCAAGCGGGCCGATTCGGCCATTTATGTTTTGAACCATCTGACGTGCATCGGAAAGGACGCCCTTGAGTTCACCGATGCTGGCTTTCAGGTCCGGGTTGTTGACAAATCCGTCGATTCCGGCCAAGGTGTTTGTCAGGTTTTTTTCCATCGCCTTCAGGTCGAGTTTTTGAAGCGTCTGGGCCAACCTTTCGGTGGTGGACGGGATGGTGGGAATCTCTGGGTACTCTTTACTGATGTTTTTCAAATGGACGGGGGTATTGGGATAGAAATCGCACTCGATCATCAACTGCCCGGTGATGAAACTCTGCGTCGTCAGCACGGCTCTCAGGCCCCTTTCAACAAGTTTCTTCCCAGCCTCTCGTCGATCTTCATCCGTCCTCTGAACGCCTCCAGCCACCTCGAATCGATGCGGCTCGATGTCGACGATCACTGGAATTTCCACCTTGAGCCCATTAGGATCGACGCTGAGGGTAATGGCTGCCACCGACCCGATCTGAACGCCCTGGAACAGCACCGGCGCGCCCACGCTCAACCCCTTGACCGAACCGTCGAAGTAGAGAATGTATTTATTCGTCTTCTTGAAGAACTTGCCCGAGCCGAAGACCACCAGGCTGGCGGCCAATAGGACCACCGCGATGACAACGAAACCGCCGATCATCATCCTGTTCGCTTGCTTGGCCATTTGTTCCATCCTTATTTACGTTTAAGATTTCTCGCCGCGGGTTAAAAACAGCCGCAGCGTGGGGTCCTTGGTTTCGGCCAAAAGCTTTCTGGGGTTGCCCGTGGCCGTCATGGTCCGCTTGGAGGCATCCAGAAAAACCGAATTGCTTCCGATGGCAAATATGCTGGCCAGCTCATGGGTCACCACCACCATGGTCGTGCCCAGGCTCTCGCGCAGCTCCAGGATCAGATCATCCAATCGGCGCGCACTCACCGGGTCTAGCCCGGCCGAAGGCTCGTCGAAAAAAAGGACTTCCGGATCCAGCGCCATCGCCCGGGCGATTCCGGCGCGCTTCTGCATCCCGCCGCTGATCTCAGAGGGGTAGAACTCTTCGAAGCCGGCCATGCCCACCAGCGCCAGTTTCAGCTCAACCACCTCTCGGATACGCGACGGGCTCAAATCCGTGTAGGTCTCAAGCGGCAGGCCGATGTTTTCGGCCAGGGTCATGGAGCTCCACAGCGCCCCGCTCTGGTACATCACCCCGGCGCGCCGGATCACCCGGTCGCGGGTGGGCGCATCGGCGCCCCAGAAATCTTGGTCACCGTAGAACACCTGCCCCTTGGCCGGGGACTTCAGACCGATTAAAATGGTCATCATGGTGCTTTTGCCGCAGCCGCTGCCGCCCATTATGATAAAGATGTCCCCCCGGTTGATCGTAAAGGTCAGATCGTGCATGACCACGAAGTCGCCGTAGGCCATGGTCAGATCCCGGACCGTTATGTGAGCTTCTTTTTCAGCCATATTCAGTCAAACCGAGTATTTGAAATTTCAAAAGAAATGGTTCCTCCCCATCAACCGGCCAACGGGCTAACCGGCTTATATGCCCAGCAGGTTGCATATCACCGTAATCACGGCCGTGGAGAGGATAATGCCGACAATGGCGGTCACCACCGCCGAGGTGGCCGCACCGCCCACCGCCGAGGCGCTGCGCCCGCACTGCATCCCCCGCATGCAGCCGGACAGCGCCACGATCACCCCGAACACGATACCGGAAAAAATCCCGATGCCAAGGTTCCACAGGTTGACCGCCTTGGCGGTCTGATTGTAATACTGAATCAAACCGATATCGAGCATACCGACCCCCACCACCATGCCCCCCAAAATGCCCATGACGTTGGCGTAAAGGCACAAGAGCGGCATCATCAGCGCCAGGGCCAGCATGCGCGGCAGCACCAGAAACTCCATCGGCGATATCCCGAGGGTCTTTAAGGCATCGATCTCCTGGTTGACCTGCATGGTGCCCAGCTGGGCGGCAAAGGCGCCCCCCGTACGCCCGGCCATGACGATGCCGGTCATAATGGCCGCCATCAGGCGCACCATGGCGATGCCCACCAGGTCGGCCACGTAGATCTGGGCCCCGAACAGCTGGAGCTGGATAGCGCCGATAAAGGCCAGGATCAATCCCACCAGAAAGCAGATCAAAGAAACGATCGGCAGCGCCTGGCCCCCGCAGGCCTCCATGATAAGCCCCAGGTCGCTTTTGCGGAACTGGGCCTTGCCGCGCAGCAAATTCAGAAAGGCAATCACCGTATCGCCGATAAAGGCCAGCATATCGCCCGCCGCCTTGAAGAAATCGACGGTTTCGTTGCCCACGTGGGCGAGAAACGGCACCTTTTCCCCGGCCTTGCGGGCGTCTTTTTTCGCCGGCACCGCCGCAGCCAGCGCCAGCAGCTTCCTGGCCCCTTCCGGCAGACCGCTCTCCTCTACGGTGATCTTTTTGTGGGCGCTGAATTCGCTTAACTGCTTCAGGAAAATCAGCAGCCCGCTGTCCCACTCGGCCAGTTCCCGGGTGTCGAAGGCGAT